>JBBSRQ010000040.1:0-18596 GCA_038242845.1 Propionibacteriales bacterium | reverse complement strand
GCGCATGGGCAGGCTGCGTCATCGCCTGCTGGTGCTGGGCGGTCTCGCCGTCCCCCTGGTGGCGGGGGTGCTGTCCTCCAAGGTGGCGCTGGCAACCAACGGTGGTCAGGCCCGGGCCCTGCTGTCCGGATGGGCCCTGCTGGTCGTGGCTGCGTTGCTGGTCCCTGTGCTCGCACGGCTCCGCACGCATGCCGACGACGAGGTCCCCACCGGCCGCACGGTCACAGCCGTGACCACGACGCTCGTGCTGCTCGGCGCCCTGGGCCTCGGGTCCTGGGCCTGGGTGGGATTCCAGGGCCCGGTGGGGCCCTCCACCAGCCAGTTGCCCGGCTACGTCCGCGACGTCGTTGCCTCGACCCGCGAGACCCGTGTGCTCATGCTGGAGAACCGCGACGACGGCGGACTCGACTGGAACGTCGTGGACGCACGGCAACCGCAGTGGGGGACCGGCGAGCGAGAGCTTGCGGGAACCTTCGCCGACGATTTCGGACTGCTCGTCCAGTCACTGGGGGCCGCCGTGGTGCCCGAGGACCTGGGGGAGAGACTCACGACCCTGGGGGTCAGCCACATCTACATGGGCGGTTTCAGCGAGGAGGACCTGGCCAGCGTGGGCAACGCTCCGGGACTGACCCGTGCCGCAGTCCGGGAGGATGCGGTGGTATGGACGGTGGCCGGACTCCCGAGCCGGGCCCGCGTCGTCGGCTCCGGTACCAGCACGCCAGTCATCGACGGCACCCTGAAAGCAAGCCAAGGACCGCGCCACCTCGTTCTGGCGGAGGACGCCGACCCCCGCTGGTGGGCAAGCATCAACGACGTGCACCTGGAGCCGAGCCCCGACCGGCCACCCGTGACGTTCACGGTGCCCGAAGGCGTCGGCGGCGACGTGACGTGGGGCCTGCACCGCACCTGGGGAGCCCTGGGGTGGCAGGTCGCCATGAGCTTGCTCATCCTTACCCTCCTGGCACCCACCCTGGGCAGTGCCACCATCGCTCGGAGGGTCCGCGAATGAGACGCACCCTTGTCCCGCTGGTTCTGCTCCTGGCACTGGCCGGGGGTGGCCTTTCGCTCACCCTCGTGCGGCCCACTCCGTTGCCGCGCACCCTTGAAGTGGTACCGCCGGTGTCGTCGAAACTCGTCTGCGCGCCCATCACCGACAGTGGCGTGCTGTTCGTCGACGGCGCCGACAAAGTCTCTGCGCTCGGCGGGGAGGAGGTCGCGGCCGCGGGCCCAACACTCACGGCCGACTTCCGGGCACCGGCGGTCATCCGGGGGGGCACGTCGCTGTTCGGCGGCGTCCTGGCCACCGGAGCCGACACCCGCGCCTGGGTGCCCTGCGGGCCACCACGTTCCCAGGGGACCCTGCTGGTTCCGGGCGCCGAGGGTACTGACCTGATCATCGTCAACCCCGATGCGTCCGAGGCAGTCGTGGACCTCACGCTGTATGGCGCCAGTGGTGAAATCCTGGCGCTGGGGGCCCGGGGGATTGCCGTGGCACCGACGTCCAGCCGTACCATCGCGTTGTCGGTACTCGTCGCCGAATACGGGCCCGTGGGCGTGTACTACCGCGCCAGCCGAGGGCGGGCCACCGTCGTGGCCAGGACGGAGCTACCGGGCGTGCTGGAGGCGGAGGTGTCGTCGCTGCCCGGCACCCAGCACTGGCTTCCCGGGATCCCGGAGGGCGCCACCGTCGCCTCGCTGCTGGTCACCAACCCGGGCACCGAACGGGCAACTGTCCAGGTCACCGCGCACGGCGCCACCGCCGCCTACCAGCCGGAGGGTGGCACCGACATCTCCGTGCCCGCCCACACCACCATGAGCGTTGAACTCGGTGCCTCGCTGGCAGGTGAGGCCACCGGACTCCGCGTCACCTCCGACGTGGAGGTGGCCGTCGGCCTCGCCACAGGCAGCGGCACGGATCCCGCCTTCGCTGCCCCCGTGGCCCTGTCATCCCAGCTCGGTGCCCTCGCGCCGGCCGGTGGGGTCCTACAGCTGTCCAATCCCGGGGATGGGGAGTCCACCGTCAGAGTGAGCACTGCACCGGTCGGGGAGCTCGAAGGACAGGAAGTTGTGGAGGAGCATCGGATTCCTGCCGGAACCACCCTCGCCGTCCCATTGATGGCCACTGCGCCGGAGGGCCAAATGGTGTCCGTCACCTCTTCCAAGGCGCTGTTCGGCGCCATCACTGAGTCCTCCGGCGGGGCCAGCATCATCCCGCTGTCCTCCACCGCGAGCGCACCACCCCGGCCCGTCGACGCCGAGATCGTGCCCACCCTCCGTTGAGGGTGTGACAGGCCTGCCCATCGTGTTCATCGGCTTCGGCACGCTCATCAATGTGGCCACCATCCTGGCTGGCGCGTCCCTCGGGCTGCTCATTGGCAACCGGCTGCCGGAGCGCACCCGCTCTCTGGTGACCGACTGCCTCGGACTCGTCACGATCGTCATCGGGATCTTCGCCTGTGCCTCGATGAGCAGCGACGCCGTCTCGGCCGGGCTGGGGCGTGGTGTGGGGTTGCTGGTGGTGCTGGGTGCGCTGCTGCCGGGAGCGTTGCTGGGATCCTGGTTGCGGCTCACCGAACTGCTGGAGCGTGGTGCGGAACACCTCACGGGACGGTTTGCGCGGGACGGGTCGCAGCACTTCGTGGAGGGCATCATCACGCCGGTGCTGGTGTTCTGCGTCGGACCCCTGACCATCATGGGGTCCATCTCCGATGGCCTCGGGCTCGGGTCCCAGCAATTGCTCGTGAAATCCGTGCTGGACGGGTTCGCGTCCATCGCCTTCGCCGCCAGCCTCGGGGTGGGGGTGCTGTTCTCCGCGGCCGCCGTTGGGATCATCCAGTCAGGCATGACGCTCGCCGCGTTCCTGCTCGGTGGGTTCCTCGCCCCCGCGCAGGTGGATCTGCTGGAGGCCACGGGCGGCGTCATCCTCATCGGGCTCGGCCTGCGGCTGCTGGAGATCCGTCAGATCAGGGTGGCGGACATGCTGCCCGCCCTGGCCATCGCCCCCGTGCTCACGTGGGCTGTGGGTGCGGTGCTCGGATAGGCCCTCTCAGTCGTCCCACTCGTCCTCGACGCCGGTGAGTTCCTGCAGGCTGGTGCCTGTGAGCGCACTCAACTGCTCGACGATCGTGCGGTGGACGAGCCGCCGCAACTGCTCGCGGGTGGCGGCGCGATGCTCGAGCGGGCGTTCGTAGAGCACCACCTGCGCCTTCGACGAGCCACTGCTCTCCAGTCCTGCGGACATGGGCACGCGGTCGGCCGCCCAGGTGGGCGACCACTGGGGCACGTCCTCCACCCCCACCAGGATCCCGTCGAGCGCGGAGGGGTTCACGGCAGCGATCGCGGACATGGCATCGGTGACGCAGTCCGTGAAGAAGTCGGAGCGGCTGGGGCGGTGCAAGGGCACCGGCCGCGGTGACCAGGTGTGGGGGAGCGCGAGGGGACCCCGGATTCCGCGACCATGTCGATCCCTGCTGCGTGGCATGTCGCAACTCTAGCCAGTTGGCCGGTAGCCTCATCGCGTGCGTCGATGTACCCGGACAGCCTGCCTGTCGCCCGCGCTGGCGACCATGACCTTTGCCTATGTGGATTCCACAGTGGTGCTGGGTCCGCTCGCCGCCGTCCACATCCCCGGCGCCTTCGACCTGTGTGCCGAGCATGCCCGGCGCACCAGCGTTCCCCGGGGGTGGGAGGTCATCCGCCTGCCACTCGAGGATGCGGTGCCCGTCCGGATGCCGCCCGACGACCTGTTGGCACTGGCAGACGCCGTCCGGGAGATCGGCCTGCGCCACGACGAACCGGAACCGGTGGCCGTCCCCCTGCCCCACGAACCAGAGGTGGTTCGCCGGGCCGGACATCTGCGCCTGCTGGGGACTCTCGACTAGGCTTCCCCCGTGCTCACACCGGGAATCTTCAAGGCCAATGACATCCGTGGAGTCTTCACGGGTGACTCACCCGAATGGGACGCCGACGGGGCCCGCCAGTTGGGGGTCGCCTTCGTGGAGCTGCTGGAACTTCCCGGCCAGGAGTTCGTCATGGGCCGGGACATGCGCGCCGGTGGCGAGGAGCTCTCCGCAGCCTTTGCCGACGGAGCACGTCGCGCCGGCGCGGGAGTGGTGGACGTCGGGCTGACCTCCACCGACCAGCTCTGGTTCGCATCCGGATGGCTGTCCCTGCCGGGCGTGCAATTCACCGCCAGCCACAACCCGGCGCAGTACAACGGCATCAAGTTCTGCCTCGCGAACGCCCGCCCCGTGGCACCCGACTTCACCGCGCGCATCCGGGACCTGGCCGACACCATCGAGGTGGGTGAGCTTGCCGCCGGAGGGTTCCGCACGCTGGAAACGCTGGACGCCTATGCCGCGAAGCTGTCCGAGCTCGTCCCCACCGGAGACGGCCGCGAGCTGAAGGTCGTCATCGACGCCGGCAACGGCATGGCCGGCCACACGGTCACCAAAGCGCTCGCAGGCCGGCACCTGGAGGTCATCGGGCTGTACCTGGATCTTGACGGCACCTTCCCCAACCACCCCGCCAACCCGCTGGAGCCGGAGAACCTCCTGGATGCGCGGGCCGCGGTCATGGGCCATGACGCCGATCTCGGTCTGGTCTTCGACGGTGACGCGGACCGCTGCTTCATCATCGACGAGCGCGGCGAAGTGGTGGACCCGTCCGTCATCACCGCCATGATCGCCCTGGCGGAGTTGGCGAAGGAGCCGGGCGCCACCGTCGTCATCAACAAGATCACCTCCTGGGCGGTCGCCCAGGCCGTCGCCGGTCGCGGTCAGGTCATCACGTCGCGCGTGGGCCACACGTTCGTGAAGGCGCTGATGGCCGAGCACGACGCCATCTTCGGCGGTGAGCACTCCGCCCACTACTACTTCCGTGACTTCTGGTTCGCCGACACCGGCATGCTCGCAGCCCTCCACGTCATCGAGATGGTCCGTGCGTCGGGCCAGCCGCTGTCGCACCTGGCGCAGGCGTACGACACCTACCACCGCTCCGGTGAGCTGAACTCCACGGTGACCGACGGGGGTGCCTGCCAGGACGCCGTCGCGTCCGCCTTCGAGGGGCGTGGTGTCCAGGACTGGACGGATGGCCTCACGGTGGAGAATCGGGAACAGGACTGGTGGCTGAACCTGCGCACCAGCAACACCGAGCCGCTCCTGCGGCTCAACGTGGAGGCGGGCGACCCCGAGCGCATGACTGCGCTGCGGGATGAGGTACTGACAATCGTGCAGAACACCAGAGATGGAATCGACGAGAAGGAGTGAAGTTCATGAGTGAACACCAGATGGACCTGTCCGCGGAATTCCTGGCCATCGCGGCCTGTCCGGCGTGCCACGCGAAGTTCGCCGTCGACTACGACGCGGCGGAACTCGTGTGCACCAGCGAGGCCTGCGGTCTGGCGTACCCAGTGCGGGACCGGATCCCGGTCCTGCTCATCGACCAGGCTCGCAGCACGCTGTAGGAGGGCTGAGCCATGCGCATCCCTCAGTTCGACGACTCCCGTCTGGACAACCCCGACCTGATGCATGACGACCAGCTGCGACGGCTCGCAGAGACGGGCGCCCGTGTCCGGCGTGCCTGCCTGTCCGAACCCGTGGGCACGCTCGAGCGTGCTGATCGTCCGCGCGGAGTCCTGGTGCTCGGGGCTGAGGCCCGACTGGTGCGGGCCGTGCTGGAACCCTGTTGCCCCGTACCATTCCTCGCCTGGCCCGGCCCCACGCTGCCCGCCTGGGTGGGGCCGCTGGACCTCGTGGTGGCGCTCGGCGGGAACGACGCCCGCGGCTGGGAGGTCGCCTGCACGCACGAGGCGGCGCGGCGCGGAGCCACACTCATCGTGGCCGCTCCGACGTCGTCGCAGCTCGCCGCTGCCGGTTCGTCGCATGCCACGACGCTGGTCCCCGTGGAGGAGGCCGACCCGATGGCTGCGGCCGTCGCAGTGCTGGAGTTGCTGGGTCGACTGGAACTCGGACCAGCCGTGAACACCGGGCACGTCGCCGACGCCGCCGATCTGGTGGCCGAGTCCTGTGCCCCCGGCAAGGACCTGGGCGCGAACCCCGCAAAGGGCATCGCCATCGGCCTGGCGGACGCCCTGCCACTGGTGTGGGGCGGGACGACCCTGGCGGGTCGCGCGTCGCGCCGCATCGCCGAAGCCCTGCGGCGGGCAACGGGCAGGCCGGCGCTGGCCGCCGACGCCGACGAACTGGAGACCATCCTGCGGGCGGTGCAGCCGAGGGATCCGTTCAGTGACCCCGTCGAATCGGGTGGTGACACGGTCCCGGTCCTGCTCCTGCTGGACGACGACAAGGTCCCGGACCGCCTGGACGAGGTGCCGCGGCGCCTCACCGCACTCGCCGATGCCGTGGGGGTTCGCGTCTGCCGCATCAGCTCCGGGGACGCGTCCCTGGCCAGCACTGACGTGGAGCGTTACGTGACGCTGCTCCAGTACGGCAGATATGCAGCGGCTTATCTTCGCGTGGGGCTGGCGACGTAACCCCGCCCGCTGGCAGACTCACTCCCGTGAGTACTGAGGGCGGGACCAAGGCAGTCCTGGCTGCTGCTACGGCCAACGGTGTCATCGCGGTGACCAAGTTCGGGGCCTGGCTCCTGACAGGGTCCTCCTCGATGCTGGCCGAGGCCATCCACTCCGTTGCCGACACCGGCAACCAGGCATTGCTCCTGCTGGGCGGCAGGAACGCCAAGCGCGCGGCGGACGCCGAACATCCGTTCGGCTACGGCCGATCCCGGTTTCTCGCTGGATTCCTTGTGTCGGTGGTCCTGTTCTCGCTCGGTGGTCTGTTCGCCCTCTACGAGGCGTGGCACAAGTTCCAGGACCTGTCAGACCCGGCGCACGCAGAGAACAGCATCCTCGATTCGCAGTGGTGGTGGGTGCCGCTCGTGGTTCTGGTGCTGGCGATGGCGGCCGAGGGTGCCAGCCTGCGCACCGCGCTGAAGGAGGTCGGCAAGATCAAGGGTGAGCAGAGCTGGTTCGGCTTCGTGAGGACGTCGAAGGCTCCCGAACTCCCGGTCATCATGCTTGAGGATGTCGCCGCGCTGCTGGGTCTGACGTTCGCCCTGGCAGGCGTGGGTCTGACACTGCTCACCGGGCAGTTGCTCTTCGACGTGCTCGGCACGGCGATGATTGGCGTGCTCCTCGTGGTCGTGGCCATCATCCTTGCCATCGAGACACGTTCGCTGCTCCTGGGGGAGTCAGCCTCCAAGGAGGACCAGCAACGCATCCGTGAAGCACTCGAGAGCACCGACGGTGTGGAGCGGGTGATCCACTTCCGCACGCTCCACCTGGGACCCGAGCAGATCCTGCTGGCCGCCAAGGTGGCCGTCGACGTGGCGGACTCGGCCAAGGAGGTGGCCGACCTCATCAACCGCGCTGAGGCCGCCGTCCGGGTTGCCGTCCCCTACGTCACCGTGTCCTACATCGAACCAGACATCTACGATCCGGACCTCACACCCCGCCAGCCACCCACCACACAGGAGACGCAGCCATGACCCGAGTACTTGTCCTCAACGGACCCAACCTCGGGCGGCTGGGACTCCGTCAGCCCGAGATCTACGGCGCCACCACCTTCGCCGAGCTCGCGGACCACCTGCGCGCCACCGGGAGTGCGCTGGGGTTGGACGTCGACGTCCGCCAGACCAACCACGAGGGCGAGATGCTGGACTGGCTTGGCGAGGCAGCCGACGGCGCCATCCCCGTGGTGCTGAATCCGGCCGCGTGGTCGCACACGTCCATCGCCATTGCGGACGCCGTCGCGCAGGTGTCGACGGTGGTGGAGGTTCACATCAGCAACGTGCATGCCCGGGAGGACTTCCGCAAGCACCTGGTGGTCTCCCCGTACGCCACCGGCGTCATCGCGGGACTGGGGCTCGGTGGCTACGACCTGGCCCTGACCCACATCGCCGCCACCCACGACATCGCCGACGACTGAGCGGGGGGACGCCCGCGGGGCGTCGGTGCTGCGGGGCGGACGTCTGGCACCAGGTGTGGTGGCCGACTCGGGTGGGCGGTGGTGACGTCTTCTGCAGGTAGGCTGGCGTCGTGGATTTTCGTGTAGCAGACCTGTCCCTGGCCGAGTTCGGACGCAAGGAGATCACCCTTGCCGAGCATGAGATGCCGGGCCTCATGGCCATGCGGGAGCGCTATGGCGCCTCCAAGCCCCTGACCGGCGCCCGTATCGCCGGCTCCCTGCACATGACCGTGCAGACCGCCGTCCTCATCGAGTCCCTCGTGGCGCTGGGCGCCGAGGTCCGGTGGGCATCGTGCAACATCTTCTCCACCCAGGACCACGCGGCCGCAGCCGTCGCCGTCGGACCCGAGGGCACGCCAGAGTCCCCGGCGGGCGTCCCGGTCTTCGCCTGGAAGGGCGAGACGCTCCAGGAGTACTGGTGGTGCACCAGCCAGATCCTGCAGTGGCCGAACGGCGAGTTCGCCAACACGATCCTCGACGACGGCGGCGACGCCACCATGCTCGTGCACCGGGGCCTCGCAGCCCAGCGTGCAGGAGAGGTCCCCGGCGACGAGCCCGCGGACTCCGAGGAGTTCCTCGTGGTCAAGGCCACGCTGCGTGAGTTGCACTGCCAGGTGGACTGGGAAGCCGTCGCCGAGAGCCTCATCGGCGTCACGGAGGAGACCACCACCGGTGTTCACCGCCTCTACGAGATGGCCCGCGACGGCTCCCTGCTGTTTCCCGCCATCAACGTCAACGACTCGGTCACCAAGTCCAAGTTCGACAACAGGTACGGCTGCCGCCACTCCCTCATCGACGGCATCAACCGCGCCACCGACGTCCTCATCGGCGGCAAGGTGGCCGTGGTCTGCGGCTACGGCGACGTCGGCAAGGGTTGCGCGGACTCCCTGCGCGGGCAGGGTGCACGTGTCATCGTGACCGAGATCGATCCCATCTGCGCGCTTCAGGCAGCCATGGACGGCTACCAGGTGGCCACACTGGAGGACGTCGTCGCATCCGCCGACATCTTCATCACCGCCACGGGTTGCTACCACGTCATCACGGCAGAACACATGTCGCAGATGAAGCACCAGGCCATCGTCGGCAACATCGGCCACTTCGACAACGAGATCGACATGGCTGGCCTCATGGGAACCGACGCCATCGTGCGCAACCCCATCAAACCGCAGGTCGACGAGTGGAAGTTCGCCGACGGCCACTCCATCATCGTGCTCAGCGAGGGGCGCCTGCTGAACCTCGGCAACGCCACCGGCCACCCGTCGTTCGTGATGAGCAACTCGTTCACCAACCAGGTGCTGGCCCAGATCGAGCTGTTCACCAAGCCTGACGAGTACCCCATCGGGGTGCACACCCTGCCCAAGCACCTCGACGAGGAAGTGGCACGCCTGCACCTCGCCGCGCTCGGTGTGCGGTTGACCGAGCTGACGGCTGTCCAGGCCGGCTACCTCGGGATCCCCGTCGAGGGCCCCTACAAGTCGGACCACTACCGCTACTGACCAACCGTTCCGGCGCGGGCAGACGTTCTACTTCTTGCCGCCCGGGTTCATCGACTCCCAGATCTCCTTGCACTCCGGGCACACGGGGAACTTCTCCGGGTTGCGTGTCGGCACCCAAACCTTCCCGCACAGCGCCACGACGGGAGTTCCGGTGACCATGGCCTTCATCAGCTTGTCCTTGGGGACATAGTGCGAGAATCGCTCATGATCGCCGTCCTCCACCTGGGACGTTCGTTCATCAAGGACTGTCTGGGACCCCGGGGCAAGTTCACTCATGCACCAATCCTAACTTCGGAGGGCCAGTGGGCACCACGCGCCACGTACCGGGACGCTCCCGTCTGCTGATCGGGTTGGTGCTGAGCATCTTCGGGATCGCCTTTGAAACCATCGGCGTAGCGACGGCGATGCCGACGGTCATGCAGGATCTCTCGGCCCCGCAGCTCTACGCGTGGGCGTTCTCGACCATGGTCACCGGCATGCTGCTGGCGACGCTGCTCGCAGGCCGGGTGACCGACCGCGTCGGTCCACTCAGGCCCATGGTCGTCGGCTATGTCCTGTTCGCGGCGGGGCTGCTGCTCGGTTCCGTCGCGCCGAGCGTGTGGGTTCTGCTGGCGGCCCGCTTCGTGCAGGGGCTCGGCGCCGGGGCGCTGACGCTCGCACTGTTCGTCACCATCGCGCTGACCTACGACGGTGCCCAGCGCGCCAGCGTGCTCGGTGGGCTCAGCTTCGTGTGGCTGCTGCCCGCCTTCATCGGCCCGCCCATCGCCGCATGGATGACACTGATCACCTGGCGGTTGGTGTTCAGCGCCATGCTGCCGATCCTGGCCATCGGGGCGCTGCTGGCGCTGCCAGCCATGCGACACGTCCAGGCCATCTTCGTCCCGGCCGACGAACACGAGCAGGTGAGGTGGTGGGCGGTGGTGCTGGTGGCGTCAGCGCCTGCGCTGATCCAGCTCGCGGGGGAGCCATTGGGGGCTTTCAGCATCGTCGCGGGCGTCGTGGGGGGTGTCGGCCTCATCATCGGGTTGCCCCGCGTGATGCCGAGAGCCGTCAAACTGTTCGGCTCCGGTCTCGGCCCTGTGGTGCTGACGCGAGGACTGATGGCGGGCTGCTTCTTCGCGGCTGAGGCGTTCGTGCTGCTGGTGCTGCAGAACCTTCGCGGTCTCACGGTGTTCGAGGCAGGCATCTCGCTGACAATTGGCAGCGTCGGCTGGACCGCCGGCTCATGGAGCCAGGCCCGCCCCTGGGTGCGCCTGCGACGCGATCAACTCATCACTGTTGGCGCGCTGCTGTGCGCAGTCGGCCTGCTCACCATGGTGGCGTTCATCGCCTGGGGAGACTCTCCGCTGTTCCTCGGCGTCCTGGGCTGGGTGATCGCCGGACTGGGGATGGGCATCATGATGCCCAGCACCGCAGTGGCCATCATGGGCCTGTCCAGCCATCAGGAGCAGGGACGCAACAACTCCGCCCTGCAGGTGGCCGAAGGGCTGGGCAACGCACTGATGACGGGGCTGGCCGGCGCCATCTACGCGGCCGCCGTACGCCAGACGTCCTCGCAGACGAGCTTCGTGTTGCTGTTCTCGACGCTGACCGTGATTTGTGTGGCCGCCCTGGTGGTCAGCCGACGCATCGGTGCAATCGACAACGAGTCGCTGGTGACGATCACTGGCTGAGGAAGTGGACGGTGGCCCACATCGTCAACCCCAGCAGTGCCACGACCGACAGACCCAACCACACCCAGATCAGCACCGACGGTTGCTCCCGCGCCGGCACGGGTCGGTATCGCCGTGCCCCGATGTAGTTGTCCAGCATCCCCGTCGGGCTCTGGTCGCGCAGCGACCTTCGCGCCTCCTGGTTGCCGCCGCTGACGGCCAGCGGTGACGGGACGGGTGCCGTCGGGGCCGAGGGCATGGCCACACCGAGGTGGGTGGTGGAGTGCGTGATACCGCGGGGCTGGTACTGGTCCCCTCCCACCATGACATCAGCCAGCCGGTCCAGCGCGTCAGCCAGCTGCAGCGCCGTCTGCGGCCAGCGGTCGGGGTCAAAGTAGAGGGTGGAGGACAGCACCTCGTCGAGCAGCAGCGGGCCGTCCACCAGGTGGGCGATGGGTGCCGGCCCGATGGCGGGGTTGCGCTCCACCAGCTCTGTCAGCGAGCGCGCCGGGAAGGGTGGGCCTCCGGTGAGCAGCGCATAGGCGACGCAGGCCATGGAGTAGATGTCGGAGCGCTGGTCCAGCTCCGTGGAGCGTCCCTGCTCGGGCGCCATGTAGGCGGGGGTGCCCGCCGTCATCGTGTCGCGCTGCTCGTCCAACAGGGATTTCATCACGCCGAGGTCCGCCAGCATGACCCGCACCCCCGAGTGCCCCGTGGCCAGCAGGATGTTCCCGGGCGTCACGTCGCGATGGACGAGCTGGTTGCGGTGCAGGACATCGAGTGCGCGGCAGGCCTCGGCGCACAGTCGCAGCGCCAACCCGGGGGCGACGGGCTGCTTGCGCAGCGCCTCCAGTGAGCCGCCGTCGGCCAGGTCCATCACGAAGTACGGCTGGCCCCGATCGGTGGTGCCGATGTCGTAGACGCGCACGATGCGTTCGTCACTCAGGCGCCGCAGCAGGCGTGCCTCGGCGAGGAAACGGGCGCGGACGTCGTCGTTGGCGGACCAGTTGTCGGCGAGCACCTTGATGTTGACGGGCACGTCCAGGGTGTCGTCCTGGCCGCGGTACACGGTCGCGAAGGAGCCGGCACCTATGCGTCCGGTGATCCTGTAGCGCCCCAGCATTTCCATTGATCGTCATTGTTGCCCATCGCGTGCTGTGCTGGAAATCATCGGGGCGCTGACATGGCATGCTGTTCGCCATGAGTTTCTCCGCAGAGTCCCCGCCCGCAGGGTGGTACCCCGACCCGGCCGGTTCCGGGGGCGAGCGTTACTGGGACGGCGGCAACTGGTCGCAGGTGACAAGGCCTGCCGGGGGCATGTCGGGATCCTACTCCACGCAGCAGGGCCAGGCCGCGCCACAGTCAGCCTACGGTCAGTCGGGCTACGGCCCGGCGGGATACGCGGCTGCGGCAACACGTCCGCCGGGGTTGGCGGGATTCTGGTGGCGCGTGCTGGCCAGCATCCTCGACTCGCTCATCCTGTGGATCCCCCTGAGCATCGTGCAGAACCTTGTGATGGGCGCCGATGTGATGAGTGCCTTCCAGGTGTGGCTGACGGACTGGCTGGACCGCCAGATCCGGGGCGAAACCGAGCTCCCGCCGATTCCGGAGCAGGTCCTGCAGTCGTTCGGCCTGGCCATCCTCGTGGTGATGATCCTGTGGATCGCCTACCGCACAGTGATGGTCGCACTCAGGGGTGCCACGCTGGGCCAAAGCATCACCGGATTGCGGGTGGTGCCGGACGGCAGCCCGCTGGGTACCATCCCCAGCTGGAAAACCTCAGGAATCCGCGCCGTGACAGCCGTCATCTTCCAGCAGCTCCCGCTGCTGGGTCTGGCCGACCCGTTGACGATGTTGTTCACCGCCAAGAAGCAGACCCTGCACGACATGATCGCCCGCACCGTCGTCATCAAGAAGTAACCCAGAAGGACTGAAGCGTTGTCCCAGCTGCCAAACGACCTGGTTCGGCTCGCCGAACACTTCGGCATCGCCCTCGAGTTCCGCGACTGGAAGGGCCGAGACCTCGACATCTCCGAGGAGTCGGTGACCGCCGTCCTCGCAGCCCTGGGCATCGACGCCTCGACGCCCGAGCGCAGGACTGCCGCGCTGGAGGAGGTGGCCGCCCAGCAGTGGCGCCGTGTCCTTCCCCCCTGCACGGTGGTGGAGCGCGGCAGCGGTGTGAGCATCGACGTGCACGTGCCCGCCGGCACACACGTCGAGCTCGCCCTGAAACTGGAGTCGGGTGAAGTCCGCCACGGGCACCAGATCGACAACTGGGAACAGGACCGTTGGATCGACGGCGCGTCACGGGGAGAGGCCACGTTCTACTTCGGTCCGGACCTCCCGCTGGGGTACCACCGATTGGTGGTCACAGGCCTGGAGGGTACGCACCACGCCTGGCTCGTGATCACCCCCGGCCACGTCGGGTTCCCGGCCGGCATGGGCGAGGGTCGGACATGGGGCTATGCCACCCAGCTCTACAGCGTGGTGTCGGAGAAGTCCTGGGGAGTCGGTGACCTCGCCGACCTCGCCGACCTGGTGGCCTGGTCCGGTGCGGAGCACGGCGCCGGACACGTCCTCATCAACCCGTTGCACGCCGCGCAGCCCACAGCCCCGATGGAGCCTTCGCCCTACCTGCCGGCCAGCCGTCGGTTCATCAACCCTCTTTACATACGGCCGGAGTCCATCGCGGAATACGCCGAGCTCGACGGCAGGGTGCGCGCCCGGATCCGGGCGCTGCGCACGTCGGTGACGCCCGTCGAAGGCCAGGACCGAACCATCGACCGCGACGGCTCATGGAAGGCCAAGCAGAAGGCCCTGCGGCTCGTATTCAGGGCGGCACTGCCTCCTGCACGTCGGATCGCGTTCAACCACTTCGCCCGGCGGGAAGGAACCGCCCTGCGGGACTTCGCCACCTGGTGTGCACTGGCCACGGAGTTCGGCAACAACTGGCGTGAATGGCCCGAGCAGTACCGGGAGGTCGACACCGCCGCGGTGCGGGAGTTCGCGTCCGCGCACGCCGTCGAGGTGGAGTTCCACACGTGGCTGCAGTGGGTTGCCGGCCAGCAGGTCTCAGCGGCGCAAACCGTTGCCGAAGAGGTGGGGATGCCCGTCGGCATCCTGACCGACCTCGCCGTCGGCGTCAGCGGCAGCAGCGCCGAGACGTGGACCATGCCGGGGCTCTTCGCCGAGGGCGTCAACGTCGGTGCCCCGCCGGATGACTACAACCAGGCGGGCCAGGACTGGGGACAGCCACCGTGGCGACCAGACAAACTCGAGGAAGTGGCGTACGCGCCGTTCCGGGAGATGGTGGCCGCGGCCATGCGCCGCTCCGGCGGCGTGCGGATCGACCACATCATCGGCCTGTTCCGGCTGTGGTGGGTGCCGCAGGGGCTGGGGCCGCGCCACGGCACCTACGTGCGCAACAACCACGAGGCGCTCATCGGCATCCTGTCGCTGGAGGCGCACCGCGCCCAGGCGCTGGTGGTGGGGGAGGACCTCGGCACGGTCGAGCCGTGGGTGCGGCAGTACCTGGCGCGTCGCGGCATCCTCGGCACCTCGGTACTGTGGTTCGAGAACGACCACGGCCGCCCCCTGGACGCTCATCGCTGGCGCGAGTACTGCCTCGCGTCGGTCACCACGCACGACCTGCCCCCAACCCTGGGGTATCTCGCCGGCGACCACGTCCGGTTGCGCAACGACCTGGGACTGCTCACCGAGCCGCTGCAGGAGGAACTGGACATCGCGCAGAACGAGCAGTCGGCCTGGCTGGACAAGCTCGTGGACGACGGCATCCTGGCTGAGCCTGACCGCGACGACCACGTCGAAGTCATGCTTGCGCTCCACCGCTACCTGCTGCAGACGCCCTCGCGGGTGCTCCTGGCGAGCCTGACCGACGCCGTCGGCGAGCGACGGACGCAGAACCAGCCGGGCACCATCGACCAGTACCCGAACTGGCGCGTGCCACTGGGGGATGCGACGGGGCGGGCCATGGCGCTGGAGGACGTGTTCCAGGCCGAGCTGCCGCGCCGGCTGGCTGCGGTGATGAACGAGGAGGAGACGCTCCCCGGCTGAACGGCGGCTGGCCTCAGATGTTCGCGGGGCGGGGCGCTGCCTGGTAGGGGTTGGTGGTCTCGAGGCCACCGGAATCCAGGATGATCGTCTCGATCGCAGGATCCCCCTTGCTGATCCGCAGCGCTGATGGCGGCAGCTCGGCCAGCGAGTCGAGGTGGCGCTGGCGCGCATCCTGGAGGGTCGAGTGGTCCACCACCTCGCCGTCCTTGACGATGTCCACCAGCAGGTGACGGTCGTTGCCGTCGCTGGCGGGTGCGACCCCCAGGCCGATGACCTCGGCCTCGGCGCGGCCGTGCTCGTCGAGGCGGCGCATCGCGAACTTGCGGCCCCCCAGGGTGTTCTTCCCCTTGGACTTCTTGCCCACCGGGATCATGGGGGCACTGCGGTCCGCGGACTCGGCCCGGGCCACCAGTTTGTAGACGAACCCGACCGTCGGGTGTCCCGACCCGGTCACCAGCGAAGTCCCCACCCCGTAGCCGTCGACCGGTGTGCCGTGCAGCGCAGCGATCTGCCATTCGTCGAGGTCGGAGGTCACGACGATGCGGGTGTCGGTGGCGCCGAGGTCGTCCAGCAGGTCGCGGGCTCGGCGCGCCGCACTGGCGAGGTCACCTGAATCCAGACGGATGGCGCCCAGCTTCCCATCTGTCAGTTCGACACCCTTGCGGATGGCGGCCTCCTCGTCGTAGGTGTCCACGAGCAGCGTGGTCCCGTTCCCCAGTGCGGCGAGTTGGGCACGGAAGGCGTCCTCCTCGGTGTCGTGCAGCAGTGTGAACGAGTGCGCGGCGGTGCCCATGGTGGGGACTCCCCAACTGCGGCCGGCCTCCAGGTTGGACGTGGCCGCGAACCCGGCGACGTAGGCTGCGCGGGCGGCTCCGACGGCTGCCCACTCGTGGGTGCGGCGCGACCCCATTTCGGAACAGGGGCGACCCTCGGCCATGGAGGTCATGCGCGAGGCGGCTGAGGCAATGGCACAGTCGTGGTTGTAGATGCTCAGCAGCAGTGTCTCCAGCACGCAGCACTCCGCAAAGGAACCCTCCACCGACAGGACGGGGGAGCCGGGGAAGAAGACCTCGCCCTCGGGGTACCCCCAGATGTCGCCGCTGAACCGGTAGTTGGCCAGCCAGGAGGCGAGGTTGTCCTTGATGATCCCGGCGCCGGTCAGGAACTCGATCTCCGCCTCGTCGAAGCGGAACGCCTCGATGCCGCGCAGCACGCGACCCAGACCGGCGAGCACGCCGTAGCGCCGCCCCTCGGGCAGGCGTCGGGTGAACAGGTCGAACAGGCTGTGCCGTTCGGCGGTCCCTGCATCCATGGCGGCCTGCACCATGGTGAGTTCGTAGTGGTCCGTCAGCAGCGCGGTCGTCATGGTCCGCAAGCCTAGTGGTCTGGGCCTTCAACGAAGCGGTATGCACTTTGTCGTCAGGCTTTGGAACAATGGGGTCATGAGCGAGCAGGGCAATCCGTCAACCGGGACCAGTGTCGGTGTGTTGGACGCACCGTCGGGGGCGACCGACCTCGCGTCCCAGTGGGTGACGATCGTGTGGGACGACCCGGTGAACCTGATGAGCTACGTTGCGTACGTGTTCATGGAGTACTTCAAGTATCCGCAGGTCAAGGCCGAGAAGTTGATGCTGGAGGTGCACACCCACGGCAAGGCAGTGGTGTCCACGGGCAACCGTGAGGCCATGGAGCATGACGTGATGGCCATGCAGAACTACACGCTGTGGGCAACGATGGAGCGGGCATGAGCACCGACGACATCGTCTGGGAGTTCGACGGGGCCGACGGGCGCACCGAGGTGCTCATGTCGCTGGTGGCACAGCAACTCCGGGCGCTGGATGAGCTGCTCCCTGATGAGCAGGACGACGACCCCATGGCCCGGTTGGCGGCCGAGCTCTCCGAGCGGCCCGTGGAGCTGCTGGACTCCAACCCCGTGCTTGCCCGGCTGTTCCCACCCGCGATGGACGACCCCGTGGAAGCCGACCAGTTCCGTCGCGACGCCATAGGCCAGCAGGCCCGGTCGCGTCTGGAGGCAGGCCGAACCGTGTTGTCGGACTGCGCGGTGGCCGAGGACGACATGGTCCCCGTCCCCGGCACCCACCTCGACGCCTGGATCACGACGCTCTCGGGGCTCCGTGTGGCGTGGCACGTGGAGTTGACGGGCAGCGCGGAGAGGATGGCCACGGCCACCTGGGCCAATGCCCGGACGAACCCGACGGCCGCGGCTGTCAGCGACTGGCTGGGATGGGTGCTGGAGGATGCCCTCCAGTCGCACCTGTTGCGCCCCTGAAAGGCGTGTATTCCTGTCCACCACACCGGTTCATCCCCCTGCCGGCCTACTCTTGGATCACCCCCTGAGAAGGGGCATCCACGAAAGGCGCGCCATGACGAACGACCTGGAATTCGAGACCGATGCAGATGAGGCCGGACCCGCGAAACAATGGGGCCTGCACAACGCTGTTGTCGTGCTCGCGGCACTGGGTCTCGTGGCGTTGTCGATTCTTTTCGACGTGGTCAGGAGCGCAGTTTCGCTCCCCGCAACGCCCGTGTGGGTGGACAGCTTCCTCAGCTCCGTCGGTGTGGTGCTGATGCTGGCCGCGGGCAGCGTGATAGGCATGCTGGTGGCCACCCGGATGCTGCAGGCACACGTCGGTGCCGACGGTGCCAGAAGGTTGATGGTGTGGGGGATCGTCGCCCTGGCGGTCTCCGTGTTCCTCCAGGCCGGACTGTTCATGGTGGACCTTGGGCTCCAGGACGCCGGGCGCCCGTTGATCTTCGCCGCCCTGAGCGTCTCCAACTTCATCACCGGAACCATGGCCGTTGGCGCCGCCATGATCGCCCTTGCCTTCGTGGGACGGCTGCGGCGCTGACGGCCGATCCGCCAATGCGCCGCGTGCGCGGCGTAGACTCGCGCCTCGTGCAGGACATCGTCAACAGGCCCATCGGCATCTTCGACTCCGGATTCGGGGGACTCACCGTCATGCGGGCGCTGGTGGACCAGCTCCCGAACGAGGACTTCGTCTACCTGGGCGACACAGCACGCGCCCCCTATGGGCCGCGCCCCATCGCGGAGGTGCGCCAGTTCGCGCTGCAGGGACTGGACTATCTCGAGAGTCTGGGCGTGAAGGCGCTGGTCATCGCCTGCAACTCGGCGTCGGCCGCGGTCCTCCGCGACGCCCGGGAGCGGTACAGCGCCATCCCCATCTTCGAGGTCATCCTGCCGGCGGCCAAGCGGGCGGTGGCCGCCACCCGCAACGGACGGGTGGGTGTGGTGTGCACGCAGGCCACGGCCACGTCCGGTTCCTATGATGACGCGTTCGCCGTCGCCGGTGACCTGGCCGTGAGCACCCGGGCATGCCCCCGTTTCGTGGAGTTCGTCGAGGCCGGTG
>JBBSRQ010000039.1:0-19076 GCA_038242845.1 Propionibacteriales bacterium | reverse complement strand
TTCCGACCCGGCGATCAGCACAAGCCTGATGCACCTGCCTGAGACAGTCGGATACTTCACCAAGAATGTTGGGGAAACGCATGTCCACTCCACCCGGAAATCCGGAGTTCATCGGCCCGCACCCAGGAGGGGTTCACCAGCCGGGACCCCCACCGCAGTTCCAGCAACCACCTGCCGGACCCATGCCAGCGAGCGGTTATGGTTCGATGCCCCAGCAGGGTCCCGGCTACGGCCAGGGACCGGACCATGGCTACGGTGCTGGCTACGCACAGGGCCCGGGGGCCGGTGGGGATCAGGGTTACGGTCAGGCCCCTGGCTTCGGGCCCGGGCAGGGCAACGGCAAGCCGCGCAATGTCATTGCCATTGTGGCGTTGGTTGCCGCGATTGTCGGGTTCATCTTTGCAGTGTGGGAAGGAGCGTTCTTGGTGGGATGGATCCTGCTCCCGATTGCGTTCGTTCTGTCCCTCGTGGCGCTCTTCCAGAACGGCAAACCAAAAAAGTTGGCCGTCGCCGCGCTCATCATCTCCATCATCGGCACGATTGCAGGGGCGGTGGCCTTCCTGGGGTCTGCTTTCAATGCGTTCGAGAACGAATTCAACCCGGAGACGACCGTGTCGGAGCCCGCTGTCGAGGTGACGGAACCAGGGGTTGAGGAGACCGACGTACCAGCGGAGGAAACCATCGAGGAAGCCACTCCGGAGGAGACGACGCAGGAGGACTCCGCCTCGGGTGAGAGCGGAAGCCGCACCAACCCTGCGCCGCTGGGCAGCACCCTCTCCAGCCCCGAATGGGAAGTGACGGTGAACTCATTCACCCCGGATGCGACGGCTGAGGTGATGGCAGAGAACCAGTTCAACGAGGATCCCGACGCGGGCTCCGTGTATGCGCTCATCAACGTGACCATCAAGCGCGTCGCCGCTGAACCCGGGTACCCGCTTGATGTCAGTGTGGGCTACGTCACCGAGTCGGGCAATGTGGTCAACACGTTCGACTCCATGGTGGTCGTTCCGGACGACCTCGGCAACGCCAACGAGCTCTACGAAGGGGCCGAGGCCACCGGAAACGTTGTTGTGATGATTCCGGAGGGGGGCGCCGGGACCATCCGGGTCACGCCTGGTTTCCTCGGTGATGACGTGTTCATCGCCACTGCCTGACCGGATTCGCCCTCCCGGAGGAACGCTCCCCAGTGCCACATGTTGCCGCTGGGGGGGGCGTTTTGCCGTTGACTTAGTCGGCGCAGACCCGGGCCTCGGCGGGAAGCCCCTCATCCCAGAACTCGGACGTCTGTGCCACCCAGAAAGTCAGGAAGAGCAACAGCACCACTGCCTCCAGGACGAAGATCAGGGGGAAGGTGCGATCCGTGTTGGCTCTGGTCGCCCAGGAGAACACCAGCGCCGACAGCAGCGCAAGGGCCATCGTCGCCGCGATGACCCTGTAGACGAGGCGGTAGTGCACCCAGGTGGTTCCCACCCGGAAGGCGTGGTCGGTGCGAAGCGCGTTGACCCAGACGACGACGATGATCAGGGCGAACATGAGGCCTGCCGCGAGATAGTGCGCCGTCTCAAGGAAGGCATCGCGTGGGCCCCAGAAGAACCAGAATGCGAAGCCCACCCAGACAGCGGAGGCCCCCGTCAGGCTGAGGCGAACGGAGCGGCTCGTGGTGTCTGTGCGCACTGAGGTCCACCAGGCAAACACGAGTATCGGTGGGCCGATGAGGATGAGGGCCGCCATGTTGTTCTCCACGCCGGGAAGGAACTCGGGGTCGATGCACCTCTTCGCGCCCTCCCTGCACAGCGCCTCGGTTGCGAGGACCGGCGTGGGCACGAACGCCACTACAGGCGCCAGCATGCCGGCCAGGTTGAGCAGGATGTCCTCCGGGCCGGGCCGGCCCTTGATCGCCACCAACGCAAGACCCGTGGCGACGAGTGTGCCCACGAACACGCCCCGGACGGGACCGTAGTAGTAAGCGCTCATGGAGCCCTGAATGGCCCCGCCGTCGGCGAGGATCTGGAGCAGGACGGCCATGAACAACAGGAGAACGGACCCGGCGATGGCTGCGCGGACGTAGCGATACGTCTGGATGGACGACTCAACGGGTAGGATGCGCGCGGTTCGATGATTCGCGGTCATTGCGCTCTGGTCAGCCCATGTGGGCTGGCTGGTCCGGGGGCATGGACGCACCTGACGCTGTCGAACCTCACGACCACCCCAACCTCGATGTTGAACCGTCCCCTGTCGGCGCGGGCGATTGCGCCTGTGTCTCTCAGTGAACCATGGACACGCTCGCAAGGGGGTCAGGAGTTGAAGGCGGCGAGGAACCTGTCACGAAAGGCGTCCATGCGCCAGACAGGGGCGTCCGCGCCCGGCTTCACACCATGTTCCCAGCCCCACCCCGAGATTTGCTCGGTGACGGCTGGGTCCTTCGCGATGACCGTGATCGGCACGTCGTTGCCGCTGCCCGCTCCTGCGACAGTGGTGGCCGGCTGGTGATCGCCCATGAACACCAGGACAGTGTCTTCGTCCGCGTAGGATTCCGCGAAGGAGAACACCGAGCCCAGCGAGTACTCGATGGACGCCACGTAAGCCGCTCGTGTGGCCTCCACGCCCGATGGGACGGGAGGCTGGGGCATGGATGCGTAGACCGATCCGTCACCGGTGGTGCCCGGGTCAACGAGTTGCGGCAGCGGCGACCACGGAGCATGACTGGAGACGAGGTCGATCTCCGCCATCACCGGCTGCCGATCGCCGGCTTCTAGCTCCAGCCGGTGGAGCGCCTCCAGGGTGTACTGGTCCGGGATCGTCGGGTACCCGAAGCGGGGTCCCGCATACCCGACGTTGCGGGAGTCGTAGAGCTGGTCCCAGTGGTAGAACGAACGCCGCGACCAGTCGGCCGTGTTGGCGGGGACGTCCACCACGGTCCGCCAGCCCGCCCTCGCGAAGGCGTGGCTGAGGGTGAGGCGGTCGCTGGCCATCAGGACGTCGTAGCGTTGCTTGCTGTCCACCCAGAGACCGGACTGGAAGGTGGAATGGGCGAGCCAGCTGCTGCCCCCGAACGTCGACGACGTCAGGAAGGCGCTGCGGGAGGAAAATCCGTTGGCCCGCAACTTTGAGTTCTCCCCTTCCAGAAGCGCCTGAATCCCACCCGACAGCTGTGGATCCTCCAGCGCCACCCGCCCGTAGCTCTCGACGAAGACGAACAGGACGTCCTTGCCGCGCAGGGCCGCCAACAATTCATCGGTGGGCGTTGAGTTGAGTGGATCTTCGGCGGTCGCGCGCGCAAACTCGTGCTGGTCACGCAGGCCCGCAGGGATCGAGGACAACTCCGCCCAGCCGTAGGAGGCCACCGCAGCTGACGCCACCTTCGATCCGCCGACCCGCACATCCGCGACGGTGAGCACCAGCCACGCGGCGAGGAGTGCGGTCGCGACCCGGATCACACCACGTCGCCGAGCGGAGGCAATCCGGGTGATGCGCAGGACCGCCAGTGGCATCAGGGCAAGGATCGCCAGAACCAGCACAACGGCGGCCGCCATCACACCTGTCGCCGCGCCACGACCGATGGCATCAACGAGCAGCGAAGCGCCGGAAGCGACGTTGCCCCAGTCGACAACCGGATTGAATGGCCGCCCCAGTGCCTCGTGGAATCCCGCGTCCAGCAGTCGGAGGATGGTCAGGATCCCGAGCAGCGCTCCGACGGTCACCGCGACCGCTGTCCTCTGGCGCTGTGCCCGGTCGGGAATGGCGAGAATCGCGGCGAGGAGAACGAGAGCCTCGATCGGGAGGCGCACAGCCGTCAATGCCGTGGCCGTGGTGATGGTTTCGGGGACGATCACAGCGACCCAGACGAACGCCACGGCCACCGCGGTAAAAATCGCGCTCCAGCCGTTCCCAGGACCATTCACCCAACCGGTCCCACGGGAACGTGAGGTCCGTAGCTGGTAGAGAGCGGCAGCGCCGATGGCGGGTGTGCGGGTGGGGGTTGAGTCGTCAGACGGAGCGGATTCGATAAGGGTTCCTCTTCCGGATCGCCAGTGATCTCGATATTCTACTCGTAATATCTGCTTACGCTGGTGACGCACACATCAAGCACGTGCGTGTGCGCTCGTGATCTTGGAGGTGGGAATGGAGACGGTGGTCGCGGAGATCGCGCCGGACATTTTTCGGCTTTCTACGTTCATACCGGACGCAGACTTCATGTTCAACCAGTTCCTCGTGCGGGACGAGGAGCCGCTGCTTTTCCACACGGGCCCACGGGGGTTGTTCCCTCTGGTCATCGATGCGGTCTCCCAGTTGATTGAAGTGGAGCGACTCCGGTGGATCACCTTCGGCCACGTTGAATCTGACGAATATGGGTCGATGAACCTCTGGCTGCAGGCGGCTCCGCGCGCCGTGATCGCTCATGGAGCAATGGGTTGCGTCGTGTCGGTCAACGACCTGGCGGACCGGGCCCCGCGTTCCTTGGAGGACGGTGAAGTCCTCGAGATCGGTGCGAGGCGCATGCGTCGGATGGAGACGCCGCATGTCCCTCACGGTTGGGACGCGGGCCTGTTCTTTGAAGAGTCGACCTCGACGCTGCTGTGTGGAGACCTGTTCACGGCAATCGGAGCCAGTCCGGCACTGACCGAACACGATATCGTCGGGCCCGCGCTGGCAGCAGAGGACGCCTTCGGCGCGACCTGTTTGACGCCGGCCACGGGGCCGAACATACGCATGCTCGCAGCTCTGGAGCCGCAGACGATGGGACTGATGCACGGGCCTTCGTACGCCGGGGACTGCGGCCAGGCTCTGAGAGATCTTGCTGACGCGTACGACGGTCGACTGAACGCCGAGGGAGTCCGGCTACACACGCCCAGTACGCCAGCGGACTGAGTTGAGGAGGCGCCCTGAAAGAGTGCGCGAACGTAGCCGGCGCTCAGTGCATCAGGCCGGAGCACTCACCTCGCGCAGGTCTCCACACCGGCACGTTCACACAACGGAAACAACGAACACCCATCCGACACCCAAGCCTCGTGAAGGGTGTCCACACCCTAGTGGCGGTCCGACTCTCAGGCGTCGGCAGAGTTGCTGCTGATGCCCGGCTGGCCCTCGTGGATGATTTTGCCGGGGTTCAGGTTGTTGCCCGGATCGATGCCCTCGAACAGCTTGCGCTGGATGTGGACGCCTGCCGGCGAGATGTCCTGGTCCAGCCACGGGCTGTGCTCCTCGCCCACACCGTGGTGGTGGGACACAGTGCCGTGGTTGTCCATGAAGGACTGCTGGATGGCCCGCTTGACGTGGTCGTAGGAAACCAGGTTGTCCTCGGAGTCATCGGCGATTGCGAACGTGAAGTACTGGCAGGCTCCCGAGTGGTACGAGTGGCTCAGGTGGCAGAACACGACACCCCGGACCCCACGCTCGTCCAGCGCCTTCTGTGCCGCCGCGACGGTGTTGGTGTGGATCTGTTCCGTGTAGGCCCACGGCGTCGCTGTCTCGGACACGTCGGCCACCAGGCCGTGGTCCAGCATGAAGTCGCGGATGTAGGGGGTGTCGTACTTCTTCTGGTCGTACAGTGCACCCGGACCCTTGCCGACGCCTATACCGTTGTTCGCCTTGATGATCTTGGAGACGAGCCCCTTGTGGTAGCGCACATGGTTGGCGCTGCCCTCGAAGCCGACGAAGGACATGCAGATCTTCTCGAGATCCCAGCCCTTGCGCACCATCATCTGTTGGATGGCCTTGCTGGCAAGTTTGCCGACGCGGCCGGAGGCCTTGCCGTTGGCCATGATGTACTGCGTCTCCATCGGGTCGGAGATGCGGGCCAGCATCACGTTGGCGTCGGAGAAGGCGATCTGCTCGCAGGCCTTCAGCCCGTCGGTGTAGGAGGCGAAGAAGTACGCCTGCAGCTCACGCTGCTCGGGGATGCGATGCACCTGTACCCATGCCTCCGTGATGACACCGAGGCGTCCCTCGGAGCCCAGCACCATTTCGCGCACGCTTGGACCGGACGAGGTTGACGGCAGGGGGCGAAGTTCAAGGGTCTGACCGGGCATGACCATGCGTAGACCACGGACGATGTCGCCGATGTCGCCGTACTTGTCGGACTGCATGCCGGAGCTCCGCGTTGCGATCCAGCCGCCCAGGGTGGACCAGACGAACGAGTCGGGCTGATGCCCCATGGTCCAGCCGCGCGCGTTGAGCTGGTCCTCCATGTCGGGGCCGAATACACCGGCCTGGATGCGGGCGATGCCGGAGGTCTCGTCGATCTCCAGCAGGCTCTTCATGCGGCCCGTGTTGACGATGACCACGTTGCGGACCTCGCCGGGAACGGCTTCTGTGGCCGCAACGATGTTGGAGCCCCCACCGAAGGGGATGAGCACGAAGTCGTGCTCGACCGCTGCGTTGACGAGGGCGACGACCTCATCCTCACTGCCGGGGTACACCACGACATCCGGCACGCGGCCGAGCTCTCCGCGACGCACGCGGACGAGGTCGCGGACACCCTTGCCGAATGCGTGGACCACGCGAGTCTCGTCGTCGGTCTGTGCGTATTCGGCCCCGACGATGCTCTCCAGCGTCGCGAACAGCTCATCGGTGAGCTGGGTGGCGGGCACATCAAGGGAGGAGAACGGCGGGACGGACGTCTTCGACACGTTGATGTCGACGCCGACGATCTTCTTCACGAACGGCGCGAACTTCGGCTTGTCGTCGTGGTGATAGGCCTTGCCCTCCTCGCCCCAACCCCACCACTTCTGCTGCTTCACGCCTTCGATCATCGGTCCTCCTGCTTGTTCGCACGTTGCTTGGCGCCTTCGGCCAGCTCGGTGATTTCTGTATTCACGGCCTTTTCCAAGGCAACGGTATGGGCGTACTCGGCCAGCGTCTTCGCACCGTAGGCACGGGCGGTTGCATCGTGCAGTTCCAGCACCTGACGCCGCATGCGTTCGCTGAACTCGTGGGCGATCTCGCCGGGAAGCGGGTGCATGGGACGCCCGATGACGACGTGCACCTCGGGCCTGCCCCGGGGCAGGTGTTTCTGCTGCGACGGCCAGGCGGCGTAGGCACCGACGAGCGCGATGGGCAGGCCCGGGACGTCACGTGAGATGCAGAGCGCCGCAACCCCCGGCTTGAACGGGCCCATGGCCCCAGTGCGTGACCGGGTGCCCTCGGGGAAGATCAACAGCGGCACACCGTCGACGAGAAGCGTCGCGGACATGCCCCGTTGCTGGCTGCGCTTGTCGGCCTTCTTCTCCGCCCTGTCCTTGCTGCGCTCCTTGCCGCGGTCGATGGGAAAGCCGTTGAAGAACAGCGACATCGGACCGGACTTCCACCACTTGTCGTAGAAGAAGTCGGCGGCGGCACCCGTGGCGAGGTAGCGCGACAGGCGGTGGGGCAGTGCCCCGAAGATGAGTGGCGCGTCGAGGTGCGACGAGTGGTTGGAGAAGGCGACGAAGGGTGCCTCGAGGGCGTCGAGGTTTGCCACCCCATGGACGTGGACGCGCAACAACCGCCAGACGTATGGCTTCAACAGCAGGAGCTGTGCTGCCTGCCGGGTCGTCGCGTTGACCCTGGACGAATACCGTCCACGCAGGTCCTTGTCCTTGGCCACAGTGGCCTTTCTCAGCGCTTTCTGCGGCTGTTGGTGAGCTTCATGGAGAACCAGCGGGTGAACCATTTGGGCCCATGGTCGGCGAGGAACATGGCTGCTGTCCACTTGAGCGTGGGAATGGACTCGAGTTTGCCCTTGTCCACGTCATCAAGACATCCGCGGATCAGGACGTCGGTGTCGATCCACACGATGTCCGGGAGATTGTGGGCGGTGATGCCTGCACGGTCGTGGAACTCGGTGCGCACCCAGCCCGGAAGCAGTGCGGTCACGGTCACGCCGGTGCCCGTCAGTTCCAGTGCGAGGCTGGTGGAGTAGGTGCGGGCCCACGCCTTCACAGCCGAGTAGTTGCCGGTGAAGATGGCAGCCGACGACGATGCGACGTTGATGATCTGGCCGCCGCCACGCTCACGCATGGCACGCCCGGCCGCGCCGCCGAGCACCAGCAGGGCCAGGCACATGACGTCCAGCGCCTTGGCGTGGGTGTCGATGTCAGCGGGATCGAGAACGGTGGAGTGGAGACCGAAGCCGGCGTTGTTGATGAGCATGTCGATGGGGTCCTCGTCGGACTCCACCCTTTTCGCGACGCGCACCATCTCGTCGCGCTCCGACAGGTCCGCCGAGAGCACCTCGACCTCGACGCCGTGAGCGGTTCTCAGGTCTTTGGCCACCTCTTCAAGTCGTTGCGCATCGCGGGCGACGAGGACCAGGTCAGTGCCTCGGCTGGCAAGTTCCCGTGCGAACGCGAGTCCGATGCCAGACGTGCCTCCGGTGATCAAAGCTGTGGCCATGTGACTACGTTATCCCCCCGGGTGAGGCTCTGGAAGCTGATGCGGACCTCGGGTGTGGCGTTGGTCGCATTCCCACAAGGGGGAACGGGCTCCCTTGTGGGGATGGCACATGGGGGTGCGGTGCGGTGGTTCAGGGGAGTGCCCTGCCCATCCGCGGACGGAGACCGGCCCGTGCAAGGGCTGGCATAGACTCCGGGCATGACCAACGACGCTCATGGAAAGCCAGACATCAAGCCGCGCAGCCGCACCGTCACCGACGGTCTGGAGGCCACAGCCTCGCGGGGCATGTTGCGAGCCGTGGGGCTGGGGGATGCCGACTTCGCCAAACCGCAGATCGGCGTCGCGAGTTCCTGGAATGAGATCACGCCCTGCAACCTGTCGCTCGACCGCCTCGCTCAGGCGGCCAAGGAGGGCGTCCACGCGGGTGGTGGTTACCCACTGGAGTTCGGCACCATCTCGGTGTCCGACGGCATCTCCATGGGGCACGAGGGGATGCACTTCTCGCTGGTCTCCCGCGACGTCATCGCCGATTCGGTGGAGACGGTGATGATGGCCGAGCGACTTGACGGCTCCATCCTGCTGGCCGGCTGCGACAAGTCGCTGCCCGGCATGCTCATGGCGGCCGCACGGTTGGATCTGGCATCCGTCTTCATCTATGCCGGGACCATCATGCCCGGGCGCGTGAAGCTGTCCGACGGCGTGGAGAAGGACGTCACGATCATCGATGCCTTCGAAGCCGTGGGCGCCTGCTCCCGTGGCCTGATGAGCCGGGACGACGTGGGGCGGATCGAACGGGCGATCTGCCCGGGCGAGGGCGCCTGCGGCGGCTACTTCACGGCCAACACCATGGCCAGCGTTGCCGAGGCGATCGGCATGTCCATCCCCGGCTCCGCGTCGCCGCCATCGGCGGACCGGCGGCGTGATGCGATGGCCAGACAGGCGGGTGAGGCTGTGGTCGAGATGCTCCGACAGGGCATCACTGCACGCGACATTATGACCAAGCGCGCCTTCGAGAACGCCATCACGGTGGTGCAGGCGTTTGGTGGCTCCACCAATGCCGTCCTCCATCTGCTGGCCATCGCGCACGAGGCCGACGTTGAACTGACGCTCGCCGACTTCTCGCGCATAGGTGCCAAGGTGCCGCACCTCGCCAACCTCAAGCCCTATGGGCGCTATGTCATGAACGACGTGGACCGCGTCGGTGGCATCCAGGTGGTGATGAAGGAGCTCCTGACCGCGGGGTTGCTCCACGGGGACTGCATGACGGTGACCGGGAGGACCGTCGCGGAGAACCTTGAGGCCCTCGACCCTCCCGCCCCGGACGGCAAGGTGTTGCGCAGCGTTGCCGATCCCATCGCGGCCACCGGCGGTATCACCATCCTGCACGGCTCCCTGGCTCCGGACGGTGCAGTGGTGAAGACGGCCGGCTTCGAGACGGATGTGTTCGAAGGCACTGCCCGGGTGTTCGACCGGGAGCGCGCAGCAATGGACGCCCTGGAGGACGGCACGGTCACCCACGGTGACGTGGTGGTCATCCGCTACGAGGGGCCGAAGGGTGGGCCGGGCATGCGGGAGATGCTGGCCATCACTGGGGCCATCAAGGGGGCGGGGCTCGGCAAGGACGTGCTGTTGTTGACCGATGGCCGCTTCTCCGGAGGAACCACGGGGCTGTGCGTGGGGCACGTGGCACCCGAAGCGGTGGATGGTGGGCCGATCGCGTATGTGCAGGACGGCGACCGCATCCGCCTCGACGTTTCCGCCGGCACGCTCGACGTGCTCGTGGACGGAGACGAACTGACTCGCCGGGCCGTCGGCTGGGAGCCGCTGCCCCCGAAGTTCACCAAGGGTGTTCTGGGCAAGTACATCAAGCTCGTTCAGTCGGCCTCTGGGGGAGCGATCCTGGAGTGAGTCGAGGCGTCAGTGGCCCACTGCGTCGGCCGTGGACTCGGTTCCCAGGAGGCCGATGACCTTCAGGGTCTCCCGTGCCATGGCGAGTTCCTCGTTGGTGGGGATCACGAGGACGCGAACCTTGGAGTCGGCCGTCGAGATCTCGCGGGACTCCTTCGAGCGCCTCTGGTTGGCCTCGACGTCCAACTCGAAGCCGAGGCCCCTGAGCCGCTCAATGACAGGACCGCGGACGTGGGCCGCGTTCTCTCCGACACCCGCGGTGAAGCACAGGGCGTCAACCCCGCCCAGGACGGCGATGTAGGAGCCGATGTAGCTCACGAGACGGTGGACGTACACGGCGAGAGCCAACTTCGCGTCCTCGTTGCCGCTCGCAATCTCCGTGGCGACGTCGCGCATGTCGGTGAAGCCGCACAGACCGAGCATGCCGGACTGCTTGTTGAGGAACGTGTCGATCTCGGCCAGCGTCATGCCCTTGCTGCCGAGGAACTTGTGGAGCCCCGGATCGACGTCGCCGGACCGGGTGCCCATCACCAGGCCCTCCAGCGGGGTCAGCCCCATGGAGGTCTCGACGGCCACGCCACCGTCGACGGCGGAGATGGAAGCACCGTTGCCGAGGTGGCAGACGATGGTCTTGAGGTCCTTCAGCGGTCGGTCGAGGAACTCGGCGGCCTGCTGCGAGACGTACTGGTGCGAGGTGCCGTGGAAGCCGTACTTCCGGATGCCGTACTCCCGCATGACCTCACGGTCGATGGCGTAGGTGTAGGCCTCGGGGGGAAGAGTGGAGAAGAAGGCGGTGTCAAAGATGGCGACGTGAGGCACGTCCGGTAGTACCCGCATGGCGGCCTCGATCCCCGCAATGGCCGGCGGGTTGTGCAGCGGGGCCAGATCGGAGAGCTCGTTCAGCGTGGCGATCACGGCCTCGTCAATGAGAACGGACTCCTTGAAGGCATCACCGCCGTGGACGGTGCGGTGACCGACGGCGATGACGTCGTCGAGCGATGGGCCGTGCTCGTGGAACATCGACACCACGGCCGCGACCGCCTCAGTGTGGTTCGCGAAGTCCTGCTCCAGGTGGAACTCCTGGCCGCCGGTCTCGTGGTCCAGCGTGCTGGCCCCCTGTCCCACGCGCTGCACGATGCCCACTGCAGTCGGCTCCTCCGTGTCGGTGTGGAGAAGCTGGTACTTGATGGACGACGAGCCGCAGTTCAGGAGCAGGATCGGCTTGGGCACGATGAGATGCACTTCCTCAGGGAGTTCGGGGGATTGTCAGTCGTTCTTCTGCGCTTGGATGGCGGTGATGGTGATGGTGGAGACGATGTCATCCACCAGTGCCCCGCGGGACAGGTCGTTGACCGGTTTCCTCAGACCTTGCAGGATCGGGCCGACGGCCACGGCGCCGGAGGTGCGCTGCACGGCCTTGTAGGTGTTGTTGCCGGTGTTGAGGTCCGGGAAGATGAAGACACTGGCCTGTCCGGCCACTTCGGAGTCCGGCATCTTCTTGGCTGCGACGGTGGCGTCGACTGCCGCGTCGAACTGGATGGGGCCCTCCACCTTGAGTTGGGGGGCGCGCTCCTTCACGATGCGTGTGGCCTCCCGAACCTTGTCGACGTCCGCACCGGTGCCGGAGGTCCCCGTGGAGTAGCTGAGCATCGCGATACGTGGTTCGATGTCGAACGCCAAGGCGGTCTCCGCCGAGGAGATGGCGATGTCGGCGAGCTGCTCCGGCGTGGGGTCCGGGTTGACGGCGCAGTCGGCGTAGACGACGACGCGGTTGCTCATCGCCATCAGGAACGACCCCGACACGACGCCCACGCCCGGCTTGGTCTTGATGAACTCCAACGACGGCCGGATCGTGTTGGCGGTGGTGTTCATGGCCCCCGAGACCATGCCGTCCGCCATCCCCAGATGCACCATCATGGTGCCGATGTAGGACGGGTCGTCAAACTTTTCGCGGGCCTCCTCCAGGGAGACTCCCTTGTGGGCGCGCAGCGTGGCGTATTCGGCGGCGAAGCGATTCAACAACTCCGGGTCGTGGGGGTTCACCACCTCGGCGTCGCGCAGGTTGAGTCCCAGTTCGGTCGCGCGGCGGCTGATGACGGCGGGTTCGCCGATGATGACCACGTCGGCCACCTGTCGCTGCAGGACGATGGATGCGGCCTCCAGCACCCGGTCGTCGGACCCCTCCGGGAGCACGATGCGCCTCTTGTTGGAGCGGGCCAACTGCATGAGTTGGTGCTCGAACATCGTGGGTGTACGGATTTCGGAGCGGGGAAGGTCGATGGCCTTGATGAGTTCCAGATCGTCAACGTGCGCGCCGAACAGTGCGCGGGCGACGTCGAGCTTCCTGGGCGTGGAGGTGGAAACGCCGTTGACCCGCTGCAGTCGGGAAGCGGTGGCGAACGTGTCGGCCTCGGTGAACCCGATGGGTAGGTCGATCTCGACGCCGCGGAGAAGGTCGGAGATGGACTGCGGGATGTCGAACCCGCCTGTCAGGAGGATTGACGCCAGTGGGCCGAAGGCGGAGGAATGGTGCGCCATGAGGAGACCGGGCAGCAGGTCCAGACGGTCTGAGGGCATGATGACGGTGCATTCGGGGGAGAGGCGGGTCAGCAGGTTCGGCAGCGTCATGGCGGCCACCACGGTGGTGACGGCCTCCTTGTGCAGGAAGGCCGGGTTCCCGAGCCACTGCGTCGCCTCGACGGCGTCCCACTGCATCTGCACCGACGGTGCGCCCAGTACCGGATCGTGGGGCAGGACGAAGACGGCGTCGCGGATGTGCGCCACGGCCGCACGCATGACCTCGACGTCTTCAGGGGGAGTGCGGGTGACGGCCACCCCCACCACGGTGTTGTGCCGTTCCTCGAAGGACTCGATGGTCTCCTCGATGATGCCGCGCACCTGCCCGGGTGTCCGGTTGGCGGCACTGCACACGTAGAGGACGGGTGCATTCAGGTTGGCGGCGATGACGGCGTTGTGGTCCAACTCGGTGCTGGAGTAGTCGCCGTCGTAGTCGGAGCCGACCACCACCACGGCATCGCAGCGGGCCGCGAGCTCCGTGTACTTGGCGACAATTTTGTCGATGGAGGTGTTGGGGTCCTCGGCGAACTCCCTCTGGGACACTCCGACGGCGTCGTCGAGCGTCTGCCTCGCACCGGGATTGAGGCCGAGCAGCGCCTGCGTGACGGGGTCGGACGTCGTCGTCTCCACGAGGGGTCTGAACACCCCGACGGTACGAACTTGGCGGCTGAAGAGTTCGACCACGCCATGCGCAATCACACTCTTGCTGACCTGCCGCTCCGATGAGGCAATGTAAACGCTACGAGTCACGCCTCCCACCCTAGCGCCCGCCCTTGTCGGCCGTGCCTCCCGGTCGGCATGGGCCGATACGGTGGGCGCAACCCCACTGACAAAGGAGCCTGAGGGTGACGAGCACCAGAGTTGAGACGGATCTGCTGGGCAGCCGCGAGGTCCCTGCACACGCCTACTTCGGCATCCACACGCTACGGGCCGTCGAGAACTTCACCCTCAGCCGGGAGACCATCAACGACCATCCAGAGCTCATCAAGGGTCTGGCACAAGTCAAGAAGGCCGCTGCCAGAGCCAACCGGGATCTCGGCGTGCTGAACCCCGACACTGTCAATGCCATCCTGTGGGCCTGTGACCAGATCATCCAGAAGGACCGGTGCCTCGACCAGTTCCCCATTGACGCGTTCCAGGGGGGCGCCGGAACCTCCACCAACATGAATGCCAACGAGGTCATCGCCAACCTCGCGCTCGAGCATCTCGGCTGCGCCAAGGGCAGCTACGACGTCATCAATCCCAATGACCACGTCAACCGCAGCCAGTCCACCAACGACGCTTATCCCACAGGATTGCGATTGGCGCTGGACGCGAAGTTGGGGAGGCTGTCGGAGGCCGTGCGCTTGCTGGCAGAGGCGCTGCGGGCCAAGGGTGAGGAGTTCTCAGACGTCCTGACCATGGGACGGACCCAGCTGCAGGACGCAGTGCCGATGACGCTGGGGCAGGAATTCACCGCCTTCGGTGAGATGATTCGCGAGGAACTGCGCCACATCGACAACACGCGGACGCTCCTCCTGGAGATGAATCTGGGGGCGACGGCAATCGGCACGGGCGTGAACACACCCCCCGGATACGCCAACGTTGTGATCCGGCACCTGGCGGACGTGACGGGGCGGCCCTGCGTCGCGGCGCCCAACCTCATCGAGGCCACCAGTGACACCGGCGACTACGTGTCCGCGCACATGGCCTGCAAACGGCTCTCCGTGAAACTGTCCAAGACCTGCAACGACCTGCGGCTCCTGTCGTCGGGACCCCGCGCCGGCTTCAACGAGATCAACCTGCCGGAGATGCAGGCCGGATCGTCGATCATGCCGGCCAAAGTCAACCCCGTGATCCCCGAGGTGGTGAACCAGGCATGCTTCAAGGTGATGGGCAACGACATGTGCGTCAGCCTGGGTGCGGAGGCTGGACAGCTCCAACTCAATGCGATGGAGCCCGTCATCGCCCAAGCGATGTTCGAGTCGATCACCCTGCTGACGAATGCGTGCGACACGCTGCGTGTCAGGTGCATCGACGGCATCACGGCCAATCGTGACGTGTGCCTGGGGTACGTGACGAACTCCATCTCCGTGGTGACCTACCTGAACAACCTGATTGGGCATGCCGCCGGTGACGCGGTGGGGCGGGAGGCGGCTACGAGTGGACGTGGTGTCCGTGAGATTGTTCTGGAGCGTGGCCTGCTGGATGAGGCGACCCTGGACCGGGTTCTCGGAATGGAGAACCTGTTCCGGGCCAACGGACTCAGCTCTGAGGCCTGAGGGGGTGCCGCCCTCAGCGGGACTCGCGGTTGCGCAGCGGTTCTCCGGCGAGGAGCGCCGTGACGTTGGCGACGATGATGTCGTCGGCCCCCACCGGGCGCCCACCCGCAGCGTGTGGTGTCAGCAGCAGGTTCGGGGCATCCCACAGGGGCGATTCTGTCGGTAGCGGCTCTGTGGCCGTCACGTCCAGCGCCGCGCCCGCGATGGAGCCGGACCGCAGCGCGCCCAGCAATGCCTCCTCGTCGATGGTGGTGCCGCGCCCGACGTTGACCACCAACGCACGCCTGGACAGTAGGGCCAGTCGTTCGGCGCCGAGAGCGTTGGAGGTGCCGGGGGATCCCGGCAGGATCATCACGAGCAGGTCGGTATTCGGGAGCGCGTCGGTCAACTCCGCGTCGGTGATGACCTCGAAACCGGAGCGTGTGCCGGCGGAGCGGGCCACGCCGCGGACACGTGCGCCGAGGGAGGCCAGTACCGGGGCGATCCTCTGCCCGATGGAGCCGAAACCCCAGATCAGCACTTCTGCACCGAGCAGCGTGCTGATGTGGTTCCTGCCGCGTTGCGGCTGCATGCCACCCAGCTCATCCGACCATTCGTGCCGCTTCTGCGCCTCGTGGCTCTCGGGGATCCGCCGCAGCAGGGCCAGGATGAGTGCCAGGGTGTGCTCGGTGACGGGGCCGTCGTGGAGCCCGACGCCGGAGCAGATGGCCACTGACGGATCGAAGGGAGTTGCCAGTGCCGCATCGGCGCCGGCGGAGAGTGCCTGCACCAGCCGGAGGTTGGGCAGGCGCGCTGCCGCGTCCGCCAGCTTCTTGCGGCTGTATCCCCAGTCCACCAACACCTCGGCGTCGACGTGCTCCTCAGGGATGGCGGAGTGGTTGTCGTAGTGGACTGCGGTGACGCCCTCGGGCATCCGCGGGTCCAGTTCGATGCTGTCGGGCAGGAGAACCTTCATGGCTCCATTCAACCTCACAGGCGGCGCAGCCACTCGATCTCCTTCACATGTGCGTCCCCGGGTGTCTCGAGAATCACGGGTGCCGCGGCCCGGCGGACGATGTTCGCGATGGCGTCCGTGCCGATCTGGCCGTCGCCCAGCCCGGTGTGCCTGTCGGCGCCGGAGCCGGCGACGTCACGGGAATCGTTGCAGTGCAGCAGGTCGATGCGCCCCGTGATGCTGCGGATGTCATCGACAACATCTGCCAGGTTCAGACCCGCGGCGTGGGCGTGGCAGGTGTCCAGACAGAAACCGACGGAGCCGATGTTGTCGGAGGTGGAGATCGCTTCCCAGACCCCCTGGATTGCTTCCAGGTGGCGGGCCATGGCGTTGTTGCCGCCCGCAGTGTTCTCGATGAGAATCGGGACTTCAAGTTTCAGTCCGTCGACGGCCTTGCGCCAGTTGTCGTACCCGACGGTGGGGTCGTCGTCTGCGGTGACATGTCCGCCGTGCACGATGACGCCTCGCGCGCCGGCAGCCGCGGCCTCGCTCACGCTCTGCTGGAGAAGCTTGCGGGACGGGATCCGGATCCGGTTGTTCGTGGAGGCGACATTGATGATGTAGGGCGCGTGAACGTACAGTCCGACGCCCGCCTCCTCTGCTGCCGCCCGCAGTGCCTCGGCACCGCCCGGGTACTGCGCCTCGGGCTTCTTGAAGCTCTGCGGGGACCCCAGGAAGAACTGGACGATGTCGGCGCCAATCGCCTTCGCCTCGGCGATGGGGTCGTGCTGGTCGACGTGGGCTCCGAACTGCAGGCTGGTCATGGTGGAGAAGCCTAGCGGGGTGGCTCCGTCGCTCAGGGGAGTGGGTGCTGGTCTTTCATCACCCACTCCACAGTGATGCTGCCAATCGGCGCCGGCTGCGAGAATGATGCGCATGGCCACAAGGATGCGTGCACCACAGTCGTTGTCGCTGCCGCAGGCCAGGCGAGTGGCAATCGCGGCGCAGGGACTCGCGCGTCCGCGTCCGGCGACGGTGACGATGCGTCAGGTGGATGCCGCCATCCGGCGCATGGCCGTGCTGCAGATCGACTCCGTGAACGTGGTGTCGCGCAGCCAGTTCCTGCCGCTGTTCTCCCGGCTCGGCTCCTACGACCGGGAATTGCTCACGCGTGCCTCGCAGGAGCGGCCGCGCCGCATCACCGAGTACTGGGCGCACCAGGCGTCCTTCGTCCCGGTGGAACTGCATCCGCTGTTCCGCTGGCGCATGGAGGCGTACTCCCGCGAGGCATGGGGCTCCATCCGGCGCGCTGAGACGCACCATGCCGGCGTGGTGGGGGAGGTGCTGGAGGCCATCGGGGAGTGGGGGCCCGTCACGCCGAGCCAGCTCACGCTCGGCCTCGGCCACGACCCGGGTGCGCTCCGCGAGCACTGGGGGTGGAACTGGAACGTGGTGAAGACGGTGTGTGAGTTCCTGTTCTTCACGGGACAGATCGCTACCGCTGGGCGCACGACGCAGTTCGAGCGGCTCTTCGACCTGCCGCAACGGGTGCTGCCGTCGGCGGTGGTTGACGCACCCACACCCTCAGTCGAGGATGCCCATCGCGAACTGGTGGCCATCGCTGCACGTGCGCACGGACTGGGCACCGTCAAGTGTCTGGCGGACTACTGGCGGCTCAAGGTGGTACCAACCCGGCGGGCCGTGGAGGAACTGGTCGAGACGGGAACTTTACTGCCGATCTCCGTTGAAGGGACCCGGGCCTACCTGCATGCCGAGGCAGCACTGCCCCGACGGGTGGATGCGAGGGCGTTGCTGAGTCCCTTCGACCCGCTGGTCTGGGAACGGAGCAGAGCGCTGTGGCTTTTCGGTTTCCACTACCGGATCGGCATCTACACGCCGGCCGCGCAGCGCGTCCACGGTTACTACGTGCTCCCCTTCCTTCTGGGTGACACGCTGGTCGCGCGCGTCGATCTCAAGGCCGACCGGGCCTCCGGCCGGCTCCTGGTCCAATCCGCGTGGGCGGAGCCGGATGCACCTGCCGACACGGCAGCCCAGTTGGCCGCTGAGCTTCGACTGATGGCCGAGTGGCTCGATCTCGACGACGTCGTGGTGGTCCGCCACGGAACCCTCGCCGAGCAGCTCGCCCTTCACACCTGAGCACTTGCCCGTGCCGGCCGGGTCTCCCTGAACGATTGTGCTCATGGCGACAGGTCGAACAACGGGGGCTCAAACAGTGGCTCCCGGCCCTGTCGGAGACACTGCGGCCCCTGATTCGGTGTGGCACCCGAGGGCGCGAAAGTGGTAACGGATTGATAACGGAACGGCTCCGGAGTTCTCCACTTGACCCCATTTTCCGTAGGGTCGAAACGTCATCTGCTGCGCCTGAGGGCATTCACCCGCCTCGACGCACGTGTCACGACCTGCGTGGTGGTGGATTTCAGGCGTGGGATAAGCCCGCCCCGATACACAAGGAGTGACCGCTCATGAAGATTCGACAGCATGCCCGCACTGCCGCGGCCGCCCTGGTCTGCGCACTGGCGTTGACAGCCTGTTCAGGCTCTGGCGGGGGAGGAGGCGACGAGGCCAAGCTCATCAAGAAGGGTGAGCTCGTCGTCGCCATGAGTGGTGAGTTCAAGCCGTTCAGCCACTTCGAGAACAACAACCTGACTGGCTTCGACTACGACATCGCCGCTGCCATCGCAGATGAGATGGACCTCAAGCTCGTGCCGGAGACGGCATCGTTCGCGTCCCTGATCCAGGGCCTGCAGTCCAACCGTTACGACGCCCTGATCGCGTCCATGACACCCACGGACAAGCGCAAGGAGGTGGTGGACTTCACCGAGTCCTACTACACCGACGGCGCACAGTACTTCGTCAAGACCGACTCCGACTGCGAGGCGTTCGACATCGAGAGCACCGTCAAGGTGGGCGTCGCGAACGGCACCACCTATGACCAGTACTTGAAGGACGAGGGTTTTAAGGGTGAGGTGGTGAGCTTCGAATCCGACATCACCGCACTGGAG
>JBBSRQ010000038.1:0-19128 GCA_038242845.1 Propionibacteriales bacterium | reverse complement strand
TAGCGGTTGTTCGAGATCGGGCCTGGGGTGGCCGGGTGGGTGGTGCTCAGCGGTTACTGCGCACCACCCGGGTGCCGCCCTCAGGCGGCTTGTTCATCGGCGCGGGAGCGGAGCCACCCCAGCCCGTCCCACTCTTCTTCAGCGGCCACGAGTTCCTTGATGAGGCGGCGCGCAAGCGTGGCCTCGGTCTCGGGGTCATCAAGGGGGTGCAATTCGTACGGATCGTCCTCGCGCCTCAGCAACATGCTGTGGCAGGCGCCGTCGGCCTCGTGGGTGACGATGTACTTCCAGCGGTGCGTGAGCAACCCTCGCGCGCTGCTCTGCACCTCGTCCAGCGGCCAGCGGTAGTACATGCTGACCTCGTCATCGTCGAACGCGTGCTCCCCGAGGATCACCGGCGACAGGTCTCGTCCCTGCATTTCGGCGGGGATGACGTCGGTGCGTCCGGCGAGCCCGATGAGCGTGGGGGCGATGTCGACGCTGGACATCATTGCGCGCGACTCACCGCCCGGCACCCCGGGGATGCGCATGAGGCACGGCAGCCGCATGGACTCATTCCAGGGTGTCATCTTGTACAACTCGTCATGGCTGCCGAGCTGCATGCCGTGATCAGCAGTGAACACCACGATGGTGTTGTCGGCGAGGTCCAGCCGATCGAGAGCATCCACGACCCGTCCCAGCTGGGCGTCGACGCACTCGACGGCTGCGAAGTACAGCGGCGCGATGCGCGCGGCTTCCTTCCCGACCTCCGAGTTGTGATCCACGTTGCCGCGCACCAACAATTCCTCCGGGGACATGGCCTGGTAGTGCTCCAGCGGTGCATCCGGCGGGAGTTCGTCGAACGGCTGATGCGGGGGGTTCCAGGACAGGAACACGGCGAATGGGCGGTCCCTGGGCGTGACCTCGAGGAACTCGATGGCCACGTCGGTCTCGTACTCGGCCGACCACTGGTCGACGTCGGTGCGTTCCTCCCGGAGGGCATCCTCCGCCCAGTAGTGCGGCTTCAGGTGTCTGTCCATGCAGCCGTGGCTGTGCCAGAACTCGAAGCCGAAGCGGCGTTCGAACGGCGACCATGCGTCCCAGACCTTGCCGTCCTCGGGCCGACGACCCTCGCCGTACTGTTCGTCGTCGGGCAACACCGGTGGCTCCAGGTGCCACTTGCCGATGAGTCCGGTGCGGTAGCCCTGCTCCAGCAGTACTGATGACCATGTTGGCAGGTCACGCAGCCCGACACCGCCGGGGTTCCAGGCGCAGTTGTGCGAGTTGACGTTCATGGGAACGCCGTTGCGGCTGGGGTGCTGCCCGGTCATCAGCATGGCGCGGTGCGGGCTGCACACCGGGTAACAGCTGACGGCCTCGGTGAGGTTGACACTTTCCTCAACCATGGCGTCCAGGTGCGGGGTGCGCACTGGGTCGTCCTCCAGACACATCGCCCGGAACTGGTCCGAGAGGATGAACAAGATGTTGGGCTGCTTCATGGTCACTTGCCGATCCCGACGGTCAGTCCCGCGCTGAGCTTGGTACCGACGAACAGGTAGAGGGCGAGCATGGGCATCACGATGAGAGCGATGCCAGCGAACTCGCCGCCCCAGTCCGCACCGGAGTACGTCTGCTTCTGGATGAAGGCGATCAGTGCCACGGGCAGCGTGTACTTCTCCGTGGACTGCAGCAAAGTGATGGCCAGCAGGGTCTCGTTCCAGTGGGAGATCACCTGCAGGATGAAGGCGGTGAGAATACCGCCCTTGGCCAGTGGCATCGCGATGCGCCACATGGTGCCCCAAGCGCTGGCGCCATCCAGTGCGGCCGCCTCCTCCACCTCTTCAGGAAGTGAACGGAAGAACCCGACCAGCAGGAACACCGTGAACGGCATTGAGACACCGATGTAGACGATGTTCAGGCCGATGAGGCTGTCCGTGAGGTAGAACTCGTTCAGCATGATGAACAACGGGATCAGGATTACCTGTGCCGGGATTCCCAGTCCGAGGATGAAGTAGAAGATCAGCCCCTCGGTGAAGGGAGTCTTGACGCGTCCAAGGAAGTAGGCGGCGGGTGCTGCCACGACGACGGTCAGGACCGACGAGATGATGGTCACCGAGACGCTGTTCCAAGCGGCGATCCCGAAGTTGCCTCCCGTCCATGCGTTGGCGTAGTTCTCCCAGTGCAGCGAATCGGGAAGGCCGAACGGCTGTCCCAGGATGCTACGGGTGTCGCGGAGGGATTGAACGATGATCCAGGCCAGCATCAGCAGTCCAATGACGACGCTGATCCAGACGATGACGATGCCGATGGTGCGGATCACCGACTTGTCGCCGCGCATGGCGGGACTGTCCTTGCGCCGGCTTCGTCTGACAGGGGTGTCCGTGGGCGGAGGGGTGAGAGTTGTGTCAGTCATGATGGCCTCAGAACTCGAGTGCTTCGCGGCGCATCAGGCGGCGGAGAAGCACGACCAGGACGAGCACGAGCAGTAGGGAGATGATGGCGGCCGCCGTGGCCTGCCCGTAGGCGGGCAGCGACTTGCCGCCGAAGGCGGTGACATACGTGAAGACGGCGACGGTCCATGTCTGGATCGGTGGCGCACCCTCCGCGGAGATGCCGCCGAACAGCCACACCACTTCGAAGATCTTCACTGAGGTAATGGTCCACAGCACGGCGCACGTGCCGAAGATGTCCCACGTCAGGGGGAGGATCACGTAGCGAAGCCGCTGCCAGGCATTGGCGCCAGCCAGAGCGCAGTCCTCGAACAGCGACGGCGGGATGCGGTCCACGCCAGCCATGATGATCGTGGTGTAGTACCCCGTCATCGTCAGCACCAGGGTGGCCATGATTAGCGTGAAGATGTTGTCGGCTGCCAGCCACAGCGGCGGGGACTCGACGCCGAGGACGTTGAGGATCTTGTTGACCAGCCCGTTGGGGTTGAAGATGAAGCCGGCTAGGGCGCCGTAGACAAGGGCGTTGACGAGGTGGGGGAAGAAGATGATGGAACGTACAGCGCTCTTGCCCCACATGTCGCGCAGTACCAGCGACAACGCGAACGCTGTCACGAAAATGACGATGCCGACGATGAACAGCAACGCCAGGGTGTTGAGGAACGACTGGCGAAACAGTGGGTCATTGATGTTGCGGATGTAGTTGTCGAGTCCAACGAAGTCGTCCATGGGGCCGGCACCGGACCACTTGTGGAGGCTGATCCACACCGCCCAGAAGGACGGGATGATGAACAACACGGTGTAGAAGATGAAGGCGGGGCCCACCAGCGGAATCAGCAACTTGCGGCGTTGCCTGTCGATGATGCTGGTGGGAGCTGAGGCTTTGGAGCGTCGACCCCCGCCTCGGCCGCGGTTGGGATCCGCGGCCGAAGCGTCGGAGAGGGTCGGCGTGGCCGAGTTGGTCACTACTGGGTCTTCCAGTAGTCGATGTTGGCCTGCTTCATCTTGGAGATGAACTCCTCAGCCGAGATCGTCCCCAGCACCAGTTCGTTGTTGATGGGGTAGAACACCTTGTCGGTGTAGCCGGGGAAGATGATGCCGTCCATGGCCGGGTACACGCCATCAGCTTCCTTGAGGTGGTTGATGACAGAGGTGAGTTCGGGGGAGGTCTCGGCATCCTGGCGGACCGGGATCTGCTTGGCCTCGGTGCCCCAGGCGTCCTGGATGCCCTTGGACATGACCGAGGCGGCAAGGTCGCTGGCCCACTCCTTGTTCTCGGACTTGACCGGGATGATGTAGCCCACGAACTCGGCACGGGCGTACTTCTTGTCCGTGTTCGTGGGAATCGGGAACGAGCCGAACTCGAAGCCGTCAGCGACGTAGGTGGAGGTCTCAGCGGGAATCCAGGAGCCGTTGAGCATCAGGGCGGCGTCGTTGGCTGCCCATGCCTGCTGCTGAGCAGGGAACTTGCTTGCGTTGTAGCCGTCGATGAAGTAGCCATTGGCGAGGGTCTCGACCCGCTTGGCGATCTCCAGCACCTCGGGGGTGTCCCAGGCGGAGCCGTCCTTACTGGAGGCCAGCTCCTCGAACGCCCCGGGTCCGTTCTCGCCGATTACCTGGCTCGCGAACCACGCTGCGTTGTAGCCGGCAATGTCGCCGTCAATGGCGATGGGTGCGGTGTCCGAAGCCTTCACCTCGTCAAGAATGGTCATGAAATCGTCCCACGTGGCCGGAGGGTTCGACACCCAGTCGGGGTGCTCGGCGGCGTTGAACCAAATGGCCTCGGAGGAGATGCTGTAGGGCATCAGCCACGGCTCGCCGTCCTCCATGAGCAGCTTTGAGTCCTCCGTCAAATAATTATCGGGGATGAGGTCGGAGACCTTCTCGCCGTCCACTTCCGTGTCGTAAGCCATCTGCATGCTGGCGGCCTGACCGGAGGTGGCGAGGATGGGGGCAAGTGCGTTGTAGGCGCCATCGACGAGGTCGGGAACCTTGTTGGTGTTCAGTGCCGGGGTGAGCTTCTGGACCACGCCGCGGCCCTGCCATTCGACGTTGACCTTGATGCCGGTCTCCGTCTCCCACGCCTTGACGGCCTCGGCAAGGACGACCTGCTGTGCTTCACCTTCCTTCCACATGGACCAGTAGGTGATGCTCTCGGGCTTGTCCGGGGTGGAACCGGGCTCACTGCTGGGGGCATCGGAGCCGCCCGAACAGGCGGCGAGAGCCAACATGGCTCCTGCGAGGAGGGTTGGCACCAACTTGCGAGCAACGTTGCTCATGTGTTCTCTCTTCCATTGAGATGGTAACCGAGGGGAGTTACATACGTATTCCAGCACCCGAAAAAGACAGTATTCAAGTAGTAACTCAAAAGAGTTACCAAATTGCTTCGCTTGGTCGGGTGAAGAGGACCCACAAACGGTCGGCAACACTGCTCGACCGGTGTGATGGGAGGGGGACCCACAGTCAGGGACTAGCGGGACATCACTTCGGCGGAGGCGCGCCCTGCTTGGAGGAGGCGGGCCATGTGCTCCACGGTAGCCCCGGCATAGGTGAAAAAGTCGAAGTATCCATCACAAAGGTAGATTCAGCCCTGCCTGTGGGTTCCGCGGCCGACCTTGTTGACGCGGTAGGCGTCGTGCAGGTCCATCGGAGGAGCGGGGCCCGAACGGTCAGTCGTTGCCCTCCACCGTGTCGTAGTCCTGGTGGGAGATGGCCGTCATGGGCACGTCGAAATCGGTGGTGGCCAGCATCCAGTTGGCGAACGCCTTGTCCCCCCGGTCCCGCAGGATGGTGTGCAGGCGGGTCGCCAGGCGCTTGCGGATGTCGTCCACCTCGGGATCGTCGTGGCGGTTGGTCAGCTCGTGCGGGTCGTTGACCCGGTCGTAGAGCTCGTTGATGGATTCGGGGCTGACCACCAGTTTCCATTCCGGCGTGATGAGCACGCGCTGCTGCAGTGGGAAATGGTGGCCGTGGAACTCGGTGACGATGTCCTCGCGCCACGGCTCCGCCTCCGCGTCCCATGCCAGGTGCAGCAGTGAACGGCCATCGATCACCTTGGACTGGTCCAGGCCGGCGAGTTCCATGATGGTTGCCGGAACGTCCAGCAAGGAGACGAACTTGTCGGACTTCCCATGGTGGGAGACGCCTGGCACGTGGGCAAGCATGGGGATGTTGAGGATGTCGTCGTAGGCGGCCGGGCCCTTGTCGTTAAGGCGGTGCGCCCCGGTGAACTCGCCGTGGTCGGCAGTGAAGAAGATGCTGGTGTCCTTCTCCACGCCCTGCTCCGTGAGGGCGTCCAGCAGACGCCCCACCTCCAGGTCGATCATGGCGACGTAGCCGTGGTAGATCGCGATCAGCTTGCGCCACTCGTCTGCGTCGAATGAGTCCGCCGACCAGTAGGTGGAGTAGTTCTGCTGCACCGGCGGCTTGTTGAGGAAGGTCTCGCCGAAGGAATCGGGCAGCTCAATGTCATCGGGGTCGATGAGGTCGAAGTACTCATCCGGAATGAAGTACGGCAGGTGAGGCCCGAAGTAGTGCATGTGGAGGCAGAAGGGCTTGGCGTCGCTGTGCCAGTCCGCGGCGTACTCGTGCACCTTGCCAATGGCGATGTCGGTGAGGAAGCGCTCGAACGTGGCTTCGAGGGGTTGCTGCAGCCGCCCCGCCAGCACGTGCCCGGGCCGACCACCGGGAAGGGTGCCGCGGATCGTGTCTGTGATGCGTACCGGTGGCAGTTCGTTGTCCTCGAGCCAGGCTGTGTACCGGGCATTCCCGACGGGGTTGGTGGCGCCCTCGAAGGAGTCGTCGTCCATGCCGAACACCGACGGCGGGTTCTCCTCGCCCACGTGGTACTTGCCCACCAGACCCACGTTGTAGCCGGCGTCGCGCAATTCCTGGGTGTAGGTCCAACTCGAGCGGCCCAGCTCAGTCTGGTAGCCGATGTTCCACTCGTGGTTGGCCAGCACCTTGTGCCGGAACGGGGCGGCGCCCGTCAGGAGGCTGGTGCGTGCCGGCGTGCAGATGGGGGTGGGAGTCATCGCCTGGGTGAAGGCGAAGCCCTCGGCTGCCAGCCTGTCGATGTTGGGCGTGTGGACACCCTTGGCGCCGGGCTCCAACAGGGCGCCGATGGTGTCGACACGGTGCTGGTCGGTCATGATGACCAACACGTTGCGGGGACGCTCAGTGGGGGATGCGGTCACGGGACGCCTGCCTTCCGGGGCGCTCGGGCATGAGATCCCCTGCTTCTGACCGTCATGCTAGCCAGCGCAACCGTGCCTGACAATGAGGCGGGCACTGGTCATGCGTGCCGGGCAAGCGAACGGGCCGCCGGCCCCGAAGGTCCGACGGCCCGTCAGTCAGTCAATGTCAGCGCTGGTCGATAGGCACGTAATTGCGCTCCGTCTCGCCCACGTAGATCTGGCGCGGACGGCTGATTTTGCGGGACGGGTCAGCGTGTTCTTCGCGCCACTGGGCAATCCAACCGGGGAGACGGCCGAGGGCGAACAGTGCGGTGAAGTACCTGGGTGGGAAGCCCATGGCCTCGTAGATCAGACCGGTGTAGAAGTCGACGTTGGGGTAAAGCTTGCGCTCGATGAAGTACTCATCGTTAAGGGCTGTCTCTTCCAACTCCAGCGCCATGTCGAGCAGGGCATTGGACTTGCCGGAGGACTTCAACAGCTCATCGGTATGGCCCTTGATGATCTTGGCCCGGGGGTCGTAGTTCTTGTAGACGCGGTGACCGAAGCCCATGAGCTTGACGCCGGACTTCTTGTCCTTGACCTGAGAGACGTAGGTCTTCATGTCCACGCCCTCCTCACGGAGCTTGAGCAGCATCTCCAGCACGGCCTGGTTGGCGCCACCGTGCAGCGGGCCGGACAGGGCGTTGACGCCAGCCGAGATCGACGCGTACATGCTGGCGTCCGAGGAGCCGACCATCCGGACGGTGGAGGTGGAGCAGTTCTGCTCGTGGTCCGCGTGCAGGATGAACAAGGTCTCGAAGGCTTTGACGACCGCCGGATCGATCTCGTACTCCTCCTGCGGCGTGCCGAAGGACAGCCGCAGGTAGTTCTCGACGTAGCTGAGATTTTTCTGCGGGTAGAGGAACGGCTCACCCACGGAACTCTTGTAGGCGTAGGCCGCCAGGGTGGGCATGGAACCGATGAGGCGCAGGCTGGCCGCCTCCACCTGGTCGGGGTCGTGCACGTCGAGCGTGTCGCGATTGAACGAACCCAGCGCCATGACGCCGGAGGCAAGCACCTGCATGGGATGGGCGCCGCGCGGGAAGCAGCGATACAGCTCGCGCATCCGCTCGTCCAGCATCATGCGGCTGGAGACTTTGTCCTCGAATGTCGAGAGCTCGTCCTGCGTCGGGAGGTGCCCGTAGATCAGGAGGTATGACACCTCAAGGAACGTGGCCTGGTCGGCGAGCTGTTCGATGGGATACCCGCGGTATCGCAGGATGCCTTCGTTGCCGTCGATGAACGTGATCGTGGATTCGCACGAGGCAGTGTTGACGAACCCTACGTCCAACGTCACGTTGCTGGTCTTTGACAAGAGTTGACTGATGTCGTACCCGTCGTTGCCATTGCTGGCGTTGACGACGGGGAACTGCAGTTCCTTGTCCTGGTGTTTGAAAGTGGCGCTGTCGGTCATCGTCTTCAGAGTGCCTTCCTGGTGCCGACGACATTCGGAGTCGCGGGTGGGTCCAACGCTGGTTTGCCATCGCAACCATACAGGCCACCGGAGCAGGTGTTGTAGGGAAGCCACAGCGGTGGGTTGATCTGCCTCATGATCTGGCTGCTGAGTACGACTGAGAGGCGATGCGAGCCCACAGCCGGATACGTCCCGCTACTTCGTCGCGGGGACTACCGCTCAGAGACCGTCGTGGGACTCCGAGCGGGTGACGGTCTCGCCGGTACCGGGGTCGTTGACGGTACGCGTCTCGACGCTCCGGTTGCGCTGCGAGGCCATGACGGACCAGATCAGACCGACGACGCCCACGGCCATCAGGATGTAGCCCACAAGGTCCAGGCTGATGAAGTTGACGTCAACGTCGACGGCGAAAGCCAGGACAGCGCCGAGGGCCAACAGGAACAGGGAAGTGCCGATACGCATGTGCTTCTCCTCGTGCAAATGAAGTTTCACCCGGAACGGGCTCCCTCACCCTAGCGCCGAGACGGTCAAATGGGACAGAGGCTGGCAGAGCGCCGATGAAGCTACGGTGACGCAGATGAGCACCATTTCCGGCGACGGCGCCGATTCGCAGCCAATGACCCTGGATGAGGGGGCCGAACCAGGCCTCGCGGAGGGTAATCTGGCCACCGAGAAGGCGCCAGCGTTGAAGGTCCTCAGCTGGGGCCTGTGGGACTGGGGAACACAACCGTTCCAGACGGTCATCACCACCTTCGTGTTCTCGGTGTACCTGACGTCGGAGGCCTTCGGCAGCACCGAATCGACGTCGTTGGCCCTGTCGTTGGCCACCGGGATCGCAGGACTCTTCATCGCTTTGCTGGCGCCCGTCCTCGGGCAGGGCTCTGACCGCTCCGGCAGGCGCATGTTCAACCTGCGCTGGCAGACATGGCTGCTGGCGGCCCTGTCGGCGTCGCTGTGGTTCGTGGCTCCGGAACCCGGTTTCCTGATTCTCGGTCTCGTGCTGCTGGGCGTCGGCAACGTGGTGGCCGAGATCGCGAACGTGAACTACTACGCCGCCATCGACCAGGTGTCGACTCCGAAGAGCGTGGGCAAGGTGTCCGGCCTCGGGTGGGGGATGGGCTACATCGGCGGTATCGCGATCCTGCTGCTCATCGTCGCCATCCGCGGCATCGACTTCGACTCCGGTGATGTGCGCTTCGCCATGTTGCTGTGCGGCGCATGGACGGCGATCTTCACGATCCCGATCTTCCTCGCACTGCGGGACAAGCCGAACCCGCAGCCGGTGCCACGCCAGAGCGTGCGCGAGGCGTATGGCTCGCTGTTCTCGTCCCTCAAGCGCATCCACCGGAACTCGCCCAACACGATCAGGTTCCTGATCGCCTCAGCATTGTTTCGCGACGGCCTCGCCGGTGTGTTCACCTTCGGCGCCGTCCTGGCCAGGGGCACCTTCGGCTTCAGCTTCGGCGACGTGATCATCTTCGGGATCGTCGCCAACGTCTCCGCCGGTGTTTCCACGATGCTGTTCGGCCTGCTCGATGACCGGATTGGGCCGAAGAAGGTCATCATGGTCTCGCTGGTGGCACTCGTGCTGCTCGGATCGAGCATCTTCGTACTCCATGACGGCGGCAAACCCGTCTTCTGGATTTGTGGTCTTGCCATGACGCTGTTCGTGGGTCCTGCACAGTCTGCTAGCCGGTCCTTCCTGGCGCGTGCCATCCCAGCTGGGAAGGCCGGCGAGATCTTCGGGCTCTACGCCACCACCGGCCGTGCCGTGTCCTTCCTCGCGCCCCTGGCGTTCGGTGCGGCGATCCTCGTCGGCAAGCAGACGGTCGCCGGTGGGGATGCCCAGTACTTTGGCATCCTCGGAATCGTCCTGGTCCTGCTCATAGGCCTCATCGCAATGATTCCAGTCAAGGAAAAGGGGCACAGTTTCAACTAGGCGCCGTGCACGGGCGCAGACGACTGATGGACGAACGGCGCGGTGAGCGTGGGCGTCGACGCGGGAGTCGAGCTCGGACCAGGGACGCGCAGTGGGGGCGTCAGGCGGCATGAGCAACCAGTTGGACCGCGGCCGCGCCGGCGGGCGGTTGGATAGGGTGAGCTCCATCATGGACAAGGGATCACCCGCCGGCGGGATAGTCGTGTTCTCCGGGTCGGCGCACACCGCTCTCGCCGACGACATCTGTGCCCACCTGAACCTCACGCGCAGCGGTGTCGCAATCTCACGATTCAGCAATGACTGCCTGCAGACACAACTGCTGGCCAACTGCCGGCAGCGCGACGTCTACATCGTCCAGCCGCTGGTGCCGCCGACGCAGGAGCACCTCATGGAGCTGCTGTTGATGATCAACGCTGCTCGAGGCGCCTCGGCTGCCAACATCACGGCGGTGATCCCGCACTACGCCTACGCGCGTTCCGACAAGAAGGACTCCTCCCGCATCTCCATCGGTGGCCGGCTGGTGGCCGACCTGCTGGAGTCAGCAGGCGTGGACCGCATCATCACCATGAACCTGCATGCCCCACAGGTGCACGGCTTCTTCTCCGTCCCGCTCGACCACCTCACCTCGCTCGGCGTCATCGCTGACCACTACCGGGGACGCGACCTGACTGACCACGTCGTCGTGTCCCCGGACCTGGGCAACGCCAAGCAGTCGACGCTCCTGGCCCGCCTGCTGGGCCTTCCGGTGGCGGCCGGCAACAAGCAGCGCCTGGCGGACGACAAGGTCTTCATCGCATCCATCGTCGGTGACGTCGAGGGCAAGAAGGCGATCGTGCTCGACGACGAGATTGCCACGGGTGGCTCCATCATCGCGATCGTGCAGAGATTGATGGATTTCGGTGCCACGGGGGCCTCCGTGGCCTGTGCCCATGGCCTGTTCACCGGACGGGCCGTGGAGAAGTTGCGTGGCAACGCGGACATCCATGAGGTGGTCTCCACTGACACGGTCCCCGCACCCAAGAACTTTCCCGAGTTGCAGGTCATCAGCGTCGCCAGCCTGTTCGCGGAGGCGATCCAGCGCATCCATGACGGCAAATCAGTGTCCAAGTTGTTCCGGGGCGTCGACCCGTCCTACGCACCTCCCCAGGAGGGGCTCTTCTGAAGCCCTTGCGTGATCAGCGGGGGCGCCGGTAGCGCTGCACCACTTCGCGCCACGTTGGGACGACGACGCCTTCGGCTTCCATGTGGAGACGAAGACGTCGTCGGGACACGAAGATGGCCACCAGCCCCAGCGCGAAAAGCGGGAACTGCAGCGACATGGCCCATGCCAGGTGCTCGGGACGGTACGGAGCACCGTCGCTGACGGCGTCCAGGAACAGGCCCATTGCCAAAATGATGATGGTGCCGCCGGCGAACGACCCGGTGATCACCATGCCATTGCCGACGCCGAGGCGGTTTGCGGGAAGTTGCGTGCGGGCGTAGTCGAAGGCGATCCCCGTGCCGGGCCCACCGGCGGAGATGGACAGCACCAGCAGGAGCAGCAACCAGGTGGGCGCGGGTCCGGGCCAGAGCAGCACCACTGCCCAGCTGATGATCATGGCGAGAATCACCGTCAGGACGAGGTTGCTGCGCCGCAGGGGATGCCGGGCGGTGAGCCATCCGAGCACGGGCCCGATCAGGGCTCCGAAGATGGCCGTGAGGCTGAACAGCACTCCCGCCTCCGTGGCGGAGCGGCCCTCGCCGATGGTCAGGTAGGGGATTCCCCACATCAGCACGAAGGCGTTGACGGGGAACCCGGAGGTGAGGTGCAACCAGAAGCCCAGCTGGGTGGCGGGGTGCTTCAACACCTGCTGGACCTGACGCGGAACCTCGGTGAAGCTGCCGCGGGTGATGATGGGCTCGACGCCCGGGGCGACATCACGGACGGCCACCAGGCAACACAGGACCATGACGAGGCACACTCCTGCCGCGAAAAGGAACGTGGGCCGCCATCCGGCCACGTCGATCATCGGAAGCAGCACCGCAACCGCCGCCACCTGGCCCAGCTGACCGAGCATGCCGGTCAACTGGCTCAGGATGGGAACCCTGCTGGCCGCGAACCAGAACGGGAGGAGTCGTAGGATCCCGGTGAAGATGCACGCATCCCCTGCACCCAGCACGATGCGGGCGGCGATGGCGACCCCGACGTCGTCAGTCAGTGCCACTGCCACCTGCCCTGCGGACATGACCAGTGAGCCGGCCACCAGCATGATGCGGGAGCCGAACCTGTCCAGCAGCACGCCGGCGGGAATCTGCATGAGCGCATAGGTGGCGATCTGCACCACGACGAACGTGGAGACTATGCCGACGGTCGTGCCGAAGTGTTCGGCAGCCTGGGCGCCGACGACACCCAGCGACGTGCGCTGCATAACGGCGGAAATGTATGCGGCGATGCCCACCCCCCAGACCACCCAGGCAGTGGGGGAGGCGCGCAGCGCCGTCGACGTCACCTGTGTCAGGCGTCGAAGGTGGAAGTGTCGATCACGTAGCGGTAGCGCGCCTTGGAGGCGACGACGTCGTCATAGGCCTGGTCGATGTCCTCGCCGCCGATGATCTCCACCCATGATCCCAGGTCATGCTCGGCGCAGAAGTCCAACATCTCCTGGGTCTCGGGGATGCCACCGATGTTGGAGCCGGCCAGCACCTTGTTGCCGCCGATGAGGCCGCCCAGGTGAAGTTCGTTCGGGGTGGACGGCAGTCCCACATTCACCATCACGCCTTGGGCGGACAGCAGCTGAAGGAGGGGGTTGAGCTCCAGGCCGTCGGAGATGGTGCAGATGATGATGTCGAACGTGCCCCGCAGCTCCTTGAAGGTGGCGTCATCCTCGGTGGCGTAGTACCCGGCGGCGCCCATTTTCAGGCCGTCGTCCTTCTTGGACAGTGTGCGGCTCAGCACGATGGTCTCGGCACCCATGGCGGCGGAGATCTGCACGGCCATGTGACCCAGGCCGCCCAGGCCGACGACACCAACGCGCTTGCCCGGTCCGGCACCCCAGTGCTTCAGGGGGCTGTAGGTGGTGATCCCGGCGCACAGCAGCGGCGCCGCGCTCTCCAAGGGAATTGCATCGGGGATGTGGAGGGCGTAGTCCTGCTCCACAACGAATGCGGTGGAGTAGCCGCCAATGGTGGGCTCCCCGTCGCGGCCGATGGCGTTGTACGTGCCGATCATGCCGCTGCCCGTGCAGAACTGCTGGTTGCCCGCCCTGCACTCGTCGCACTCACCGCAGGAGTCCACGAAACACCCGACACCGACGCGGTCGCCGACCTTGAAGTCGGTCACGTCGGAGCCGACCTTGGTCACGACGCCGGCAATCTCATGGCCGGGGACCAGCGGGAACGTCGACTTCCCCCACTCCTCGCGAGCCGTGTGAATGTCGGAGTGGCAGATGCCGGCGTAGGCGATGTCGAACGCGATCTCCGTGGGTCCGGGTTCGCGGCGCGTCACCGTCGTCTTTTGGAAGTTTCCGGTGGGGGAGTCGATGACGTAAGCAGTGACCTCGGGCAAGGGGAGCCTCCTGGTTGGGACAGTGTCTCCCAATCCTACGCCCGGCTGTTCGGGCGCACGATCACTCGCCGCTGACGGCCTCGACCCAGCTCTGGGGCGTGGGGACACCCGGCAGTGGGGTCTCTGCGCCTGCGTCAGGCAAGGTGCAGTTGGGCTTTTCGCCGGGGGCGGGGCCGAATTCCTTGCCGCCGAACACGTAGGTCTTGGCGAACTCGTAGTAGGCATTGGACGTGCCGAGGTCGTACGGGTTCTCCAGTGCGCAGCGGCCCACGTAGTAGCCGACGACGTCGGCGAACGTTTCCGTCATGCTGCTGGAGGCGTACTCGGAGAATCGTCCCTCCGTGGCATACAGCTTCTGGAAGATCTTCCAGTACTCGGGGTTCTCGTAGCGGTCCGAATTCAGGACGTGCGCCAGTTCGTGCGCCACGAGGCGCACCAGCCGTCCCTCGTCGCCGCTGTCGAGCGCGCCCTGAAACTTGGAGAAGTCCATGGTGACGTAGTTGGTCTTGGTGAGGCTCCAGTCGCCCCACGCGAACCCGGAGATGCTGTCGGCGTTGATGCCGACGTTGCCGTCGACCTTGGCCTGCAGGTCCGTCACATACCCCGTGCAGTCCACCCCATCGAGCGTCTGCCACAGGATCTTGATGGACTCACGGCTCGCGGAGGTCCACTGGGTGCCCGTGAGCGTGAAGTGGAAGTTCTCGGTCAGAGCCGCCGCAATGGCGTCGATGGAGGCGCCGTCGCCGGGCCATTCATGGGTGACGGGGCAGGGCGTCGGGATTCCCGTGACGGGTGCGACGGGCTCCGGCGCGACGGGGAGTGCTGCGGCCTGGGAAATGCCCAGGGATGCGGACATGGCCATGACTGCAGTTGTGATCTTGATCAGCAGACTGCGCAACAGCCGACTCCTCGTGTCTGGGGGTGGATCCCAATGTCGCTCACGGATCTCCTCAAAGTCAAACGATTTCGGTGGCCCGATGGTTCCCGAGCATGAAGCCTGCGTGAAGACCGCCAACCGTCCGCCCGACTCCTCGACGCGGGCGCCACAATCAGGGCGGGCGTCTGGGGAAGAGCAGGTGTGCGGCATCGACTCCCCCAGACGACTGACCATGTGAGCGGTGTGTGTCCGACACTTGAGCCATGCATGCGACGACGACCCGAAACGGGCGGAACCTGGAGGACCTGAGCCTCCTGTTGGGGGCGCTCGGATTCCTTGCGGGGGGACTGGTGGCGCTGCTGGTCCTGGACCCGCCTGCCCCATTGTTCGGGAAGGGGTCTGTAGGTGAGGTCGCGGCCCTGACGGGCGGCGCCGTCGCCGGGATCGCGTTCCTGCTCGTCGCCCTCTTGATTGGCGCCAGCCGTACAGCGTGGCAACACCGGTTGTCGGGGTTTCGTCGGATGGTCGACCTCGTGGGTTTGACGTTGGTGCACGCCGCCATCAGCATGCTGGCCACGGCGGCGGTGTTCGCCGTGTTCGCCGACGCCTTCCGGGCGCTGGACCTGGACCGGTGGGCCGGTAGCTTCCTGGTTGCTGGAGCATGCGCCGTGGCTGCCTACATCGCCGCGAGTTCCGCAGGTGCGCTGACAACCCAGTCACTCTCGGTACTCGTGGCAGCATTCCTCGTGGTGGGCGCGTTCACGAGCGCACTCACCTCGTCGGATCCACAGTGGTGGCAGGCCCACTTCTCGGCACTCGGCGCCGTTTCCGACGCGTCGGGGATCACCTTCAACTTCACGCTGATCCTGACCGGCATCGTGCTCACCACCTTGGCTGACTTTCTCACCCATGACCTCAGCCGCTGGGCTGCCCACATCGGTGAGCCCAACTGGAAGGTGGCATTCGTTCGCATCGGCTTCATCGTGTTGGGCGTCATGCTCGCAATGGTGGGTGTCATCCCTGTCAACCGCAGCCTCTTCTGGCACAACATGGTCACCTACGTTGCCATCAGCGCCTTTGCCGTCATGCTGGTGGCCGTCCCCTTCCTGTCCGCCGGCTCACCGGTGGCTTCGTCGGCGTCACGATCGTGGTTGCGGCGATGATGGCGCTCGGCGGGTGGCTGAATGTGGGGATCGGATACCTCAACATCACAGCCTTCGAGATCGCCGCCGTCGGCACGGTGTTCCTCTGGCTGATCCTGTTCATCCGCAGCGTGTCAGCCACCGTCAACGATCTTCCGGCCGTCACGGACGTAACAAGTGCCCCAGAGGTGGCGGCCGAATGAGCATGCGGTCCCCATGGCGGCGCTGCTCCCGCCCGCCTGGGATGAGTCCGTTCCTCGCCCTCGCGTCACCCCACCGAGGCCAGGGCGAAAGGGAGAACTGCGGCGGCCCCGGCTCGTCGCAGGAGCCGGCCCGCCACGGTCATGGTCCAACGGGAGTCCACGAGGTCGTCGATGAGCAGCACGGGTCCCGGGAGTGATCTGAGCTCGGCCGCCATGGAGTTGGGGACGCGGAAGCGCTCCCACACGTCGCGGACGCGGTAGGCACTGTTCGTGGAGCGGGTCAGCCCCTCGGCCTTCGGCGACAGATCCAGTGGGCCGAGCATGGTCAACCGTCCCGCGGTGGCGATGCCCGTGGCGATGGACTCCACCAACGTGGGTCGGGTGAGACTCGGAATCCAGGCGACCGCGGCTGGCCGCTGGTCCCAGTCCCACCCCTTGAGAACACGCAAGCAGGCCTTGGCGAGCTCGGGTGGGATCTCGACGTCCACGGGACGGCCGTCCTCATCGACGGTGAGGAGCTCGCGCAGTGCGCCGCCCCACCCAAGGTCGGTGAGACGGGCCACCACGCGGCCCTCCAGCACCCGGTCGTCGGCTGGGAGCTTGCCCTTGACGGGTTTGCCGTCCACGGTGACGCCGAGCCGCTCCAACCCGTTGGGCCAGAGAGCCCGCGGTGCCAGCGGGACGCCCACCCGATCAAGCTGCTTCTGGGCGGACTCACCCGTCTCCACGGTCACGTGAGTGGGGTACCAGGCGTCAGTGCAGACGTCGCACCGGCCGCAAGGGGCGGAGTGCGGGTCGTCGAGTTCAGAGGTGAGGAACGCCATCCGGCATGACTCTCCGCGCTCGTAGGCCAGCATTGCGTCCTGCTCGGCAACGCGGGCGGCAGCAATCCGGTCGTACCGGGGCTTGTCATAGGTCCAGGGTTGACCTGTCGATCGCCAACCGCCCTGCACGTACTGCACAGCACCCTCGACGGCCAGCACCTTCAACAGCAGCTCGAGCTGCCCGCGCTTCAGGTCCACCCGTGACTCCAGGGCGGGTGTGGACAACGGACCGTTCCCTTCGGTCAGCGCGCCCAGCACGGCATCAGCCCGGGCCTGCGTGGGCATGGCATTGGTGGCGAAGAAGTGCCAGATGTCGCGGTCTTCGGGACCGGGCAGCAGGAGGACGTCGGCGTTGTCGGTGGCTCGACCTGCACGACCCACCTGTTGGTAGTAGGCCACGGGGGAGCTCGGTGCGCCCAGGTGCACGACGAATCCGAGGTCTGGCTTGTCGAAGCCCATGCCGAGGGCCGACGTGGCCACCAGCGCCTTGACCTCGTTGGCCTTCAGCGCCTCCTCCGCCTCGATCCGCTCGGCTGGATCGGTTCGCCCGGTGTACGGACGCACCGTGAGCCCGGCCTTGGAGAGCAGCGCCGCCGTGTCTTCGGCGGCGGACACGGTGAGGCAGTAGATGATGCCGCTGCCGGGAAGGTCGGTGAGATGTTCGGACAGCCAGGCGAGGCGCCGCCACGTGGTGGACAGGTCCAGCACGCCCAGCCGCAGCGACGTGCGAGCCAATGGACCCCTGAGGGTGAAGACTTCGTGGCCGCCAGTGCCTATCTGTTCTGCGACATCCTCCACGACCCGCTCATTGGCCGTGGCCGTGGTGGCGAGGATGGGCACCTCGTCGGGCAGTTCCCCGATGAGGGTGCGGATGCGGCGGTAGTCGGGCCGGAAGTCATGGCCCCAATCGCTGATGCAGTGGGCCTCATCAATGACCAGCAGGCCCATTGCGGCAACCAGGTGTGGGAGCTGCTCCTCCCGGAACCGGGGGTTCACGAGCCGTTCAGGAGAGACGAACAGGACGTCGACAGCGTCGTCAGCCAGCAACTGTTCGATCTCGCGCCACTCCGTGGCATTCGCGGAGTTGATGGCCGCGGCCCGGACGCCAGCACGCTCGGCGGCGGCCACTTGATCACGCATCAGGGCCAGCAGGGGCGACACGATGAGGGCGGGCCCTGCGCCTGCCCGTCTCTGCAGGAGTGCGGCGATGAAGTAGACCGCCGACTTGCCCCAGCCTGTGCGCTGCACCACGAGCGCGCGCTTGTGGTTGGCAACGAGCGCTTCGATTGCCTCGAACTGTCCCTCGTGGAAGTCGGCGCCGGATCGTCCGGTCAGGTCGCGGAGAATGGCAAGCGCTTCCCCGCGGAGACCTTCGCTGCCGCGGTGCGCCGTGCTGGTCTGTGACGACCGTGCTGGCTGTGCGCGACGCGCTCCCGGCTGTGGCTCCACCGACGGCGCGTCGGCAGGCAGATCGGAAGACGCAGGCCCGTCGAACGGGTCCGGCGGGAGGTCCCAGAGCTCCGGCGGCGGTTCATCCGCCCAGAACGGGCGAGAGTCAGTCATGACCCCACCCTGCCACGGACCGCTGACACGCCTGTTTTTGGGAGGGGGACATTCTCTTCATGGACCGGTGACACGTCTGTTCTGGGACTGGGGGGCGTTCTCTTCATGGACCGGTGACACGTCTGTTCTGGGCCCGGGGGCATTCCTCTGCGTCTGCGTCGTGGTCGCCCTGGTTCGCTCCCTGAGTAGCCGCCGTGAGGAACGAACGCGGCGAATCGAAGGGCCTCTCAAGCGAAAGTCCCGCCTCCCACCGACACGGCACGGTGTGCGAACAGTCCGGATGAAGAGCGCGTCCACACCGTGCAGATCCGACACCTATGGATACACCGATCTTCCCTCACGCCGATGAGTGGATTAGCGGTGGGTCGCCGGGCAGGGCCATCGGTGGTGGAGCTGCGTATTCGTCTGGTCCGGGCGGTGATGCGCGGGTCAGGAAGGGCGGATCTGCGCGGCTCGTGAATCGGGTGGTCCTGTTGGGTGCCGTGATCATCGGTTGCCCAGTGACGCGATCAATGTGGATCACCCAGCGGTCGGCGGGGCCGGTGTAGCGGTCGGGCTCGACGAGTTTGTGATGGTGCGGACAGAGAAGAACCAGGTTGTGCAGGGCTGTGGAGCCGCCTTGCCACCACGGTTGGAGGTGGTGGGCTTCGCAGGTGGAGTCGGGTGCTGTGCAGTGCGGGAACACGCAGCCGCCGTCGCGCAGTGTGAGTGCTTTGCGGATGGCAGGGGTGACGAGACGCTGGGTATGGCCAACGTCGAGAATTTCGGATGGGCCTCCGAGGACCACCGGCATGAGGTCGGTGTCGCAGCACAGCCGGCGGAGGTCTCCGGCGGTGATGTTGGCACCCTTGGCCAGCCTCCCCGCCTTCTCGGCGCGCTCCCTCAGGTCCTGTTCCCGCACGGTGACCACGATCCGGGGCCGGTCCCCGATGTTGGTGGGTGCGGCCCTGTGCTCGCGGAG
>JBBSRQ010000037.1:0-19744 GCA_038242845.1 Propionibacteriales bacterium | reverse complement strand
GTTGTAGTAGGTGCCATTGTGCCCGACCACCTTGGTGGCCCAGATCTTGGTGGTGCAACGGACGACATTGGAGGAGTACATCTCGCATGACGTCTTCCAGTACCTGCCGTTGACCAGGTGGTCGCCCGGCTGGTTGTAGACCGTCGGCACGAGCGCGCTCGCGCTCTGCGTCGAGACGACTCCGACCACGGCGCCAAACAGCGCCACGAACATCACTTGCAGGAAACGCTTCAGCATCGCCAACCCCCTCAATATGGAAACGACAAGCAACGTAACACCATTCCTGTGAAATTTAAAGGGTTCTTTCAGCAATGGTCGAGGGTTGTGCGAGTGCGCGAAATGGCCCTTTCGTCGGTGCATGACACACTGGGCCGTGTGACGACCCCTGCCCCCTCGCGAGCCCGCCGCACGCGTGTGCGGATGACGTCGACGGAGCGTCGTGAGCAACTGCTCGTCATTTCGCGGGAATTGTTCGCGGAGCGCGGGTTCGAGGGCGCCTCCGTGGAGGAGATCGCAGCGCGCGCAGGGGTGAGCAAGCCCGTGGTCTACGAGCACTTCGGTGGCAAAGAGGGTGCGTACGCGGTGGTGGTGGATCGGGAGGTCCGAACGCTCCACGACTCCATCCGCGCCGCACTCACCACCCCTGAGGCTGGGCCCCGTGCGTTGTTGGAGCGAGGAGCACTGGCACTGCTGGACTACATCGACCAGTGCCCCGACGGCTTCCGCATCCTGGCCCGCGATTCATCGCTCCAGGGGCCCGGGGGATCATTCGCCTCCATCCTGAGCGATATCGCAGTGCAGGTGGAGGACATCCTCGCCGCGGAATTCTCCAAACTTGGCCTCGACCCCCAGTTCGCCGGCCTCTACGCCCAGGCCCTGGTGGGTCTGGTCGCGATGACGGGCCAGCAGTGGCTCGAGAACCGCGAACCCGATCGCCTCGTCGTCGCGAGACACCTCATCAACCTGGCATGGAACGGCATGGCCCACCTGAAGCCCGAGCCGCGGCTCATCACCGAGGTCCTCGACGCGCGCGACAATCAGGGCGAGGAATCGACAGGAAAGTAGAACGTCAGGGACGCGTGGTTTCCTGCGCGACCGCGTCGGTCAGCAATCGGCGAAGCAATCCGGCCAGCATGTCCTGATCACTGTCAGCCCACTCCCCCAGCAACGATTCCTCCAACGCGATGAGCGCCCCGATGGCATCGTCGACCAGTTTCCGTCCCTGCCCCGTGAGCTCGACCAGCGCACCCCTGCCGTCTCGTGGGTTGGGGAGACGGGTGACGAGTCCTCGGCTGCGGAGTCTGTCGATCCGGTGCGTCATCGTGCCCGACGTCACATGTGTCTCAGCGAGCAGTCTGCCCGGGGACAGACGGTGGGGTTCCCCGGCCCGGCGCAGAGCTGCCAACACGTCGAATTCCCACGGTTCCAGGTCACGGTCCGAGAAACACTGCTTCCGGTGGGTGTCCAGCAACGCGGACAGCCTGTGGATGCGGGACCACACCTGCATGGAGTCGACGGCGAGGTCGGGACGCTGGGCGCGCCACGCATCCACCACCTGGTCCACCTCATCGCGCTCCATGGTCCTCCCCCGTCGCCACACCAGCAACGGGGCCGAGCGCACTGCGCACTGCCCGGACCCCGGAGAACACTGCGAGCGCCTCGCTCACGAGCGTCGCGGACTCAGCGGAGTCCGACAGGAATGCACACGTGGGTCCGGAGCCGCTGACCACGGCGCCCAGGGCGCCCGCTTCGAGTCCGATCTGCAGGGTGCTCCCCAGAGTTGGTTGCAGGCGGATGGCCGATTCCGCGAGATCGTTGACGAGGTTGCGTCCCACTCCGGCGACGTCCCCTTCTGCGAGGGCATCGAGCAACGCCTGCGGCACGACGGGGGCTGTCGGCTCCGCGAGCCGGTCGAACTCCTTGAACACCGCTGGGGTCGACAGGCCCGTGTGGGACAGCGCGAGAGTCCAGTGGTAGGTTCCCCGCGCCTCGATGGGTTGGATGATGTCGCCGCGGCCGGTGCCGATGGCCGTGCCCCCAGTGAGGAGGAACGGGACGTCTGCCCCGAGTTGTGCTGCCAGGTGTGCCAGCTCGTCGGTGCCGGCCGGCCTGCCCCAGAGTTCGTTGCAGGCCACGAGCACGGCTGCGGCATCTGCGGATCCGCCGGCCATGCCGCCCGCCACGGGGATGCGCTTGCGGATCACCATGATGCAGCCGGCATCTGGGAGCGCGTAGTGACGCGCCAACAGCTTGGCCGCACGGACGGCGAGGTTGGTGTCGTCGGTGGGTAGGAAGGCGGCACCCTCCCCCCGGAAAGCCACACGGAAAACGCCAGCGGGGGCCGATTCGACGGACAATTCGTCCCAGAGCGACAGCGCCTGGAACACCGTGCCCAGCTCGTGGTAGCCGGTGTCGTCGGCCGCGCCGACGCACAGGGCGAGATTTACTTTCGCGGGCACGCACACCCGCACCACTTGGGCCACGTCTGCAACGTAGCCCATCACTGGCCCCCAGCCACCCAGGCAGATGCGATGGCAGCGAACTGCGTGAGGTTGAGGACCTCGCCACGCGCCTGCGGGTCCACTCCAGCGGCCTCGATCACCCGCGTCGACTCTACCGGCGAGCCGATCAGGGGGGCCAATGCGGCGCGCAGCATTTTGCGACGCTGCGCGAAGGCGGCGTCGATGACCGCGAACACCTTCTCCCGTGGTGCATCCGTGGGGGGCGGGTCGCGCCGCTCGATCCGCACGAGGCCGGAGTCCACGTTGGGGGCGGGCCAGAACACCGTGGGCGGCACCGTGCCCACTCGCGTGGCGGAGGCGTACCAGGCCATTTTGGCGCTCGGCACCCCGTAGGTCTTGTTGCCAGGCGGTGCCACCAGGCGGTCCGCCACCTCCAGTTGCACCATCACGAGGCCCTTGGTCCAGCCGGGGAACCTCGCCAGCAGGTGCAGCAGGACCGGGACTGAGACGTTGTAGGGCAGGTTTGCCACCACCGCTGTCGGCTCCTCACCCGGAAGCTCCTGGATGCGCATCGCATCGGCGGTGACCACGGTCAGGCGAGCCTGGGCGCTCTCTCCGAGCCTCTCGGTCACCGTCTGCGGCAGTCGATCCGCGAGGCTTTCCTCGATCTCGACGACGGTGACGGCCCGCGCCACCTCCAGCAGGCCCAGTGTCAGGGAACCGAGCCCGGGTCCGATTTCCAGGACGACTTCGTCGGGGGTGACGCCGGAAAGCGACACGATGCGCCGCACCGTGTTGGGGTCGATGACGAAGTTCTGGCCGCGCTGCTTTGTGGGACGCAGATCGAGCTCGGCGGCGATGCGCCGCACCGACTTCGGGTCCAGCAGCCCCGTCTCAGGCATCCTCGCCCCACGGACCGCCATAGGCGTCGAAGGTGTTGGAGACGAGCTGGTCGCACAGCCTTGCCAGGTCCTGCTCGAGAAGATCAGCAAGGAACCGCACCGTGTGGGGCAGCAGATAGGGGGCATTGGGTCTACCGCGCTGCGGCTTCGGTGTGAGATAGGGCGCGTCCGTCTCCACGAGCAACCTGTCCAGCGGCACCTCGGCGAGCGCGAGGCGCAGGGATTCAGCACTCCCGAAGGTGACGACGCCGGGCATGGACAACCAGTACCCCCGTGCCACGCATTCCCTGGCGAACGCTGCGTCCCCGGAGAAGCAGTGCATCACCACCTTCTGGGGAGGCGTCGTGTCGTCCAGGATATCCAGAATTTGCTGGTGTGCATCACGATCATGGATCATCAGCGTCAGATCCAGCTCGCGGGCCACCTCGATGTGCGCACGGAACGAATGGACCTGCGCCAGCTGGCCGTCCTCGCTGCGGGTGCGGAAGTGGTCGAGGCCGGTCTCACCGATGGAGCGCACCCTGGCGAACCGCGCCAGCGCCGGCAGCTGGGCAAGCTGGGCGTTCAGCGCCTCCTGACCCTCCTGCTCGAAGACGTGCGCGGCGTGATTGGGGTGCAGCGCGACCGCAGCGACCACCCGGGGGTCGGATTCCGCCAGGAAAATCGCTTCGCGTGACGACTCCAGGTCATAGCCGACGTCGATGACACGGGTCACGCCCACACGGCTCGCCAGTTCCAGCGAGTCCGCAGCACCCAGCCCGGAGAAGTCGCGGGTGGAGCGGAAGTGGGTGTGGTTGTCGATCACGGGACGGGGCAGGGCCTCCGGCAGTGGTGGCAGTTGCAGTTCGTCGATGACGGTCACGCCTTGTCCTTCCTCGCCGCGAGCGCGGCCTCGTACAACTCCTTGCGGTTGGCGCCCGTCACATCAGCGACCGATCGCACCGCAGAGGACAGCTTCTCACCATCGGCGATGCGGGAGGACACCATCTCCAGCGCGTCGTCCACCCCGGCGTGCTGTTCCTTCGCCCCGCCCACGACGAGGGTCACCTCGCCGCGCACACCGCCGGTGGCCCACTCGTGGAGGAACGTGAGGGTGCCGCGCACCACCTCCTCATAGGGCTTGGTGAGTTCGCGGCACACGACGGCCACACGATCAGCGCCCAGCACCTCTGCCGCATCAGCCAAGAAGTCCGCCAGCCTGTGCGGTGCCTCGAAGAACACCATGGTCCGTGTCTCACCGGCCACAGCCGCCAGACGGGCGCGTCGCTCACCGGACTTGCGCGGTAGAAAACCCTCGAAACAGAAGCGGTCCGTCGGGAGCCCTGACACGGCCAACGCCGTCAACACTGCCGAGGGACCAGGCATTGCCGTCACCCGCAACCCGTGCTCGATGCACGCCTTCACGATGCGGTAGCCGGGGTCGCTGACCGACGGCATGCCGGCGTCGGTCACCAGCGCCACGGTCTGCCCGGAGGCGATGGCGTCGATGAGTTCAGCGGTGCGGGCCTCCTCGTTGCCCTCGTAGAAGGACACGATGCGCCCACCCGCCACCACCTGCAAACGGCGGAGCAGCATGCCGAACTTTCTGGTGTCCTCAGCGGCCACCACGTCGGCCTCCGCGAGCAGGGTGCGCAGCGATTCGCTGGCGTCACGGTGGGATCCGATGGGTGTTGCGGCCAGCACCAGTGCGCCGGATAGGGGCTCAGTCATGGCATCAGCCTAGAATGCTCGACGTGTTGTCAACTGTGGAGGCGCTCGACGAGGCGCGCATGCCGGATCGCCGAGCCAGTTGGCTCGTGACGATCGGCATCACCGTCATGGCCTTTGTGCTCCGGGTCATCAACCTGGGATTCCCGCACAAGGTGATCTTCGACGAGACCTACTACGCCAAGGATGCCTGGGCGATCCTTCTGTCCGGCTACGAACGAAAATGGCCCGACCCGCAGGATGACCGCAACGCCGAAGTACTCTCCGGCAACCTGTCGGGGATGCTCGACGAGCCGTCCTACATCGTGCATCCCCCACTGGGAAAGCTGCTCATCGGATGGGGCGAGCAGGCGTTCGGGATGACCCCGTTCGGGTGGCGCATCGCCGCCTGCATCTTCGGCGCACTGATGGTGTTCTTCGTCATCCGTCTGGCGCGACGCCTGTCACGATCCACGATGGTGGGTGCCATCGCCGGTCTGCTGGTCACCTTCGACGGCCTCGCGTTCGTGATGAGCCGGATCGCGCTGCTCGACATCTTCCAGGCCACGTTCGCCGTGGCCGCGATCACCGCGCTGGTCGCGGACCGGGACTGGTTCCGGCAAAGATTGGGCCGGTACCTTCGCACGAACGAGCTGCGGGACCTCGGCGGCCGCTACGGTCCGCTACTCCTGTGGAGACCTTGGCGCATCGTTGCCGGAGTGATGTTCGGCGCCTCCATCGCGGTCAAGTGGAACACCATCTACATGGTGGCCGTCTTCGGCCTCGTCACGGTCATCTGGGATCTCGGTGCCCGCCGACTCGCTGGGGCAGGCCACAAGTCGTTGCTGTCCCTTCTCGGCGACGGTATCGCTGCGTTCATCCAGCTCGTGGTCGTCGCCATCCCCGTGTATCTCGCCTCCTGGTCCAAGTGGCTCACCTCAAGTGGCGGGTGGGACAGGCAGTGGGGCGCGGAGAATCCCGAGGACCGCGTCGTCATGCGTTTCGGCAATGCGCTGGGCTCGCTGTGGCACTACCACGTGGCAATGTATGACTTCCACACCGGTGACGGCATGAAGCAGGCGACGCACCCCTATGAGGCGCATCCTGCTGGCTGGTTGTTCATGATCCGGCCCATCGGCATCGACGCCGAGAACGGCATCGAACCCGGTACCGGTGGGTGCGAGGCGGTCGGCACCACCTGCCTGCGCGTCATCTCCGCCATGGGCACCCCGCTGTTGTGGTGGCTCGCCGCATTCGCTCTCGTGGCCGCCGTGTGGTTCTGGCTCGGCAGGCGCGACTGGCGCTTCGCCGTCCCCGTGCTCGCCGTGGCGGCCGTGTGGCTGCCGTGGTTCCAGTACGCGGACCGCCCCCTGTTCTTCTTCTACGCGATCATGATCATCCCGTTTTCCGCGATCGCGCTGGCGATGGTGATGGGTCGCGTCCTCGGCCCGGCCAATGGCCCGCAGCGGCGCACGCGTGCCATGGCAGTGGGGTTGGCGTTGGCCCTGATCATCGTGAACTTTGCGTTCATCCTCCCGGTGCTGACTGACCAGCTGATGACCAGGCCTGCCTGGCTCACCCGCATGTGGTTCGGAACCTGGATCTGACGGAGCCCCAGAACATGACGCCCAATGCACTGCCCACAACGCTGATGACATGTCAGCGATCGTGACCACAGGCGGCACCATGTGGCGGGGCGCAGGGCGAGTCGTGGGCCGGCTACGACTCCCGAGGCTTTCACAAAAGGCCTTCCAGCGGCCATTCGAGATCGGACTGGCAGGTGTGGCGCTTCTCGCCATTCCGCGGATGGCCGCCGACATCACCGCCGAACAGCCCATCATGGTGCTGGCCGGACTGGCGCTGCTCGTGGCGTCCCAGGTGCTGTTGATCATCCAGTGCCTGCATCCCCGTCGTCTCACCTGGCCACTCACCATGTGTGCAGCCCTCGGCGTCGTTCTCATCGTCGCGAACCACGTCATCCAGTTCGACGATGGTCCTGTCCTCTGGCGCATCGACGCCTGGTTGGGTGTGACATTCGCCTTCCTTGCACTCATCCATCCGCGTGGACGGCAGCTTCCAGTGCTGTTCGCCGTCACACTCGCCTGTTTCACCGCCACAGCCATCACAGATGACATGGACTGGCGCTCGCAACTCCTGACGATGGTCTTCACCGCGGCCCCACTGGCGCTGCTGGCCCTGGCCCGATTGTGCGTCGTCGCCATGATCGACGAAGGCATCGCCAACCGACGCGCCCTCGAACTGCAGATGGAGGTCGAGGACATCGCCCGGGACCGGATGGAGGCCGCTGCGTCCATCCGTCGTGAGACGCATGACTCATTGCTGCACTGTCTCCAGTTGATCGGCGCTTCGTGGACTCACCTGACGCGCGGGGAGATGGCCACCATGTGCAGCCGGACCCTGCAGAAACTGTCGGATGCACCCTCGGAACCCGAAAGCCGCTGGGAGTTGCCCATGGACCAGACCCTTCGCCTGGAACTCGCCGAGGAACCATGCAGGATTTCATGGGACGTGGATGCAGGTACAATTGCCCCCCATGTGGCGAAGGCTGTTGCCGGTGCCACCCGCGAGGCCGTGCGCAATGTCGCTCGGCACTGCGCGAGACCCGAAGCCCGGGTGTGGGCACGAACGAGCCCCGAGGGCACACACGTGCAAATCAGCGACGACGGCCCGGGGTTCAACGCCCACCCGAAGTCCGGGCACCGGTGGGGCCTCGGTGACTCGATCACCGCCAGGATGGCCAGCGTGGGCGGCGCTGCTGTCATCTCCTCCGAGCCGAGTGGCACAACCATCTCCTTGATCTGGCCTGCACCGGCAAGCCCCACCACCAGCCAGATCGGTCATCAGGCGCGAGCCTGGTTGTCCTGGACACCACTCCCCCTGATGGTTGCGAGTCTCGTCAACGTGAGCGCGACACACGACGGGTTGACAACGGCCGCAGCCGCGGTCATCTGGGTGGCGCTGGCATTGATGGTGGTCATCGCGGCGCTCCGCGTACGGACAACGGGCCTGACCGATCCACAAGCTTGGGCGCTGTGCGCCGTTGGCCTGGCCTCCATCGTGGCCAACGATCTGTGGATCGATCCGCAGACCACCAACGGCTGGGATCTGTGGGTGCCATCGTTGGGGGGTTGTCTGGTGATTCTCGCGCTGCCCGGTCGACGCATCGGCACGGCCCTGTCCATGGCAGTCCTGGTGCTTGGCGGCTCCGTGGTGGGAAGTCTCCTCATCCTCGGGGAACACGCGACGCGTGTGACCCACTACGGCGCCATCCTGGCTGTCGCCACACAGGTCGTGATGACGCTGATTCTGGTCTTCGGATCCGCCGGTGTGTCAGGGCACATCCACCGCACCCACCAACTTGAAGCGGCGCTGCACAGGCGCGCCCGCATGCTGAGCGAACGCGAGGCGATGTGGAGCACGTGGCTTCAGCGGGCCCGGGACCTGACCGGTGACTTCTTGAGCGACGTGGCAGGCGGCCATCGTGATCCGACGAACATCGAGTCACGCAGGGAAGCATCCTGGCTTGATGCGCGCATCAGGGACGAGTTGCACCTCTGGCCGGGCGACGCGGAGATGGCGGGGATTCTGGACCGCATGCGCAGGCAGGGCTGGCAGTGTCGCCTGCAGTTCGACATGGCGGATCCCGGGATCCGTCAGGGCGTGGCTGAGGTTCTCGCGCGGCTCCCCCCGAGTGATACGGAGCAGAGCGTGCTGGTCTCCGCACGGGACGGGCTTGCGACGCTGACCTTCTCCGACCCCGCCCTCACGGACGAGCAGCGCACCGTCATCCAGCCGTGGATCGTGGTGGTTGACCCTGACTTCACGCAGGCACGGGTCCCCGCTCCCTCACAGGGAACCAGCTAGTCCGCGCGGGACCCGCTGTCCTCCCCGCGCCCCATCAGAGGAGTCGCAGCCGGTGCCGCATCGACCGGGCGTGGGCCCGCATCCGGGAGGACAGCGGTAGCGCAATGTCGCGCTCCTCGCTACCGATCAGGAGTGAGGCCAGCCACGCCCCGCTGGCGGTGCCGTTCATCAGCTCTCCCCGACCATTGCCACGTGCGTAGAAGCCGCCCGGAATGGCGGAGGCACCCACGGCTGGGCGGCCATGGTCGCTGGGGTCGATGACCAGTCGTGCCGCCCTCAGGTCCGTGGCGCCGAGCGTGGCCGCGGCCCAGCGATGCAGTTCGGCGGCGGCCTCGTCGAACGCGGCGGGGCTGGTCTTGACGCCCAGCACGATGGCCTCGTCGCCATCGGGACGCAGCATCCACACCGGCGGACCCGCGAGCAGGGTGACGGCGTCGATGGGCGTCTTCGTGCGGCAGCGCAGGACCGGCACCCACTCCGGCGGCGCCACCCGCGCGATCCTGCCCCACGGACTGATCCCCAGCGTGTCCACCACGGCGACGGCCCGCGTCACCTCGAGGGCGCGCGACCAGGCGACGTTGTCGCGGTGTGACACCAGTGAGACACCGTCGCGGCGCTGCAGGTGGGTGACAGTGGTGTCGTAGCGGATCACGGCCCCAACCGTGGCGGCCTGCGAGGCCAGTGCAGCGCCGTAGGTGGCGGGGTCCAGTGCGATGGCGTCGGAGGACAACCAGGCTCCGGCACGATGGTGGTCGCTGATCTCCAGCACCTCCACCCGGGCTCCCGCATCGGTGATGAGGGCAGCGACCTCGCGCAGCTCGCGAGCCAACGCAACACCCAAGGAATGGTCCTGCAGCACCAACGAGCGATGTTCCACGCCCCCGGCGGCAATGACCCGACGAATCTCGGACATGCCTGCGAGATTGCGCCGCACATGTTCCTGGGCGGGCTCCTTGCCGTAGGCCGACGCCATGTTCGCGACGGTGCTGGCATGGGCGCAGGCTGCGACGCCATGTCCGATACCCACGGAGGCGCCTTCAGGATTGGGGTCCATCACAGTGACGTCAAACCCTTCGGAGGCGAGGCGTCTCGCGGCGGTCAGACCTGCCACCGTTGCACCAATCACCACGACGTCGCGTGCCATGCCCCCAACCCTAGCGGCACCCCCACACCTACGCAGGGGCGGATCGAGTCCGGGCGACGACGGGATTTCCAGTAGCCTTCGTCAGACGAAAGGAAACCCCATGCCGGGCTGGAGCCTCCACAACAACGGTCACCTTCTACCCGGAGCGGTGGTGATGCCCCACGAGCGACTCAGTTGGGGAAAGACAATCGGCCTTGGGGCGCAGCACGTCGTGGCCATGTTCGGGGCCACGTTCGTCTTCCCTCTCCTGATGGGTCTCAACCCGCAGCTCGCCGTCATGATGAGCGGCGTCGCGACGCTGATCTTCCTGTTCGCCGTGCAGCACAAGGTACCCAGCTACCTCGGATCCAGCGCATCCTTCGTGGGCGTCGCGACGGCGATCTACGCCGCTGGCGGCAACCCCGCCGACCTGACGGGCGCCCTCTTCGTGGTGGGCCTCCTGCTGTTCATGGTGGGACTCATCATCCACTTCGCCGGGGCCCGCGTGATCCACAGGGCCCTGCCACCAGTGGTCACTGGTGCGGTGGTCATGCTCATCGGCTTCAACCTGGCCCCCATCGTCGCAAGCGTCTACTGGCCTGTGGATCCCTGGCTGGCGTTCATCGTCATGCTCGTGGTGATTGCGCTCAGCGTCGGGCTGCGCGGCTTCCTGGGCCGGATCGCCATCTTCCTGTCGTTGATCATCGGGTACGCTTTGAGCTACCTGTTCGATCTGGTACTCGGCCCCCTGCACAAGGTCGCGGACGACGGCACCATCACCTCCGCGCTACGCGTCGACTGGTCCGGCGTGGCCTCCGCGGACTGGCTGGGGCTGCCGCCGGTCACGGATCTCGCTAACTGGGCCTACGGGGCCACTGACAACGTCGTCGGCCTGCACCTGCCACAGTTCCACTTCGCCTTCATCATCATCGCCCTCCCCGTGGTGATCGCCCTGATCGCCGAGAACACCGGCCACGTGAAGGCCGTCGCCGAGATGACCGGGGAGAACCTCGACCCCGTGATGGGACGGGCGATCGCCGCAGACGGCGCGGGTTCCATGATCGCCACCCTTGTTGGCGCAGGCCCCACCACGACCTACGCCGAGAACATCGGGGTCATGGCCGCCACCCGCGTCTACTCCACCGCCGCCTACGTTGTGGCAGCCATCGTGGCCATCCTCTTCGGTTTCTCACCCAAGTTCGGCGCCGTCATCTCCGCCACCCCCAGCGCAGTTCTCGGCGGCATCACCGTCGTCCTGTACGGCATGATCGGCCTGCTCGGCGCCAAGATCTGGAAAGAGAACAACATCGACTTCGGCAACCCCATCAACCTGATCCCAGCCTCGGCCGGCATCATCATCGGCGTCGGCAACGTGGAGCTGAGCGTGGGCAACTTCACCCTCGGCGGGATTGCGCTGGGCACCATCGTCACCGTCGCGGTCTATCACCTGGCGCACGCCATCGCGCCGCGGGAACTCCGTGAGCAGGCGGACGGCGCGAGCCTGATCTTCGACTCCCCCGGCATGTACACCGAGGAGACAGGTGAGCCGTCCGAGAACAGATGACGGGTCCGTCCGTGCCCTCGACTAGTTTGGGGGACGTGTATGAGCAGCTCGAAAGCGACTTCCGCGAAGCGATGGCGCACGTGTCCGCACCGGTGACCGTCGTCACCACCATGGTCGACGGCGTGCCCTACGGCTCCACCGTGTCGGCGTTCGCATCATTGTCGGTGAACCCGCCCATGGTGCTGATGGCACTGGACAATCGCGGGGCCCTCATCAATCATGTCCGCTCCACCATGCGCATTGGTGTCAACGTGTTGTCCAGCGCCCAGGCGGACCTCGCCATACGCTTCGCCACCCGTGGACTACCCGACAGGTTCGAGCGACTCGACTGGGTCCTGGACCACGGCCTGCCCCGCCTCGAGGGGTCGACGGCGTGGCTGCGGTGCGACGGCGTCACACTGGAACCGGGCGGGGACCACACGGTCATCCTGGGCACCGTGAGTGCTGCCGAGGCCAGCGGAGTGGATGGGCTCACGTACTACCAGCGCCGCTTCGGCTCCGCAACGGCCGCCACCGCCGCACCAGGCATGCTCGCCTGAGACGGTCAGACCGCCGCTGCCTCTCCAGTGCCACTAGTATCCACGCATGACTTCGCTTGTTCACGCCGATGAGGCTGGTTTTTTCGGGGCCCACGGTGGCCGATTCCTGCCCCCACACCTGGAGGCCCCCATCGCGGAGGTGGCGGCCGCCTACGCCGAGGCCCGCAACGACCCCGAGTTCGCACGGGAGTACGAGGCGCTGCTGACTGACTACGTCGGCCGCCCCTCGCCCCTGTTCCTCGCGGAGCGGCTCACGGAGCACTTCGGCGGGGCGAAGATCTACCTCAAGCGCGAGGACCTCAACCACACCGGGGCCCACAAAATCAACCACTGCCTCGGCGAAGCGCTGTTGGCCAAGCGGATGGGCAAGACCAAGCTGCTGGCCGAAACGGGCGCCGGCCAGCACGGCGTCGCACTCGCAACCGCCGCGGCGCTGCTCGGTCTCGAGTGCGAGATCCACATGGGCGCCATCGACATCGAGAAGCAGCACCCCAACGTGGTGCGGATGGAATTGCTGGGCGCCACGATCGTGTCGGTCACCGACGGCGGCCAGTGCCTCAAGGATGCCGTCGATTCGGCGTTCGGGAAGTTCGCCTCCGACTGGGAGAACACCTTCTTCGCCATCGGTTCGGTGGTGGGTCCGGATCCGTACCCCACCATCGTCCGGGACTTCCAGGCCATCGTCGGCCGCGAGGCCCGCAAGCAGATCCTGGCCAAGGAGAACCGTCTGCCCGACGCGCTCATCGCCTGCGTTGGCGGCGGCTCCAACGCCCTGGGACTCTTCACTGCCTTCCTGGAGGACGAATCCGTGCGGATGTACGGCGTCGAGCCCGGCGGCAAGGACCTGAAGGTGGTGGGCGAGCACGCAGCGACGATGACATTGGGGTCGCCCGGCATGCTGCACGGGATGAGGACCATGCTGTTGCAGGACTGCGACGGTGGGCCGGACCCGGTGCACTCCATCGCGTCCGGTCTGGACTACCCCGGTGTCGGTCCGCAGCACGCGCACCTGAAGGATGTCGGGCGCGTCGAGTACGTGACCGCCTCCGACGCGGAAACGCTCGAGGCGTTCAAACTGCTGTGCCGGACCGAGGGAATCATCCCGGCGCTGGAGAGCGCCCACGCCCTCGTGCACGCCGCAAAATTAGCCCCCTCCATGGGGCGCGACGGCGTGATCGTGGCCAACCTGTCGGGCCGCGGCGACAAGGACATCGACTACGTCGCCGACAAGATCCGGGGTATGCGGGGTCACGCGCTGTAGCCGTGCCCCACCGGCTTGATGACGGTGAGCAGGAATGCCGTGTCCTCCAGTGCGTCCACGCTGTGCCGCTCCATGGGCAGCACCACGAAGCCACCCTCCCCGGCTTCGGTCTGGCCCTCGGCCGTGTTGATCCTGATGGAGCCTGCGAGCACCAGCAATGTCGCCTCCCCCGGGCTCACGTGCTCATCCAGGCTGTGGCCGGCGAGCATCACCACCACCGTCTGCCGCAGGGCGTTCCCCTTGCCCCCGTGCAGTGTTCGTGCACTGCGCCCACTGGTGTCTCCCTGCCCGGCCAGCGTCAGCTGCTCGTCGATCAGGTCCGTCAGATTCGCCGTTTCCACGGTCATCACCTCCTGCTTGTGACTGTCCCCGGAGCCTACTGGGCCGACGTCCCCCGCACTGGGGAAACCCTGACACGATTCCCGGGGTCGTCGCGCAATCCTTGCGCGCTGTCGCACTGGTCGATGAGCAACGGGAAACGGACCGCTGGAGACGACAGGGCCCCCGCCGGACCATCGGTCCGTACGGGGGCACGTGAAGTTGCGCCTATTTCCGCATCATTCGCCCTGGATGAGGCCAATCAGTGGACGTTCGGCGCGGTCCAATCGCAGCAGTTCAGACCCGGCTGCGCTTCCGGCGGCTCACGACGACAGCTGTCGTTCCGACCACCAGCAGCAGAAGCCCAGCCAGCATGATGATGGAGGTCGCACCACTGGCACCTGTGAGCGGCAGCTGGAAGCCGGCGTTCTTGGGCACGTTGAGAACTTGCTGCGTGACGACTGTGGTGGAGAAGCTGTTGACGACGACCTCGATGGGTTGCGCCAGCATCTCGAACCCAGCGGGAGCCTTGGTCTCCGCGATCCAGTAGGTGCGGTAGCCCTCCGCCGCGGCGTCGACGTCCTTGCCGTTGACGAACCCGCTGTAGCGCAGTCCCTCGATCACTACCCTGCCGTCCACACCCGTGCTGATGAAGGTGTTCTTACCACCAATGCTGATGGCGCCGGTCTTGGCCTTTGCCGCGCCCTCGGTCAGGAAAACCTGGAACTCCGCGCCTGCCAACTTGTTGGTGGTGCTCTTGGCGTTGGCCTTCTCCAGAACGATGGTGCCCCACTTGGTGGTGGCAACCGGCGTGGTCCTGCCGAAGCTACGAATGTTCGGGTACACCGTTGCTGCGTTCGTGATCTCGCCAGCTGCCAGCACCTTCGTCGTCAGGACGACCTTGACTCGTGCACCGGGGTCACCCAACCATGCGCTTGCCAGCTTGGCGCGACCAGCAGGAGTGAACGTCACCGTCACCGGCTCGCTCGGAACCGTTGTGACCGTGTAATCAGCGTCGTCAAGAACAACACCCGAGGTCCCCGTCAGGGAGACGGAGTCGCTGACGTACTGCAGCTTCTCATCCAGTTGGTCCTCGATGACGTACTTGTCGACCGTCTGAACCTTGGGGACGTCCGCCAGGATCGTCCATTCAACATTGTCGCCGATGATGGTGGCTGCAGCATCGGCCACCGTTTTGGTGGCCGTCGTCGTGGCGTTCTTCGGGAACACGTCGACGTTGTAGACCCACTGATTCAGATTCTTGGGGTCTGTCCTCGGGATTGTCACCAGGAATGGCGCAACCGGGGTGACGTTGTTCGGGAAGGTCGTCTCCTTCACGTAGTACACGCCCAGAGGGAGGGCTTCGATACTTGCGAGACCCAAGTCTGTCGTCGGACCGCTTCGATACACAGTGCTGGCGAGGTTGACGACAGCGGTCTCAGGTGTCAGGTCCTGCGCAGCCTGCCAACCTGCGTTCGTAGTGAGGTCGACACCATTCACGCGCTGCGCGCTGAACACAATGCCCGCCATTGGGACTGCGCCGGGTGCAACGACGTCATCCGCCTCGCCGGTGCCTTCCTGGCCCACGGTGGAGGGTTGCTCAAACTTGTGGATCCTGATCGTACCCTTCGCGGCCGGATCGATCGTCGGCCCGTCTGCTTGGGCAGGTGCAGCGCTGAAGGCCAGTGTCAGCGCTGTGGCGACCGCGACAAGACCCGTCAGGAGCCCCCGCTTTCGCCTCGGGTGGGTAGTCATAGGTTTTCCTTTCGAAAGGCCTGGGGCCTTGTCCGTGTGGGTTGGGGAGAGACTGTGTGGGGCTGGGTTCAGCCCGGGATGGGAGATCTTTCAGGACGCTGGCGTCGGATGAGAGTGGCGCCGAAAGCGCCAATGCCGAGCACCACCATCATCAGAACCACGAAATTCACGGATCCACCGCCAGTCATCGGCAGCGGGATCGCCGCAACATCAGCGACCTTGATGGTTCTGCGGAGTGGGTCGGCGGGGTCGAGCGTCACCTGGGGGCTTCCCCCGGCGAGTTTCAACGCGCCATCAGTGGCAATGGTGAAGGCGACTGGCTTGGCGAGCAGCGTGTGACCTGCGGGCGCCTTGGTCTCGACCAACCAGTAGTTTCCCGGAGTGAACGCTGCTGCCTCAAAGCGGCCGGTCTCGCCGGCAACTGCTGCCACGGTCCCTGACACCGTTCCCGGCGCACCCTGCACGTCGATGCGGACGTCAAAGGCAGAACCGTCGATGGGACCCTTGATGCCGTCGCCATTGACACCCCACTTGGTGACGAACACGTGCGACGTCACCGGATGATTCGTGGAGCAGATTTCGTTCTCGTCGCCGTCGAAGCAGAAGCCCGGTGGGAACGGAGCCCCCGGAGCGCCTGCGGTGCCAACGATCCCGTTGCGCAGGGTCTGCGACCACGCGTTGGCGCCGACCGTGACCCGGTATGTCAGCACGACGCTCTTGCCAGCCGGGATGGTGCCCGGGCCAGCCGTCAGGATGGTGCCGGTTGGGTCTGCCAACGGGGTGGCAACACCGTCGATCAGCACCTGGGCGGAGCCGGGAACGAAGGTCGCGCTGTTGAGCACATCCGACAAGTCGTCCGTCACCACAGCACCGGGGATGTCCCCTCGAACACTGGTGGCGGTCACCGTGTAGGTCACCACATCTTCCGGGGAGACGTAGGCACCGGATGCAGGAGCGGCGGTTTTGACCAACGTCCACGAACTGACGGGGTTGTGGGTGCAGACGACAAGGCCCACCTCACACGTGGGATTCGCGGCGCCGGTGGGCGCAAGCTTGTTGGCAAGGAGGTCTTTTCGCAGTCCCGCTGCCGCGGTGAAGCCTCGGCGCTCGGCGTCCGGCTTGACGGTGACGGTGTAGGAGACTTCCGCCGTCTGGGTGGGGGTCAACGAGCCGCGTATCCGTAGCGTCCCATTCGGGGAGGTGAAGACAGTCAACGCGCCCGCGGGGAGCACTGTGACAGCACCCAGGGTGGCATCGTCCAAGACGTCGGCGAGATCATCGGTGTAATCCACCTCACCTGTGGTGTTCCCATTGTTGGTGAAGTTCAGCGTGTACGTGGGCTTCTGCCCAGAGATGACTGCGTTGCCTGTCGCAGGATTGACGGACTTGACCGCCCTCACATTCGGCAACGGCGTCGACGTGCAATTCGGATCACCCGCCACACATGCGCTTGGCGGCCGTTGTCCGACCAGCACCAGAAAGTTGTCCGCCTTGTTGGTTCCCCGGGTGCCATCCGGCTTGACCGTGGCGGTGTAGGTCACGGTCCTGATGCTGTTGACGGGCACGGACCCGGTGATCCTGATGCGGTCGCCCACACGGGTGGCGGTCAGCCCCGCCGAAGCACTCGAAGCGGCGACCGTCGCATCATCGATGACGCCCGTCAGGACGTCGTCGTGATCGACCGTGGCGGGTGACTTGCCGGTGTTCTGGAAGCGGAGTGTGTAGGTCAGGACTGATCCAGCCTTCGCTGGAACGTCAGGAGTGGCCACCGTCTTGGACGTGGCAAGGTTCGCCCCCAGCACGGTGACGCTCGCACAGCCCCCCGTGCCACCCGGCAGACGCTCTGACATCGGCACGCACACGCCGTTGACCAACGACTGGTCGCCGCCGGCGGTATAGGTGACGCTGTAGGTGATCCTTGCTGACTGTCCGGTTGCCAGCGCGCCGCTCCACGAGAGCTTGGGCGCTGCATACGCCACGGTGCCGACCGTGGCGCTGGCGTTGTTGTCGAACGTCGCCGCGTCGAGGACCTGGGTGAGGTCATCACTGGCAGTGGCAGGTTTGGAGGCCGTATAGGTACCCGGACCGCTGTTGGTCACCGTGACGGTATAGGTGACCTTCGTCCCGTTCTGGGGCAGCTCCGTGCGGTTGGCAGTCTTTGTCACCGACAACTTCGGAAGGAGTGCCCTCGCTTCAGCGCAGGGCACCCCCGTGGCGGCGTCGACCCCGCCGACCGGCACGTTGCAAGCAGGGGTCTGCAAGCTCGTTGAGATTCTCGGCTCCCATGTCACGTTGCGTGCGGTGCCGTCCCCGCCAGCTTTGAGGGTGGTCCTGTAGGTCAACGTCACTGAGGCGCCGACAGCCAGTGCCCCGGTCCAGGACAGTCGGGGCGAGGTGTAGGCCACGGTGCCGGACGGGCTGGCCGTGGCCACGGCGTCGTTGAGGTAGGTCGCGTCGTCGAGCACTCCGGTGAGGTCATCAAGGAGCGTCGCAGGGTAGGCCGTGGTGAAGGCTCCCTTGCCAGTGTTCGTTGCCCGCAGGGTCCAGGTGATGGTGTCACCGGGACGGGAGTCAACCGTCGCGTTCGAGGTCTTTGTGATAACCAGCTTGGGCAGGGCGATGTTGAGTCTGTGGTCCTCGACCTCGCCCGACGTGCTCGTCCCCGTGGGCAGCGTCACCTGATCGACGGTGCGTGCAATTCGCAGTCGCATGAAGGTGAGGTTGTCGCCCAGCGATGAGACTGTGTCGGCGGGCACGTTCCAGGCAGGGTTCGCCGAACCGCCGGTGCATGACACTGTTCCGGAGCGCTCTGCGGGGTCGAACGTGCCGCTGCTGTTCCAGTCAATCCAGCCGGCCACAGACCCGGGACCGGCGCAGGCCACACTTTTGGTATAGATCCCGCCCCTCACGACGTCGATGGTGCCGAGCGGCCCCACACCGTCCTCGTCGTTGACCGGGTTGTCGGCCGGCGCCCCGAATGTGTCGTCACCCGTGGCGTCGGCAGTGTGCAGTTGCGTCGGTTCGCCATCCACGATCGTGCCCAGCCTGGGGGTGGACTGGGATTGGGTGGCCAACGCGAACGTGTCGGCAGAGACCTTCGTGTTGCTCGCCGACAGCGTGCCACCATCCCAGGATGTGGCCAGGAGGGCTCCGGCTTCGCCATAACTCGCAGGAGCATCGCCGAAGTCCGAGGAGGACAGCATCACGCCGAGGGCGATGGCACTCTTGCCAGCCCCCTTCAGAGCGACTCGTGCACTGGTGGCGCCGTCCATGAAGCCGACTGCCATGGGACCGGCTTCGCATGCGTTCCGGTTGAGGATGTCCGGTCCCCAGAGCCGCAATTTGTTGGCTGTCAGGTTTGCAGTCGTCTCGTTCCTGCACCCTGGACTGCGATATCGGTCAATGATCCGCCAGATCACACCGGGCTGGTCCGGGGTCGCTTCGATGTATTCCTTGTCCGTGTCGCTCTGCTCGGCATCAGCGACCACCAGACCCTGTAGCGGAACGGCCACACCATCCAGAGTCACTGCGCAACTGAAGTTGAACGAGACCAAGGCGGCGGGTGTCGTGTTGGAGAGTCCGGTGACGATCCCGTTCTTATCGCCCGTTCCACCGACGTTGTAGAGGTCATCCAGCCCGTCGCCCGTCCAGGTTCCCGGCCGGTAGGCCTGCAGACTTCCGTTGATGCTCGAGATGGTGCAGGTGGTGACCACTGTTCGACCAGCGATGGTCCTGCTGTTGGTCTTCGTGAGACCGCCGGAGGGAATTGCCTGACCGGCTGTCCCCCACTCAAACCAGTCGATGGACCCCCGGTGGAGTCCGGTCCCACCGGTGGCATAGGTAGCTAGAGCACGCTCGGGTGTCACGAGTGCCACGAAGCCTTGGAAGAAACCTGCCACCAGAACCAACGACAAAAAGAGCGCGACGGTCCTCGGGCTGATGCTGCAGTGCTTCACGATGCGGGAAGCACTTGGGGCAGTTATTGCGTGGCGGTCAGGGGGGGTTCGTCACAGTGTTGTTTTTATCTCTTCACATGTGGGTGCGTGTCGCAGGGCGGTTGATTTCCGTCTGGTGCGGCAGAAAGCATCCGGATGTTTCCGAGACGGAAAGAAGCCCTCCCGCAGAGAGTAGAGGACTCTCACTCGGAATTCCTAACGGATATTCTTGAATAAGTACGTTCATCCCCCAGAGGACACGTCACGACTCCGAACGGGTATCTGTGGTCATCCGGACCAAGCGAAAAGCCCCG
>JBBSRQ010000036.1:0-20494 GCA_038242845.1 Propionibacteriales bacterium | reverse complement strand
GGCTGGCGTACCGATCCTTTCAGCGGTTTCCGCACCGTCCTCGCTCGCCGTCGAACTGGGTGTGGAGCGTGGCCTGACGGTCGTTGCCTTCAACAACGGGAGGACGCTGAACGTCTACAGCCACGAGGACCGCATCCGCCCGGCCCCGTAGAGTCACCCGATCCCGAAGGACGCTCTTGGGCGACTCGCCCGTGAGAGTCCCCTGGTCCAACCCCAAGTGGGGTCTTCGAGGTATTGTCAGCATTGAACATGTGGGCTGTTATTGGTGTATGAGGGCTAGTGGGACGACAGCTCCAGACAGGTTGCAGGCCGCGTTGGTGCTGCAGCGTCGCGGTGCCGCCGATGAGTTGCGAGCCATTCATGATCTGGTGGTGGACTACGGCATCGACGTCGATGATGACCTCACTGATGAGTTGATGGTCTCCACCGTGCGCGGGGGCGGTGATGGCACTCCTGATGTGCATGAGTTCGTCCACCTTGAGCTGTGTGGGTTGTGCCGGGCCGAGCTGGAAAGCCAGGCGTTGCGCGCCAAAGCACTCGGGATCATGGCCACCCCCGCCCTGGCGTTGGCCCTGCAGCAGCAGGCACTCCAGCCAGAGCTCCTGAACGACGACGAAACCACTGCCGCTTCCGTGATCAATCCCGACACCGGGCGCATCGACCGCGACCCCCACCACTGCGTCGGCCATGCCTGCGGGAGCGTCACTGTTGCACCGGGCAAGCTGGCGCCGAAGGCGAAGGTGTACCTCCACATCGACGCCACCGACCTGACCGCGCTGGGCGGGTGCCGTCTTGATCGAGAAGGTCGGCTGGATTTCCTCGCTGTCGTTGAAGACCATCCTGCGTGACGTCAACGTCACCATCCAACCCATCATCGACGCACCGTCGCCCGGGAGTAACCCGTGCCCTGACGGGGCAGAACTCAGGTGGAGCGTTCTACCAGATCGATGCACACCTGGGCCAGCAAGTCCTTGGCCCTGCCATCAGGCAGGGCGGCGAGGTGGCTGCGCGCCAACTCGGCACGACGGCGCACCTCGGCCTTGGCCCGTCCCATGACAGGGTGGCTCCGGAGCCCTTCCAGTGCCTCAGACAGCGCATCGTCGGACTCCAGATCGCCGTCGATGAGGGCCCTCAAGTCGGCATCCGCTGGATCGGTCGACGCGTCCAACATGAGCGTCGGTAGCGTCCTGACGCCCTCACGCAGGTCGGTGCCGGGTGTCTTGCCGGCCTCGTCAGAGGTGATGTCGATGACGTCATCGCTCAACTGGAACACCACGCCGACTTCTTCGGCGTATGCGCGCAACGCCTCGATGACCTCGGGTGCGGCCCCCGAAACCATGCCGCCGAAGACGGCGGATGTGGCGATGAGCGAGCCCGTCTTGTCGGCCACCACCTGCAGGTGATGGGCCAGGGGGTCCTCCCCCTCTGCCGGACCACGGGTCTCCGCGATCTGGCCCTGCACGAGGCGGGTGAAGGTCTCCGCCTGCAACGCCACGTACTCCACACCCAGCTTGGCGACCACCGACGATGCGCGTGCAAACAGGTAATCGCCGATCAGGATGGCAATGGAGTTGCCCCACCGTGCATTTGCCGACAGGGCAGCCCGTCGAAGCTCTGCCTCGTCCATGACGTCGTCGTGGTAGAGGCTGGCGACGTGCGTGAGTTCCACGACGATAGCCGCATCCAGAAGTTCGTCCTCGTCCACGGGATCCCCGAACTGGGCGGCGAGGAACACGAGCATGGGCCGGAAACGCTTGCCGCCCGCGGAGATGATGTGGGTGGCCGCTTCCGCAACGAACGGGGCGTCGGACGTGGCCACCTGCACGAGCGCCTTTTCAAAGCGCTCCAGCAGGACCTCCAGCGGTGTGGGCTCAGCCACTGACCATTCTCTCTCTCACTCGTTGAAGCTCACGAACCCGCCATACGACGGGTGTCAGCGGATGAACTGACCGGCCGTTGCGGCAAGATCCAGGACCCCACCGGGAACGATTCCGAGGAACACCGTACCCAGCGCGGCCACCACGAGAACGCTCCACGTCCACAGCGAAGGTGTTGCCACCACAGCGGACTCGCCCTCGACCGGCTCCGTGAACCACATGATCACGACCAGCTTCAGGTAGAAGAACGCGGCGACGAGGCTGAACACCACGGCTGCCAGCACGAGCCAGCCGTATCCCCCGTCCCATGCGGAGGCGAACACCACGAGCTTGCCGACGAAACCGCCGGTCAGCGGGATGCCGGCAAAGCTCAGGAGGAACAGCGTCATGAGTCCGGCAGCCAGCGGGTTGGTACGGCCGAGGCCGCGCCACGCCGAGATGTTGTTGGCCTCGCCGCCGGAGCGGCGAACCATGGTCACGATCGCGAAGGCACCGAGTGTGGCGAGTCCGTAGGCCAGCAGGTAGAAGCCGATGGTGGAGACGCTGGACAGCGCAACGCCCTGTCCGGCTGCAACCACTCCCACCACGCCGACGAGGAGGAACCCCGCGTGGGCAACAGAGGAGTACGCCAGCAGTCGCTTGATGTCTGTCTGGACGAGGCCGATGACCGAGCCCACCAGCATGGTCGCGACGGCAACGACGGCGAGCATCGGCTGCCAGTCCCAGCGCGCACCCCCCAGTGCGACGAAGAACACGCGCATGAGTGCGCCGACCGCGGCCGTCTTCGTGGCGATCGCCATGAAGCCCGTGACCGGTGTCGGTGCGCCCGTGTAGACGTCCGGTGTCCAGGAGTGGAACGGTACGGCGCCCAGCTTGAACAGCACTCCCACGGCAACAAGGACCATGCCGGCAAGCAGCAGGGTGGTACTTCCGGTGCCGGCCGTCACCGCGTCGGCGATCTCGTGCAGGTGGAACCCGCCTGAGTAGCCGTAGAGCATCGCAATGCCGTACAGCAGGAATCCTGACGACAGGGCTCCCAGTAGGAAGTACTTCAGCGCCGCCTCCTGGCTGAGTAGACGGCGACGACGCGCCATCCCGCAGAGCAGGTACAGCGGGAGCGAGAGGATCTCCAGCGCCACGAACAGCGTGAGCAGGTCGTTCGCGGAGGCGAACATCAGCATGCCGAACAGGGCGAACAGGAGAAGCGGGAAGATCTCCGTGTGCTCGCGGTGCAGACGGTCGGCCTCTCGCTCCAGGGGCGAGCCGGGCACGGTGGCGGCAGACGACGCGAACGCCGACTGCCCATCCCCCACTGTGCGCTCGGCGAACAGCGCGACGCCGCCCAGACCGAAGACCAACAGCAGACTCCAGAAGAGGTACGTCGGCTCGTCGATGGTGATGGACCCCATGGCGGCGACCGTGGGTTCCGCACTGATCCAGTTCGTGATCGTGAGTGCAAGTGCTGCGAGGACTGTGAGCATGGCCAAGAAGGCCTGCACGACGTAGCGGTTGCGCCGCGGGACGATTGCCTCGACGATCACGCCGACGGCTGCACCGCCCAGCAGAACTAACAGGGGGGACAGCAGGAGCCATTCGATGGTGGGCGCCGTGATCATCAGTTGCCTTCCTCGAGCAGCGGTGCGGGATCCGAGACTCCGCTGGAGCTCATCACCGCGACGGACGTTTCATCGGCGACTCCCAGCAGTGGTGCGGGGAAGAACCCGAGGACCAGCATCAACACGATGAGGGGGACGACCGCAGCCTTCTCGCGGATGTCCAGATCGGTGAGGATGGTCTCGGCCGCCTGTGGCGTGACGCGGCCCGTCATGGTGCGCTGGTACATCACCAGCACGTACACGGCGGAGAGCACCATGCCGACGGTGATGACGGCGGTGTGGATCGGGTAGCGCTGCCAGCCACCCGCCATGGTGAGGAACTCACCGACGAAGCTGCCGAAGCCCGGCAGCGACAGCGTTGCGAGTCCGGAGATGAGCAGGAAGCCGCCCATCACCGGCGCGAGCTTCTGCACGCCACCGAAAGCGGAGACCTCCGCGGTGCCGCGGCGATGGACCATGTAGCCCACGACGAGGAACAGACCGGCGCTGGAGAGGCCGTGGTTGAGCATGTAGAAGATCGAGCCGCTGATGGACTGTGTGGTCATGGCGAAGATGCCGAAGACCATGAACCCGAAGTGGCTGACGGAGGTGTAGGACACGAAACGCAGCAGGTCACGCGAACCCATCGCCATGAAGGCGCCGTAGACCACCGACACGACGGCCCACACGAGGATGACCGGGGTGGCCCAGGCGCTGGCCTCGGGGAAGACCAGGAGGCAGACCTTGATCATGCCGAAGGTGCCGATCTTGTCGAGCACACCCACCAGAAGGGTCGTGCTTCCGGGCGTCGCCTGCTCGGCTGCATCAGGCAGCCACGTGTGCAGTCCGGCGAGCGGGGCCTTCACAGCGAATGCGAAGAAGAAGGCGACAAAGAGCCACTTGCCGACGGTGCCGCTGAGGTCCAGCGCAGCCAGATCACTGAACAGGAAGCTGACGCTGCCCTGCTGCGAACCGACGGCGTAGAGCCCGGCGACTGCCACCAGCATGACGAGTCCACCCGCCAGGGAGTAGAGCAGGAACTTCATGGCCGCAGGACCGCGGCGTTCCCCTCCCCATCCGGCGATCATGAAATACATGGGGATGAGCGTGGCCTCGAAGGCAATGTAGAACAGGAGGACGTCGGAGGCCATGAACACGAACAGGGCAAGGCCCTGCATGGCCAGCGCCATCGCAAAGAATGAACGGGTGCTCCAGCGTGCGCCGGGGGTCTCGTCGACGTTCCACTCGGCGATGAACACCACGGGCACGAGTATTACCGTCAACAGCACCAGGATGGCGCTCATTCCGGAGAACTCGAGCGCATAGTACGCACCGATGGGGCGGATCCACGGGGTGGACTCCACCAGTGCACCCGAGCGGGACAGCACGAAGGCGAGGACACCCACTACCAGGGTGGTGAGCGAGAATCCGAGGCCAACGAGCTTGCCGGTGTGTCCCTTGGTGAACGTCAACACCAGGGCACCGAGCAGCGGCAGGACAGCCAGGATGGTCAGAAGGGGAATTGAGTTGAACATGTTGCCTTCCTCCTCAGACCAGTTGCCCGAGCACCACGACCGCGGCGATTGCCACGATCCCGATGACGAACGTCAAGCCGTAGGTGCGGACATAACCGTTTTGAGCGCGGCGCAGCCACGAACCGAGGCCACCTGCCATGTTGGCGGAGCCCATGACGAACCCATCGACGACGCCGTGGTCGAGCGCTTCCGTGCCGGCCACGAGGCCTTTGACGGGACGGACGACCGCGTACTCGTTGAGGGCGTCGCCGAACAGATCGGCCCGGCCTGCCAGTACCAGCGGGTTCTTGGTGACAGGGGCGGTGCGGGGGATGTCACGACGGTGCAGGAACCAACCGACGGCCACACCCAGCGCCACCACGACGAACGTGACGATCGGGATCAGCCCGAGGGTCACCAGTTGCGTCTCGTGAACCTCGGCGCCAGTGGCCGGCGCGAGCCAACCCTGGATCCAGCCGTTCATGGCTAGGCCGGCGAACAGCGACAGGACTGCCAGCACGATCAGCGGGACTGTCATCACGAGTGGGGACTCGTGCGGGTGCACGTCGTCCTTCCACCGGCGGTCACCAAAGAAGGTCATGACCATGAGGCGGGTCATGTAGTAGGCGGTGACACCAGCGCCGACGAGCGCCAGGACACCAAGGACGGTGTTGGACTCGAAGGCCGCCTCGATGATGTGGTCCTTGGAGTAGAACCCGGCGGTGAACGGGAACCCGATGATCGCCAGGTAACCGGCACCGAAAGTCAGGAACGTGATCCGCATGACCTTGGACAGGCCGCCGAAGTTGCGCATGTCGATCTCGTCGTTTGTGCCGTGCATGACCGAACCGGCGCCGAGGAACATGTTGGCCTTGAAGAAGCCGTGCGTGATGAGGTGGAAGATCGCGAACGCGGCGCCGACGGGGCCCAGCCCAGCGGCCAACATCATGTAACCGATCTGCGACATGGTGGAGCCGGCGAGCACCTTCTTGATGTCGTCCTTGCTCGACCCGATCCAGGCACCGGCCAGCAGCGTCACCACTCCCACGACGGCGACGGCCAACGTGGCGGCGTCACTCATGGCGTAGACAGCGTGGCTGCGAACCACGAGGTAGACACCGGCCGTGACCATCGTGGCCGCGTGAATGAGCGCCGACACCGGGGTGGGGCCCTCCATGGCGTCGAGCAGCCAGGACTGCAGGGGCACCTGGGCCGACTTGGCACACGCACCCACCAGCAGCAGGATGCCGAGAAGGGTGGCCCAGAAACCGTTCATCAGTGGCGCGCCCGCGTTCACGTCAGCGAAGGAGGAGGAGCCGAACAGCGCCAGCATGGTGAAGATGGCCATGACCATGCCCATGTCACCGACGCGGTTGACCACGAACGCCTTCACGCCGGCTGCGGCGGCCGAGGGCTTGTGCGCCCAGAATCCGATGAGGAGGTACGAGGCCAGCCCCACACCCTCCCAGCCGAGGAACAGCACCAGGTAATTGTCGGCCAGCACCAGGATCAGCATGGCCGCCACGAACAGGTTGAGGTAGGCGAAGAACTTGCGCCGGTTCGCGTCGTGCTCCATGTAGCCGATCGAATAGACGTGGATCAGGGCGCCGACACCGGTGATGAGCAGCACGAAGAGGATGGAGAGCTGGTCCACCAGCAGCCCCGCCTCGACGTGCCAGCTCCCGGTCGCGATCCACTCGTACAGCGGCACGGAGACGGCGCGGGATGACTCGTCGTCAGACAGCATCGTCACGAACAGCAGCAGCCCGACGACGAACGAGACGATCGTGGCGACGGTGGCGAGCAGGTGTCCCCAGCCGTCGGATCGCTTGCCGAGGATGAGCAGCAGCGCTGCGCATGCGAGGGGGACGGCGATGACCAGCCACGCGAGGCTGAAGAGCCCCGTGGCCGGTACCGCAGGGATAATTTCCAGGAGATGCACGCTTCTTGCCCCTCTAGAACTTCAGCAGGTTCGCGTCGTCGACCGAAGCCGAGCGTCGTGAGCGATAGATGGACACGATGATGGCGAGACCGACGACGACCTCGGCGGCTGCGACGACCATCACGAAGAAGGACGCCACCTGCCCGTCCAGGTTCCCGTGTTGCCTCGAGAACGTCACGAACGCGAGGTTCGTGGCGTTGAGCATCAACTCCACGCTCATGAAGGCGATGATGGCGTTGCGGCGCAGCAGGAACCCAACCACACCGATTGCGAACAGTACCGCCGACAGCATCAGGTATGGCTCGGTTGTCACAGGCTCTCTCCTTCGGCTTCGGCCGAGGCACGCTCGATCGCGCGGAACGCCTTAGCGGTGGGGCGGCGGAGGTCGTCGACCTCCACGATCACTCCGCGGGCGCGCAGCGTTGGCGAGACCGACAGCTCGGAGATCGATCCGTCAGGCAGGAGTGCGGGCACGTGGATGGCGTTGTGGCGCGCGAAGATGCCGGACGGGGGCAGCGGTCCGGGGTGGACACCGTCCTTGGCGTAGGCGTCAATGCGACCGCTGGCCTGCTGCACCTGCGTCTTCTTGGCCTTCAGTCGTTCACCGTGTGCCAGCACCATCGCGCCGAGCGCTGCGGTGATGAGCAGCGCGGCGGTGGCCTCGAAGATGAACACGTACCGGGTGAACAGCAGCGCCGCGATGCCCTGCATGTTTCCACCGTGCTCGGCATTGGCAGCCTCGAGCCCCGCCGGAGCCGTCGGGAACACCTGGTAACCGATGGCAAGCATCACGAGGACCGCAAAGCCGAGCGCGGCCAGCACCGAGGCGATGCGGTGGCCCTTCAACGTCTCGACGATCGAGTCGCGACTGTCGACGCCCACGAGCATCACGACGAAGAGGAACAGCATGAGGATGGCGCCGGTGTAGACGATGATCTGCACCACGAAGAGGAACGGCGCGTCCTGGGCGGCGTAGAGGACCGCGAGGCCCACCATGACGCCCGCGATGCAGAGTGCCGAATGGACCGGCTTGCGCGCCGCGACCATGCCGAGTGCCAGCACCACCATGATGGGGGCGCAGACCCAGAAGGCAACCTGGTCCCCCGTGACCAGGGGGATGAATGTTGTCACGGGGTCACTCCTTTGCTCGGCGCAGCCGTGCGGGTGTCGGGCTCGCCGGTGGCGGGCAGACCGAGGAAGTAAGACTTCTCGTCGTCACCGAGGCGACGGGGGTGGGGAGGCTGCTCCATGCCCGGGATCAGCGGCGCCAACAGATCCTGCTTCTCATAGATGAGGCTCGCCCGGGTGTTGTCCGCCAGCTTGAACTCATTCGTCATGGTCAGGGCACGCGTGGGGCAGGCCTCGATGCAGAAGCCGCAGAAGATGCACCGCAGGTAGTTGATCTGGTACACGTGGCCGTACCGCTCGCCGGGCGAGAAGCGCTGGTCGTCAGTGTTGTCCGCGCCCTCGACGTAGATGGCGTCCGCCGGACAGGCCCAGGCGCAGAGTTCACAGCCGACGCACTTCTCCAGGCCGTCGGGCCAGCGGTTGAGCTGGTGCCGCCCGTGGAAGCGCGGCATGGTGACCTTCTCCTTGCCCTTCTGCGGATACCCCTGCGTGAAGGTCTTGCGGAAGATGGTGTTCAGCGTGATGCCAAAGCCGGCCCACGGATCAAACACGCCCATCAGATCTCCTCCATGTCATCAGTGTGCGAGGAGCGCACCACTCCAGCGAGTTCGGGCAGTACCTGCCCGGGTCGCGGCGGAACTGGATACCCGCCGGCGAAGGCGTCGAACGGTGCATCCGTGTCGATCTCGTCGTCGTCGTCCTCGTCCTTGTCAGTGGTCCCACTCAGGGCGATGAGTATCGCCACCAGCAGCACCGCCAGGCCGAGGGTGTACTGGGGTGCCACGGCGATCATCACGATCCACAGCAGTGAGATGGGGATCAACCGTTTCCAGCCAAGATCCATGAGCTGGTCATAGCGGAAGCGAGGCAGCGTGCCCCGCAGCCAGACGAACACCGAGATCAGCAGTTGCACCTTGATGAAGAAGAAGATCGGGCCGAACCACGGGTTGTTCAGGAACGGGATCAGGTTCAGCGGCCACGGCGGCAGGTAGCCGCCCAGGAACAAGGTGGTGGCAACGGCCGAGACAGTGGCCATGTTGATGTACTCGGCGAGGAAGTACAGCGCGTAGCGGAACCCGGAGTACTCGGTCAGGTAGCCGGCCACCAGCTCGGACTCACACTCAGGGAGGTCGAACGGCGCCCGGTTGGTCTCACCCACCATGGTGATGGCATAGATGATGAACGACGGGAACAGCAGCAGCGCGTACCACCCGGGGATGCCCGGGTTGAACTCCATGCCAGTGAAGGGGATGCGCAACAGGATCGCTTCCCGCTGTGCCTCCACGATTTCGGCAGTCGACATCGAACCGGACAACACGAACACACCCACGATCGCGAGACCCATGGCGACCTCGTAGGAGATCATCTGGGCCGAGCTGCGGATGGCACCGAGGAACGAGTAGGTGGAGTTGGATGCCCAACCGGCCAGCACGATGCCGTAGATGCCGATGGAGGCGATGGCGATGACGAAGAGCACAGCCACCGGCAGGTCGGTGACCTGCAGGCGTGTGGTCACGCCGAACACCTCGACCTCGCCACCGAACGGCAGGACCGTCCATGTTGTGAACGCGGCCACGCCGGTGAGCACCGGAGCCAGGTTGAAGACCCACTTGTCCGTGTTCTTGGGCCGGAAGTCCTCCTTCAGGAGGGCTTTCGTACCATCAGCCACCGCCTGTCCCAACCCGAACGGGCCGTGCATGACGGGTCCCAGGCGGTGCTGCATCTTGCCGACGAGGCGCCGCTCGTACCAGACGTTGAAGATCGTCCAGACGAGGAGGACGACGAACAGCACGACCACCTTGATGAGGACGAGCCACCAGGGATCATAAAAGAAGACGTTCACGAGGCAACTCCTTCGTCGACAGGGACGGCGTCCACGGTGACGACTCCACCGGGGGCCGCCGCGAGGCGATCCCCATGACCGACACCGGGGTTCATGGGCACCCACACGACACCGTCGACCATGCCGGGCGTCTGCAGGACGGGCAACATCACGCGACGCTCCCCATCCTCGACGCACACCACGTCGGTGGTTCCGAGGGCGAGGGCCGTCGCGGGTGAAACCCGTGCGAGGGCAGGTCGCGCCGTGGCGCGCAGGGCAAGCTCGTGGTCGTTACCACTGGACGCATCCAGGAGTTGTCGCCAGCTCGCCAGGATGAGCCCCTCGCCGGCGGCCGCAACGCCGCCGTCGGCAACCATCGGGGCCGCGGGCCGGTGCCCGGACCAGATTCCCAGTTCGGCGAGGTCGGCACGCGCCGCAGCAGGCGTGCGGAATCCGAGTTCGGATCCGAGCGCATCAGCCAGGGCCGCGAGGATGCGCAGGTCCGTCATGGGGGAACGTGTGTCCTTGACCACGATGGAGACGTCGCGTTCCCGCTGCTCCCAGTTCAGGAAGTGTCCCGACTGCTCCTCCATCAGGGCGGCAGGGAAGACCACGTCGGCGCGCTCGGTGGCAGCGCTCTGGCGCTGTTCGATGCTGACGAGGAAGCCGACGTTCTCCAGTCCGGCGAGCGCAGTGTCCCGGTCACCCAGATCGGCAGGGTCCACGCCGGCGACGACGAGGGCCTGCAGCGCACCACCGGCTGCGGAGCGCAGCTGCTCCTCTGCGGAGAGCCCCGCCCCACCAGCGAGCGTGGCGGCACCCCATGCGGAGGCGACGTCGACGCGGGCGGCGGCGTCGGCGAGCGGTCGTCCACCGGGAAGCAGGTTGGGCATGCAGCCCGCCTTGATGGCACCCAGCTCCCCTGCGCGACGTGGAATCCACGCGAGGCGTGCTCCCGTGCGGTCGGACGTCGAGGCGACGAAGGACAGGAGGCCGGGCTGCAGGGCAGCACGCTCCCCCACCAGAATCACCGTGCCAGCGTCCAGTTCGAGGTCCCCGAGGGCGGCAGCCTCTCCACCCGGAGCCACGGGGACCAGTTCTGCGGCCAGCTTCTGCGAGCCCTTGGACGCGAACGGCGCCAGGGTGGTCACCTTCAGCGTCTTGTTGCGAACGGCCTTGCGGAGGCGCAGGAAGACGATCGGCGATTCGTCCTCGGGCTCGAAGGCCACGAGGACAACGTGCGCTGCGGAATCAAGGTCGCTGTAGGTCACCGACTCCTCCAGTGTGCGGCCGGCTACGCGGGCCGCGATGAAGTCGGCTTCTTCAGTAGAATGGGGACGGGAGCGGTGGTCGATGTTGTTGGTGCCCAGCACGCCGCGGGCAAACCGCGAGTAGGCGTAGGCGTTCTCCACCGTGAGTCGTCCACCCGTCAGAACGCCGACGCTGGTGCCGGCCGCACGCAGGCCGTCCACTGCCGCGTCGATGGCCTCCGGCCAACTGGCGGGCTGCAACACGCCGCCGTGTCGGACGAGTGGACGGGTGATGCGGTCGTTGCCGCGGCCGTACATGAAGCCGAACCGGCCCTTGTCACAGCTCCACTCCTCGTTCACCTCCGGGTCGTTGCCCGCGAGGCGCCGTTTGATCTGGTGGTGACGGTGATCGCTGCGCAGCTCGCACCCGGAGGCGCAGTGCTCGCACGACGTGGTGGTCGACACCAGGTCGAAGGGCCGGGCCTGGAAGCGGTACGCCGCCGAGGTCAGGGCTCCGACGGGGCAGATCTGGATCACGTTGCCGGAGAAGTAGGAGTCGTACGGATCGGTCTCGTAGATGCCCACCTGCTGCAGCGCTCCACGTTCGACGAGCTCGATGAACGGGTCGCCGGAGATCTGCTCGGAGAATCTGGTGCAGCGCGCGCACAGCACGCAGCGCTCCCGGTCCAGCAGGATCTGCGCCGAGATGCTGACGGGCTTCGGGTAGGTCCGCTTCAGCGCACCGAAGCGCGATTCCCCGTCACCGTTGCTCAGGGACTGGTTCTGCAGGGGGCACTCGCCACCCTTGTCGCAAATCGGGCAGTCAAGCGGGTGGTTGATGAGCAGGAACTCAAGCATGCCCCGCTGCGCCTTGTCGGCAACCGGGGAGGTGACCTGGGTATTGACGATCATGCCCTCGGCCACCGGCATCGTGCACGAGGCCTGTGGCTTGGGGAAGCCGCGTCCGTTGCCCGCGTCGGGGATCTCCACCATGCACTGACGGCAGGCGCCCACCGGGTCGAGCAACGGGTGGTCGCAGAACCGTGGGATCGCGGTGCCGATCATCTCGGCCGCCCGGATGATGAGGGTGCCCTTCGGCACGCTCACCGACGTGCCGTCGATGGTCAGGGTGACGAGGTCAGGTTTGGTGACCAGGTCCCCTGAGGCGTTCTTTGCGTCGATGGTCACCGCGGGTCTCCTTCCGTTGCGAACAGGGCGCTTCTGGCGTAGGGGAAGAGTTCCCATGCGGGGGTGGTGTACCCCTGCTCGAACTCTGCCCGGAAATACTTCACGGCGCTGACGATGGCGGCGACGCCACCGTCGGCCAAGGCGCAGAACGAGCGGCCACCGATGTTCTCGCAGACGTCAAGCATCTTGTCGACGTCGCCGGGCTCGGCGGTACCGGCCTCGAAGCGCATCAGCAGCTGGACGAGCCACCAGAAGCCCTCGCGGCACGGGGTGCACTTGCCGCACGACTCGTGCTTGTAGAACTCCGTCCAGCGCAGGGTCGTGCGCACCACCGAGGTGGTCTCGTCGAAGACCTGTAGCGCCTTGGTGCCGAGCATGGTGCCTGCGGCCGCCATGCCTTCGTAGTCCAGCGGGACGTCGAGGTGTTCGCCAGTCAGGATGGGGGTCGAGGACCCACCGGGGGTGAAGAACTTCAGCTGGTGACCGTTACGGACACCGCCCGAGAGGTCGAGCAGTTGGCGCAACGTCACACCGAGCGGCGCCTCGAACTGGCCCGGGCGCTCCACGTGGCCGGACAGCGAGTACAGGGTCATGCCCTTGGACTTCTCCGTGCCCATGGACTGGAACCACGCGATGCCGTTGTTGAGGATGCTGGGGACCGAGGCGATGGACTCGACGTTGTTGATGACCGTCGGCGACGCGTACAGACCGGCAACAGCCGGGAACGGGGGCCGCAGGCGGGGTTGGCCGCGACGCCCCTCAAGGGAGTCGAGCAGGGCGGTTTCCTCACCGCAGATGTAGGCACCCGCACCGGCGTGGACGATGATGTTCAGGTCATACTCGTGTCCGAGCACTCCCGGGCCGACGTATCCGGCGGCGCGTGCCTCCTCCACGGCCTGCTGCAGGCGTCGCACGATGTGGAGCACCTCGCCCCGGACGTAGATGAATGCCGTGTTGGCACCGATGGCGTAGGCGGAGATGATGACACCCTCCACCAGGGTGTGTGGAGACGCCATCATGAGCGGCATGTCCTTGCAGGTGCCGGGTTCCGACTCGTCCGCGTTCACCACGAGGTACTTGGGGTTGGGGTTGTCCTGCGGCACCAGCGACCACTTCAGACCGGTGGGGAAACCTGCTCCGCCGCGACCCCGCAGACCGGACTCCTTGACGAGCGACATCACGTCGGCCGGGATCATGTCGAGGGCCTTGCGGAGGCCGCGGTAACCGCCGGTGCTCTCGTACTGTGCCAGCGTCCACGACTTGTCGTCGGCCCAGTCCGCCGACAGGACGGGGGTGAGTAGGTCCACTCCTGAGCTTGTCGAAGGGTCGGTCATTTCGCCTCCTCGGTCTCAACGGGCGCCGGAAGGTTCTCCGGGTCAGGCGCATTCCAGTTGTTGTCGCGGGCGATCCCCAGTCCGAGCAGCGACGCGGGGCCCGCGGAGGGACCCTCGTTGGCGCGGCCGTCGGGGAAACCTGCGAGGACACGCTCGGCGGCGCGCCATGAGGTGAGTGTCGCCCCACGCGTGGAGGACACCTCCTCGTCGTTCATGAGTGCATCCAACAGGTCGTCGGCTGTCTCCGGGGTCATGTTGTCGAAGAACTCCCAGTTGACCATCATGATGGGCGCGTAGTCGCAGGCGGCATTGCACTCGAGGCGCTCCAGCGAGACCCTGCCGCAGCGAGTCGTCTGGCCCTCGTCGATGCCGAGCTTGGCCTTGGCACGCTCCAGCAGGATGTCGCCACCCATGACGGCGCACAGCGCAGTGGTGCACACCCCCACGTGGTGGGTGCCCGCCGGGCGACGCTTGTACATCGTGTAAAAGGTGGCAACACCGGAGACCTGTGCCGTGGTGATCCCGAGGATGTCGGCACACACCTCGATGCCACGGGGGCTGACGCGTCCGTCGACGGACTGCACCAGGTGCAACATCGGCAGCAGGGCGGAGCGGGACTGCGGGTAGCGCGCAGCAAGCTCGCGCAGCTCGGCGATGGTGGTGTTGCCGATGCGGGTGGACTGGTCCGAGTAGTCGACGGAGCCGGAGTCGGCGAAGTGGCTTTCGAAGTGACCGCTCATCGGTCAACACCTCCAAGGACGGGATCGAGGCTGGCCACGGCCACCACGACGTCGGACATCATGCCGCCCTCGCACATCAGGGGCACGGCCTGCAGATGGTTGAAGCCGGGGTCGCGGAAGTGGGCCCGGTAGGGGCGGGTGCCGCCGTCGGAGACCAGGTGGACACCCAGTTCACCCTTCGGGGATTCGATTGCCTGGTAGACCTGCCCCACCGGCACCTTGAAGCCTTCGGTCACCAGCTTGAAGTGGTGGATCAGCGCCTCCATGGATTCGCCCATGATGTGTTTGATGTGCTCGTTGCTGTTGCCCTGACCGTCCGGGCCCAGTGACAGCTGCGCCGGCCAGGCGATCTTGGCATCGGCTACCATCACAGGCATGCCCTGGGTGCGCTCGAGACGCTCAAGGCACTGCTCGACTATCTTCAGCGACTCCCACATCTCCGCCTCGCGGATGCGGTACCTGCCGTAGGCGTCGTTCGTGTCCCACGTGATCGTCTCGAAGTCGTAGGTTTCGTAGCCGCAGTACGGCTGCTGCCGGCGCAGGTCCCAGTCGTAGCCGGTGGCGCGCAACGGCGGACCCGTGACGCCCAGCATCATGCAGCCCGTCAGGTCCATCACCGCAACCTTTTCCATCCGCATGCGAAAGATGGGGTTGGCGTCGAGGAAGCCCGCGTACTCGGGCAGGTGCTTCTTCAACCAGCTGATGACCGTTCGCAGGTGCTCCAGACCGCCCTCCGGGAGGTCGTTGGCCACCCCACCGGGGCGGATGAAGGCATGGTTCATGCGCAGGCCGGTGAGGCCCTCGAGGAAGTCCAGAATCATTTCGCGCTCACGGAAGCCGATGGTCATGACGGTGAGGGCGCCCAGGTCCATGCCGCCGGTCCCGATGGCGATCAGGTGCGAGGCGATGCGGTTCAGCTCCATCACCAGCACGCGAATGATCGAGGCGCGCTCCGGGATGTCGTTGGTGATGCCCAGCAACTTCTCCACGGCCAGGCAGTAGGCGGCCTCGTTGAACAGCGGCGCCACGTAATCCATGCGGGTGCAGAACGTCACACCCTGGGTCCACGTCCGGTACTCCATGTTCTTCTCGATACCGGTGTGGAGGAACCCGATGCCCGGCCGGATCGAGGTGACGGTTTCGCCGTCCATCTCCAGGATGAGGCGGAGCACGCCGTGCGTGGACGGATGCTGGGGTCCCATGTTGACAACGATGGTCTCGTCGCCGCGCTCCGCCTGCTCTTCGGCGATCTCAGCCCAGTCGCCGCCCTGTGCGAGGTAGACGCGGTCGGCGCGCTCCTCCCCCGGGGACGCGAAGATGTCCTCAGCGGCTGCGTGCGTAGTGCTCATGAGTAGGTCCTCCGGTTGTCGGGCGCGGGCACCCAGGCTCCCTTGTACTCAACGTCAACACCGCCGAGTGGGTAGTCCTTGCGTTGCGGGTGGCCCGCCCAGTCGTCGGGCATCAGGATGCGGGTCAGCGCCGGGTGGCCGTCGAAGATGACCCCGAACATGTCCCAGGTCTCGCGCTCGTGCCAGTCCGCCATGGGGTAGGTGGCCACGACTGAGGGAATGTGTGGATCCGCGTCCGGGCAGCTCACCTCGAGGCGCACACGCCGGTTGTGGGTGAAGGACATCAGGTCGTATGCCACGTGCAGCTCGGCACCGGTCTGCTCCGGGTAGTGCACCCCGGAGACCGACATGCACACCTCGAAGCGCAGGTACGCGTCGTCGCGGAACTTGGCCACCACGGCCGGCAGTTCCGCCCGGTCGACGTGGATTGTCAGTTCTCCGCGGTCGAAGAGCACCCGCGAGCCCTGCAGTGCCGGGTGAATCTCCAGCGCACGGCTGTGGATGGCGTCGAACGGGTCACCGAACGGCGGCTGTGACTGCCCTGGCATCTCCAGCGTGCGCTGGATGCCGCCGTAACCGGAGGTGTCGCCGGCGCCGGCGGACCACATACCGGCGCGCGTGGCGAAACCGCTGGTGGGCGTGATGTCCGTCTCGCCGTGACCCGTCGGCTCAAGGGGAAGGTTGCTGTCGCTCATCGCATGATGCCCTTCATCTCGTGCGTCGCCGGCGCCGTCAGCGCCGCCTGCTCGTTCGCCTCGATGGCCTTTGTTGCGTTCTCGCCCAGCGGGGTGTGCTGGAGCTGCTCGCGCAGCTTGAACATGGCATCGATGAGCATGTCCGGCCGGGGCGGGCACCCCGGAAGGTAGATGTCCACGGGCAGGAAGTGGTCACAGCCCTGCACGATGGCGTAATTGTTGAACATGCCGCCGGAGCTGGCACAGGCGCCCATCGAGATGACCCATTTGGGGTTGGGCATCTGGTCGTAGACCTGCCGGATGACCGGGGCCATCTTTTGGCTGACGCGACCTGAGACGATCATGAGGTCGGCCTGGCGCGGCGAAGCGCGGAAGACCTCCTGTCCCCAGCGACCGGCGTCGTAGCGCGGGGTGCCATAGGCCATCATCTCGATGGCACAGCAGGCGAGGCCCATGGTCGCGGGCCAGAAGGATGCCTTGCGCACCCAACCAAAAACACCTTCGACGGTGGTGAGCAGAATTCCGCTCGGGAGCTTGTCCTCGATACCCATCAGGCTTTCCTTCCGGTCATTCCCAGTCCAAGCCGTTGCGGCGCAGAACATAGAAGTAGGCGATGAAGACGGTGACCACGAAGATCACCATTTCCACCACGGCAAACGTGCCCAACTGGTTGTAGGTGACGGCCCACGGGTAGAGGAACACGATCTCGATGTCGAACACGATGAACAGCATGGCGGTGATGTAGTACTTCACCGGGAACCGGCCGCCGCCCACTGGCTGGGGCGTCGGCTGGATGCCGCACTCGTAGGAGTCGTACTTGGAACGGTTGTAGCGCGCCGGCCCGATGAGCTTGGCGCTGAGAAGAATGGACACCACGACGAAGGCGGTGGCCAGCACCACCATCCCGACGATGGGGATATATGCGTTCACGACTCGTCCTCTTCCATTCTCTTACCGCATCAGGCCGACGGGGCGGCTTTGCACAAGGCGTTGATGATCCTGTCCATGGCATCACCGTCTCGCGCATCCGTCAGGTTGGCGAGCAATTTCATCACAAACTTCATCAGTGTCCTGTGCGGCAGGCCGTAGGTGGTGCACAGGCTCATGATCCGGGGATCGCCGATGAGCTTCACGAAGACCGTGCCCAGCCGGTAGTAACCGCCGAGGCTCGCCTTCAGGGCGACAGGGTAGCCCCGCAGCGCCTTCTCCGCCGATGCGGTACCGATTCCACGGGAGTGCGCCTCCGCCATGGCGTCGGCGGCGAGTTCGGCCGCTTCCATTGCGTAGGCGATGCCTTCCCCGTTGAAAGGGTTGACCATGCCCCCCGCGTCGCCCACCATCAGGAGGCCACGGCCGTAGTGCGGCTGTCGGTTGAAGGCCATGGGCAGGGCAGCACTCTGGATCTTGCCCACCATGTTCTCCTCGCGGAAGCCCCACTCGTCAGGTGTGTTGGCGAGCCAGGACCTCAACAGGTCGCGGTAGTTCGTCCGTCCGAAAGCCTTCGAGGTGTTCAGAACACCGAGACCCACGTTGCTGGTGCCGTCACCCATGCCGAAGATCCAGCCATAGCCGGGCATCAGCGTGGACTCGTGGGGTTTGCCCTCCCACAGTTCGAGCCAGGACTCGAGGTAGTCGTCATCTGTGCGGGGGGTCGTGTAGTAGGTCCGCACAGCCACGCCAATGGGGCGGTCGTCACGCTTCTTCATTCCCATGGACACTGACAGGCGCGAGCTGTTGCCGTCGGCTGCCACCACAAGGGGGGCACGCCACGTGGCGCCATTCTTGGTGGTCACACCCACGATTCGCCCGCTTCGGTCGTCGAGGACCGCGTCGGTGACGTTGGCCCCCTCCACCAGCTGCGCACCGAAGGACACTGCGTGACGAGCCAGCATGTCGTCGAAATCAGACCGCGGACGCACGAGACCGTAGGGCGGGAAGTCCGTCAGCTCCGGCCAGTCGAGCTCGAAGGGTTCGCTGCGGCCGCCGTAGATGCGCAGACCCTTGTTGTGGAGCCAGCCGTTCTCCTCGGAGGTGTCGATACCGAGGCGCGTCAACGCACGGGTGGCGCGGGGGGTGAGGCCGTCCCCGCAAACCTTCTCGCGAGGGAAGTGCGACTTCTCGAGCATGACGACGTTCAGGCCACGCCTCGCAAGGTTCGCGGCAGTCGATGATCCCCCGGGGCCGGCGCCGACGACGATGACGTCCGCGTCGCCTCCCTCATCGGCTGTCGCCACGCCGTCGCTGGGCTTGGCGTTTCGCATGGGGACTCCTCACGGGATCTTAGGGATTGCGAGTGCCAGTGTAGGCGGTCGCGTCACAGGATCACCAACCCGCCACCACGGCTGCCCAATCGGACGTTGACGAGCCAATTTGACTCGGAATTGGGCACGGATGCATCACGTTAATCATGATTTCTGCGCCCATGGAGGAGCGTGCCCACGGCGGCGGAGTTTTTAGCAGCATTCGTCAGGCTGGGCTATCGTCGGCCGGGTGAGTCTGGACTTCGGAACCAAGCGCATGCGCGCCACCACGGTGGGCATCGAGGACCCCGGGCTGCTGCAACGCTTCCTGTCGGCCTCCGGCCCCACAGCTGCCTTCATCCGCCGCGGTGAGGGCTTCGTCGCGCTCGGTGAGGCCGCGCGGTTCGAGACCGACTACCCCGAGGCTGCTGACGTGTGGTGGGCAGAGGTGGCGTCACACATCGACCACGACTCCGAACTGCCGGGCGCCTATGGCACCAGCCCGCTCGCCGTCGGCTCCTTCACGTTCGACCCGGACCGTTCCGAGGAGCGTTCAGTCCTCATCGTGCCGGAAGTGGTGATCGGCAAGCGCGGTGGCCAGTGCTGGATGACCGCCATCGGCGAGGGTCGCCGCTCCCTGAAACTTCCACCCGCCCGTGATCCACTCGTCGCGCCATCCAATGTCGCACTGCGGCCGGGCTCCATGTCCGAGCGCGTCTGGATGGAGATCGTCGGCGAGGTCATCGCGTTGATCCTCACCGGTGAGGTGGACAAGGTCGTACTGGCGCGGGACCTCGTCGTCACGGCTGACGGCCCCCTCGACGCGCGGTGGATCGTGAACGGCCTCATCAACCGCTACCCCACCTGCTGGACCTATCTCGTGGACGGCCTCGTCGGTGCCACCCCGGAGCTGCTGATCCGCCGCCAGGGTGGGCTTGCCACCTCCCGGGTCCTGGCCGGCACGGTCTCCCTGGACCCGCAGAACACCAACTCGCTGGTCAAGGCCGCCGAACTCGCCACCTCCTCCAAGGACGTGGCCGAGCACGAGTTCGCCGTCGAATCCGTGGCGCGTGCGCTGGAGCCCTACTGCTCCGCCATGAACGTGCCGGAGTCGCCGTCGGTCCTGTCGCTCCCCAACGTCATGCACCTGGCCACCGACATCACGGGTGTCACCGAGCCGGAGACCAGCGCGTTGGCCCTGGCTGCCGCGCTCCACCCCAGCGCGGCCGTGTGTGGCACGCCCACGTTCGCGGCCCGCGAGGTCATCAGCGAACTGGAGTCGATGGACCGTGGCCGCTACGCCGGGCCGGTCGGTTGGGTCGATTCCTTCGGCGACGGCGAATGGGCCATCGCGCTGCGGGGCGGGCAGATCAAGCCGGCCTCCCCAGCAGAGATCCAGTTGTTCGCAGGCTGCGGGCTGGTTGCTGACTCGGATCCGGCCGCAGAGTTGGCCGAGACCAAGGCCAAGTTCCTGCCGATGTTGCAGGCCCTGGGCCTGGCCGACTGACGCCCCGGCAAGACGGCGTCAGCGTCGCCCACCCACGAGATGGGCGATGGGGCAGAACGACGCGACGCCCGCCACAGCTGTGGCGGACGTCGGCATATGACGGTTCGGGAGCGGATCAGCGGCGGCGCTGCACCTTGATCTTGTCGCCGCCGGGCGCGGCACCGCCCTTGCGCTTGGCTTTCTCGGCCGCCAGGATCTTCTGCTGTTCGGCCTGCTGCTCCATGAGTGCTTCACGATCCATGCCGCTGCGCAGGAACATGAAGGCGATCGCGGCGATGGCCAGGGAGATCCACGGTGGCCAACCGAAAACGAT
>JBBSRQ010000035.1:0-21062 GCA_038242845.1 Propionibacteriales bacterium | reverse complement strand
TCCATGTTGGAGGTCAGGATGGGCAGCCTCGCCTGGACCGACTCGAAATACTTGTTGGGCGCGGCCCACACGTGGTTGCCGACGGGAAGGAACGGGAAGATGGCGGCCGTCGCAGAGGCCAGGTAGTCGGCCACCTCGTGGGTGGGTGCGAACGGTACGAAGTGGACGCGCTCCCGCACGCCGTGGCGAATCGCGAGTTCCTCGAGCTCGAGGGTGTACGAGCTGGGGCGGCGGGCCCCGATGGCCAGGTGCACACCCGGCAGCTCCGCCAGCGCCTCGACGGCGTCGTGGACACCGCGGTGCACCGACAGGCCACCGGCGTAGGCCAGCAGTGGCGCGTCCGGGTCGACGTCGAGGAAGTCCCTGATGGTCATGGGCTTGCCGATGGCCGGCAGATTGCCGATGGGTGCGTTCGGCACCAGCGGCGGCGTCGGGATGTCGTACTTCTCGGCGAGGAAGTCGGCGATCGGTTCGCACACCGTCACCACGGCGTCGCACTCACGGATGTATTCGGCCTCCAACGCGGGGAACCCTTTGAGGACGTTCTCATCCTCCGACGCGAGCCCATAGACATATTCGCGGGCGTCGTAGATCACCGCAACTTTCTTGCCCTGGCCACGAAAGCGATTGGCCACCTCGTGTGCCATGTGCAGCAGGTGCACGTCGCAGACGATGAGGTCCGGCTGCAATTCGATGATGCGTGGCATCATCGCCTTCTCCATGTCACCGATGAACGGCAGCATTCCCTGCCACGTCGTCGCGTCGGGCGCCGGCAGCGCACCGGGCGGCGACACCTTGGTGCGGGCCTTGGCAACGGTGCTCCTCACCCTGCTGGTGGCCGCATCCACCTTGGCCACCACTTTCAGGACCTCCTGCGGTGGACGCCGCTTGGTGGTGAGGTGGAAGGACTTGCGCACAAGTCGATAGGTGAGGCTGAGGTTCTTGGGTGCAGCCGCTGCACCGAATGCGAGGTGGTACGGCAGTCCGCTGATGGTTCCTGCTGCCGGAATCCCGGTTCCGTAGCCCACCATCGTGACGCGGTAGCCAGCGGCGGCAAGTGCCAGGCCATTGCGGTGGGCCCTCGCATCGATCTCGACGTTGTTCGGCATGGCGATCACGGCGTGGGGCTGCAGCATGGGTCTCCCTGGATGGAATGCGTGGGGATACGGGTATCGGTGGCGCGCCACACTCTACCGGCTGGCTGTTTCAGCGCGATGATCGCGCCCCCATGCCGGTGATCGTGGCTCGTGGTCAGCATGCGGAGCACCCACCGCGGACGCGTTAGGCTGCATCTCGTGTCCAAAGTACTGACTTCCCTGCCCGTCGGCGAGCGCGTCGGCATCGCATTCTCCGGAGGCCTTGACACCTCCGTGGCCGTTGCCTGGATGCGTGAGAACGGCGCCATCCCGTGCACGTACACCGCCGACATCGGGCAGTACGACGAACCCGACATCGATTCGGTGCCCAGCCGCGCCGACATCTACGGCGCCGAGTTGTCACGCCTCGTGGATTGCCGTGAGGCGCTGGTGGAGGAGGGGCTGTCCGCCCTGGCCTGCGGTGCTTTCCACATCCGCAGCGCGGGTCGTGCGTACTTCAACACCACCCCCATCGGTCGTGCCGTCACCGGCACCATGTTGGTGCGCGCCATGGCTGCTGACGGTGTGTCCATCTGGGGCGACGGGTCCACCTACAAGGGCAACGACATTGAGCGGTTCTACCGCTACGGCCTGATGGCCAACCCCTCCCTGAGAATCTACAAGCCGTGGTTGGATGAGGCATTCGTGTCGCTGCTGGGTGGCCGCACCGGCATGAGCGAGTGGCTCGCCGCCCGCAAGCTGCCCTACCGGGACTCCGTCGAGAAGGCGTACTCCACCGACGCCAACATCTGGGGCGCGACGCACGAGGCCAAAACCTTGGAGAGCCTCGCCGTGTCCCTGGAGACCGTCGAGCCCATCATGGGGGTCAAGTTCTGGGACCCCGCCGTCGACATCGACACCGAGGACGTGAGTATCACCTTCGAGCTGGGTCGGCCCGTCGCCATCAACGGGCAGCGCTTCGACTCTGCCGTCGACCTTGTCCTGGAGGCCAACGGCATCGGCGGCCGCCACGGACTGGGCATGAGCGACCAGATCGAGAACCGCGTCATCGAGGCCAAGTCCCGCGGGATCTACGAGGCGCCCGGGATGGCGCTGCTGTGGATCGCCTACGAGCGACTCCTGGCGGCCGTCCACAACGAGGACACGCTCTCCAACTACCACTCCCACGGCCGGAAACTGGGCCGACTGCTGTACGAGGGCCGCTGGCTGGATCCGCAGTCGCTGATGCTGCGCGAGTCGATCCAGCGTTGGGTGGCCTCTGCCGTTACAGGTGACGTGGACATCCGGCTGCGTCGCGGCGAGGACTATACGATCCTCGATTCGCGCGGACCCCACTTCTCCTACCAGGCGGACAAGTTGTCGATGGAGCGCGTGGAGGAATCCGCATTCGGCCCCACCGACCGCATCGGCCAGCTCACCATGCGCAACCTCGACATCGCCGACTCACGCGACAAGCTGGAGCTCTACGCCAGCCAGGGCACCCTGAGCGGGAAGGCCGCCGAGCTGATCGGCAAGCTGACACCCGGTGGCGCCCACGAGATCGCCGAGATAGGCGCTGTCACTGCGGATGACGACGTTGACTCCGCCGGCCTGCGCTCGGCCATGGACTCGGGCACTGACTGACCGTCGCACACCAAAGTAGGGAACGCAGCCATGGTTCGGGTCATCACGTATGGGACATTCGATCTGTTCCACGAGGGTCATCGCCGCCTGCTGCAGCGCGCCAGATCGCTTGGCGATCACCTGATCGTCGGTGTCACCAGTGAGAGCTACGACGATGCCCGCGGGAAGCTGAACGTCCACCAGTCAGTCATCGAGCGCATCCGCAACATCACGGAGTCGGGGCTCGCCGACGAGGTCATCGTCGAGGAGTATGAGGGCCAGAAGGTGCAGGACATCCAGCGCCACGGCGTCGACATCTTCGCCATCGGTTCGGACTGGGCCGGCAAGTTCGACTACCTCTCCGACTATTGCAAAGTGGTCTATCTCGATCGCACCAAGGGCATCTCCAGCACCGAGCTTCGTCACGCTGGCCGTGTCATCCGGATGGGTGTTGTGGGCGCTGGACGGATAGCGAAGCGTTTCGTTCGTGAGGCCCGGTTCGTCTCCGGTGTCAGCGTGGAGGCCGTCTGGACCCGTGACCATGACAAGGCCGCCGCGTTCGCCGAAGAGCTCGAACTGGAGTGGGCGAACGAGACGTTGGAGGATCTCCTCGAGCACGTGGATGCCGTATACATCGCCACCCCCCACGAGACCCACGTGCCGCTGGCTCGGCGGGCTCTGGAGGCGGGGGTCCATGTGCTGTGCGAGAAGCCGATGGCGTTGACTCGCCCCGAGGTCGCACACCTGTTCGAGCTCGCCGACGACAAGGGGCTCGTCGTGCTCGAAGCCCTCAAAACGGCGTTTTCACCCGGCTTCCAGCGGATGGTGGCAATCGCAAGGAGCGGCACCATCGGGAGCATCAGGTCCGTGGACGCCAGCTTCACCAAACTCATGGACGACCGACGGGAGTTGACCCCGCCCGCCGGCGGCGCCATCTCGGAGCTCGCCTCCTACCCGTTGCTCGCGATCATCAAGCTGCTGGGCGACAACCCCGCATCAGTCCAGAGCCGCGTGTACAAGCCGTCGGTCAGCGACGTCGATCTCTTCGCTCGCATCGACGTCGACTATCCGCACGCCATCGCCACGGCCAAGGTCGGTCTGGGGGTGAAGGCGGAGGGGGACCTCATTGTCGCCGGTACGCGCGGATACCTGTACGTACCGGCTCCGTGGTGGCTCACCGAGTACTTCGAGACCCGTTTCGAGGATCCTCGCGAGAACCGCAAGTACTACTACAAGTTTGACGGCGACGGGCTGCGCTACGAACTGGCGGAATTCGTCGGGCTGATCAGGGACGACTCCCGGGAATCCTTCAAGCTGCGCCGATCGGACTCCCTGACCCTCGCCGGGCTGATCGACCAGGCACGCTCACAGCCGCTCACCTTCGGGTGACGGTGACGCGATGACGCCCACGAGTTGTCTGCAGATCGGACCCTTCCTCCGGCGTCTCGTCGACGGCGCAGCCCGCACGCACCTCGCTGCCCTCTGGCATCTTTCACGGGCATCGTTGGCGCTCACCACGGCGCGGGTCGGACATGTCATCACCCGACTCCAACAACGTCGTTGGAAGAGCGACGCCACTGTCTGGACGAACATTGCCAGCCGGTCGTATCTCGCGACGCCCGTCGAGCACTTCCGGGCGACCGATGCTGCAGACAAATGCCTACGCCAAGTGATCAAGGCTCTGCGCGCGGATGACATACCGCACAGGGTGATCGGGTCCCCACCCGAGCCATCGCGTGTCGTCGTCGACGATCTGCCCGCGGCGTTGTCGGCGATCGGACGCAGCTCACAGGCTTGGTACGCCCGGATCGACGGCCGGACTGCGCCCGCGCGAAATGCCGTCTTCGACGGAGCTGATTCGGCAACGGTCTTCAGGGTCTGGGCCACCCATGACGGATGCTTCCTGGCCGGCCGTGACGTGGGTGTTGAAGTCCTGACGGATGCTTCATCAACGCAACCCGATGTGCCCAACTTCCCCATTGACGCCGTCTTCACATGGGTCGATGGCGCTGATCCGCAATGGCAACAACGCAAGCTCGCACGGGAGAGCGACAGTGCAACGGGGCTGCATGGGACAGCCGCCAATCCCGCACGCTATGCGTCATTCGACGAATTGAAGTATGCGCTGCGCAGCATCGAGATGTACGCGCCGTGGATCCGGCGCATCTTCCTCGTGACCGACCGCCAGGTCCCGACATGGCTGGATGTGGAGGATCCGCGCATCACCGTCGTGGACCATCGGGAGATCTTCGACGGCCAGGAAGGGCTTCCCACCTTCAATTCCCACGCCATCGAAGCCCGTCTGCACCACATCCCCGACTTGGCGGAACATTACGTCTACTTCAACGACGACGTTTTCCTCACGCGCGCGCTTCCCCCGTCATTCTTTTTCCAAGCAGACGGCAAGCTACGGGTATTCCTGGCTACCGACGCGATAGATGCCGGGCCGCTCACAGCAACAGATCCTCCTGTGATCGCGGCAGCGAAGAACAACCGAGAACTTCTGCGCGAGCTGACTGGCCACGAACTCCACCACAAGCTCAAGCATGTCCCGCATCCGCAGTTGAAATCCGTGGCCCTGGAACTGGAGAGCCGCGCGCCTGAGCCTTTCCGCGCGACCATGAGTGCGCCGTTTCGCAGTCCGAACGACCTGTCGATCGCATCATCACTCCTCCCCCACTACGCACTTGCGACAGGTCGGGGCGTGCCGGACTCGATCCGTCACTTCTACGCAGACGTTGCCTCAACGGAGCTCCGCTGGCGCCTCCCCGCGCTGCAAGAGACGAGGGAGGTCGACATCGTCTGCCTGAATGCCACGATCGCCGTGCCTGAGGAATACCTTCAACGGGTGTCAGCCTTCCTCGAAAAGTCCCTGCCCAGTAATGCCCCCTGGGAACGTGGATCGCCCTGATCACCGAGGCCACCGATCCACACCCTGTGGAAGATGACGTCACCGACATCAAGATTTCCCTGAACCACTTACGGTGACGAACCTTCAAACAGTGAAGGAACTGGCAGGAACTCGTGCAGGGCCTTCCGCAGAATCTGCGACGTCTCACGTCGTTCTTCCGGGGTCTGGTCCGTCGAGCCATCGTTGATCACCATCGTGTCGACGTGATGTCGCCGGACCACGGAACGAAGTGTCTTCCGGCCATCAGCTGAACCCGGATCCACATACGCGTAGGCAATGCTTCCGGGCACGGCCTTGCCTTTCCAGAAAGCGTACTGAAAATAGAATGAACCAGCCGCCGCGATGTCCATCGAGGTGCGAAACGGTGCCGATCGGGTCGCAGTGAACACCTCTGGGTATTCAGCCTCGGCCTCATACATCACGGATCGACGCAACGCCGACGGCACATGGAAAAATTTCCTTGTGAAGGTGCCTGAATCCTGCATCAAACGCCTTGCATTCTTCGACGCGACGGCGGATATGGAGTCCTCGTCGTGGACATCCAAGAGATCCACGAGAGCCCTTGAATAGAAGAATTTACTGACTCCATTGGCAAGGAAGAAGTGCTCCGGCGTCACGGGACGGACGAGGAAGAAATCATCATTGAAGTACAGGAAGTGCTCTGACAGACCGTCGAGGTGATGCAGGTTGGCTTCGATGGCATGAGAGTTGAAGGTGGGTAGGCCCTGTTCATCCGGCCAGATTTCGCGGTGCGGCACGACTGTCACACGGGGGTGTGCCGTGTCCAACCATTGAGGAACCTGGCCAGAAGTCACGATCCAGATCCGGCGAATCCAAGGGGCGTACTGCTCGAGGGAACGTAGACTGAACCGAAGTTCATCGTTGTCGGCGAACCGGGCCGCATCGACTGCACCCCTGGCGAGCAGTTCTGGATCCGAGGCGTTCATGGCCCGACCCTTGCTCTCCTGCCAACGAGAATCGGTTCCGTCCACCCACGTGTAGACGACATCGATCGGAAACGTCACCGTTTCCGAGCTTCCGCACTGCATCCGGTCCACGCATGCCCCGAACCCCGCGCTGTCGGTGGCAGGATCGGGCAGTACGTCCATGAACGGGTTCCATACACCGCTCTTAATGAGACCCGAACCCTCCACGGGGCTCCAGAAGTGGATTTCGACACCTTGGGCTGCATCGGAAGTGAAGTGTCCCTGTGGGGACGCCGACACCTCTTCGAACACACGGATCCCGAGCGGTTTCACGTTGGAGTAGCCCGCGAGAGTGAAGACATCCTTGTGTGCGGTTCCCCTCTCAGACAACTCTTGGAGGCACCAGTGCCCCATCGCCACGCTTGATGTGAGACTCGCCAGAACATGCTTCCGGTCTCGCGTCAGGACCGCGAACTGGGTGCAGCTGTCGTTCTGCGCAGGAATGCGCCAGTGGCGCACCCCCGCCGTGCGCAACACATCCCCCACAAGAAGAGCCGACTGTTGTTTGAGTTCATTGAGACGCAGCGCGGAATCCACCCGTACCAGTTTCCGGCGCCCAGGAGAACCGCGACGTGCGAAGACTGAGGGGTCCTGAGCGGCGATGGCCATCTTCTGCCGACGAGAATTGCCGGGCGCTCGCGCTTTTCGTCGAAGTCCCCACGCTGCATTCCTCAGCTTGGAGCGTGCAACCGCTGCAACTCCCTCAAAACGATCACTCCTGATCATGGGCGTAGTCCTCCGACAGCTCCCTGCTCACCGGCGGGTCCACCTCGAAGCGGCTCGGCCACGGCAGCAGCTGCTCCAGAAAGTTGTGGAGGGCAAAATCTACAGCGTCAGGATCGGCCACACCCCCCGGAGGGTCACCCAACGCCACCACGTCGACCGAGGCACTTCGCAGTATCTGATTCATACGAACACCAAGGTCCCGGGCTCCGAGACCCAGATACCTGTAATTGATTGCACCCGTCGTGGCACGCCCCAGCGCGTAGGCGAGATAGTGGGACATCGAGGAAGGGATGGACAAGTCCCGCCCGCTACGGAAACGCGAGAACACCGTACGGTTCCACTCCTCTCCGTAGCGGTTCTCAATCTCGAGCCCGATGGAGCGCGCTTGGGGTGACGGGGTGTGCAACATTCCTTGGCTGATGGTCAGATCAAAGTCACGTTGCAGGAGCCCGCGATTGTTGGCAGCTGCCGCCAGGTGGGGAGGGGCATCCTCACCCAAATCGTTGATCTTGACCGGAGAAGGAAAGAACTTCGTATTGCCGTTCGCGTGAAAGTACTGGCTCGGCTGTTGACTACGCGCGAACATGACGTCGTCATTGATGTACATGTAGTGCTCGCTGAGGCCCTCGATCCGGTGCAGCACCGCTTCGATCGCATGTGAGTTGAAAGTGGGAAGGGCCTTGTGGTCCGGGAAGATCTCCCGATGATCAACCAGCGTCAATCCGGGGTGATCCTTCCGCAACCACGAGGGACGCTGACCAGCGGTCACCAGGTACACGTGGCGGATCCACGGGGCGAAGGCCTCCACCGACCTGAGTGAATACTTCAGCTCGTCCCTGTTGCGGAACCGTGCATCCGAGACTGATTCTGAATGCAGCGCAGCCGCGAGCGGACCCTGCGCCTCGAACTTGGTGGCACGCCATTCGGGATCAGTGTCATCCACCCAGGTGTAGACCGCGTCAATGGGAAAGTGAGGCACATCCCAGGACGTGCTGTTGCTGAGTAGTTGAATCGTCGGGACGTCGATGTCGCGCACTCGCCTGAATGTGAGTTTTCGGAGGTCATCGGGGTGAACCAGGTCCACCCCCCTGTTGTGCCGTGGAGCCGTCAAAAGTCCATCCGCGTTCTCCCGCCAGAACTCGATGTCGCAGCCATGGTCGTGGCCCGTCTCGACTGCACCGCTCCGATCGGATGCGCGACAGTACACACGGAGGGCGTTGGCGCGCTCAAACATGGGGGACGTCGGGGGTTCTGAGGGCACGAGCCAAGGGTCGACAGACAATCGCGAATTTCCCGCCATGGCTTGGACGACGACGCCGGCGTCGTCGCACTGCGCCAGGGCCGCCAGGACCTGATCACGACATTCGTGTGGCACGGCCATCACTTCGATATCGGGAGAGTATCCGGGAACCCAGAAGTGCGGGATTTCGGCGGTCGACAGAGCGTCCTCAACCCGACGGAGATTCTGCTGGGACTGTGCCGCTGGCCGCAGGTCGCCAAGTGGCTGGATCGCGATGTGATGGCCGACATCATCGGCGTTCTTCCCAGTGATGACAGGTTCTGATTGGGTCATTGAATACTCCTTCGGCAGCTGCGCGCGATGCGGGCGTTCAGGGTGCATCTCCTTGGCCTGTAATAACTCGAGGAACAGATCCTCCCAGCGACGGTAGATTGCTTCCGGCGAGAAACGTGGAACCGTCGCGAGTGATCCCTCGCCATATCGGGAACGCAGTTCGCGATCACCCATGACGGCAGTCAGCGCTTCCGCCATGGCCGTGACATCCCCATCGGGAACCAACAATCCGTTGACGTCATCGTCGATGATATCGGCGGGGCCCGTTTCGCAGTCATATGCCACCAGCGGCAACCCCGTGGCCATGGCCTCAAGTGCAACCAACGGCAGGCCTTCACTACGCGAGGTCATCGCAAACACGGATGCCTTCGACCATTCAGCCAGCAGGTCCGGTACCGGCGGCACGAGCTCCACCTGATCCTCGAGTTGAAGCGTACGAATCTGGGACCGTAGCTGACGCTCTCGGTTTCCCTGACCATAGATTCGGAGACGCCACCCCGGAATCTCCTGACTTGCAACAGAAAAAGCGAGGATCAGATCTGCAAAATTCTTACCCGCCACCAGACGGCCGGCTGACATCACCACGCGGGCGTCAAGGTCCGGGCGAGGATAGAAATCGTCGGGGATGGAGTTCGGGATGGTCTCCAACCGCGGGGGGTCAACGTCGAGCGTCAACGCCAACCATTCCGTGGACCGCTGAGTCAGGGAGACGAGGCAGTCGGTTTTTGGGGCATACCGACGAATCGGCTCGAACGAGGCTGCGTTTCGGCCTGACGTGGCGCGGTGCTCCTGCTGCACCACCACCACGGATGGCGGTGCGAATTCAGCAGCAAGCGCTGTCAGCGCAGGTGTTGTGGTGACAAGGATGTCCGTTGAGATGGAGCGCAGGGCGATGATCACCGCCGCATCGCTATCTGCACAGAACTGGTTGTCCCATCGTGCGGGAATGATCCAGGATCGACCTCCCATCAGGGAGACCTGATCGGCGACGAGGGTGCCACTTTGGGCTTCCGGGAGGTCGACCAGATAGCGGAGCCGCACGCGGTCATCCACGTGGAAGATGGGGCGACCGGTGTCCCGGTAGACGCTGAGGACCGTGACTTCGTGTCCGTGAGCTGCAAACATGTTCGCCTGGGTGATGGCAGCTCGTTCGGTACCGCCGATACCGTCCCCGGTTGTCACGAAATAGGTGATGTTCAAAGTCATTGCTCCTGTGATCGCGTTCAGGGACGGGGGCTGAACCAGTGTTCAATGGCCAGCTTGCCCCCGACGGTCCAATACGGCCGAAACCGATCCCGTCGCGGAGTAGTCACGTCGGTGACCGTGGCGTACCTGAAGGTCAGCCGGGGATTCTTCAGATCCCCGAGAGCCTTCTGTGGTGAGTGGCTCCCGTGCGCGGTCACGACGTGCAGGTCCCAGACGCAGTCGTCTGAAACGTGTGCTTCCACGGCGAGTCGAGCCAGCTCTGCGGTCGGGACCTGCCAGAAAACGTCGGTGGCCGCATGATCGCCCGGAGAGGTCACAACCGTCTGAGTGTGTCCAATGCCGAGGCCCCTCGCCACATAACGGACACCAACGGGTTCGTCAGCAGTCGGCAAAAAAGCGCGGCTCTTTACTGTGATCCTTCCCAATCCCGTGGCTACGGAATCTACATGTACACATTCCTGAGGCCTGGAGACTCTCACCAGCAAGCCACCGGTGCGACTCATGACTGCGGAGCGGGTGATGGCGTCCGCAGGGGATGGCGGATTGCGAACAACAGGGCTGCGGCGGCTCCCGTCCGGTAGAAACGCGATGGACTCCGTTCTCCCGTGTGTCTCGAGCAACACGGACCATGAGGAACCGACGGGCAGGTTGAGGCCTGAGTGGTCGAGCGCAACCGCCATCTGTAGATGTCCGTTGGCGATGTGGGCGGGCACCCGATGTCTTTCTTTACTACCGTCCCGAACGAAGAGGACAGTGCACGCGACAAGGTCGGCATGAGCGTGACGACGGTACAGATGAAGTTGAAGTGTCCGACCGTCAAGCACCACAGCGTGCTCCGCAACAACGGATCGACGGGACGTGATCACTGGGAGGACCCGCTTACCAAGCGCTCCCTTGGCACGTGCCAGCGTCGAAACAAGCCCTTTTGTCACGCTGCGTGCGGTGCTCAATGAATCACTTCCGTAGACGACCACTACCGAATGCCCACCAACATGTCCATCGTGGAGGCAACGCTCCACAGTTGACCGTTCAACTCCAGCGGAGACGAACATTGACGATGACAGACGCAGTCTAGCCGCAGCACAGCGTCCAATCTGGTCCACCCATGGGTACGGCGTCCGGAATGAGTGGACACACGAACGGCTCGAGCCACACCCACTGATGTGAAACTGGGACCACCCCAGAATTGCGGCCGGATCGGCTGAATCCATCACTGGCGCTCAGCCACCATCGGAGGGAGCCGCGCGGAAGCACGCAAGCTCTTCGTATCGCCGCCATTGCGGCTGAAACCACTCAGCGTTGTCGAGACCCCGTTTTCTTAACCATCAGTCACACTCGAAGCCGCTGGGAACTGGAAAATAGGCAGGCAAAAATTCAGACATGGCCTTCCGTGAGGGTTTCGCACCAACTTCACGCGATCCCGTATCGTTCAGGCAGAAAGTATCAAAGGCCCTGACTCGCAGCCACCGGGAAAGAACTGACGAGAGATCAGGACGAGAGATATCAGCATAGTTGTATTGGACCGCGCCCTCCGAAGCTCTTCCCGTGGCCACTCCATAGCGTTGAGCCAGGCTGGACAGGACGGCATGGTCGTTGTGTGTTCGGAAGCGGGCCGCGACGTTGGCCCTGAAGACTTCCGGGAACCGTTGTTCCATCTCCTGCAGCAGCGTCTTTGAGTGGGCATACGGAGTATGTTTCAGTTTCTTCGTGAAAGTCCGACGAAAATAATACTCGAGAAGGCTTCTGTTGTTCTTGGCTGCGGCCGTCACTGAAATGTCTTGTTCGTTTTGTCCGTCAGGATCGAGCCGCGCTTCACTGGGGAAGAACTTGATATCACCAGTACCTGAGAAGAAGAGTTCAGGACGTACTGGACGACCAAAAAAGAAGTCGTCATTCATGTAGATGAACGACTCAGAGAGTCCGTGGATGTGGTGCAGCCGGGACTCGATCGCATGCGAGTTGAACACCGGTAGCTCTGACGGCTCGAACAGACTGGAATGGTCCACGACCGTGAGGCGAGGGTGGTCAGTGTTCAACCATGTCGGGAGCTGACCATCAGTGACGACGAAGATGCGGTTGTACCAGCCCGCATACATCTCGATTGAACGAAGGGAGTACCGAATTTCATCCCTGTTCTCGAATCGAGCCGAAATCAGCGCATCGGACGTGGCAGCGTCGCTGCCGTCGTATTCAGCTCTCTTCGCCAGCCACGCCGGGTCGGATCCATCCACCCACGTGTAGACAATGTCCACAGGTTCGGTGACGGCATCCATGGGCGGAAACCATCCGACGGGCTGTCCGCGGTGAGCCCGAAGCCGCTCCTGCACCCGTGGTGACAGATAAGTGGCGAATGTATTGCTCATGGTGCTCGCCATGAGCGTCCCTCTTTCGTGGAACCCACCATCAACTCGCGGCGTTTCGTCGTTCGAGACCTGACTCCAGCGCTCGAGCCGGATATGGATACGTTTGTCAGCAATGAGATCGCCGTGGGGCGATCGCAGATGCTGGAAGATCATGAATGCGTCGAGCTTGGGGGCCGCGCTGCAATCGGGAATGGGCTGAGGGCGCCGATTCCCCCCCTCTGCCCAGTACGTGGAAAGCGCTGGTGCCGCGGACAGCGCCATCCACGCCTGTTCCCAGAGAACTGAGCTGACCGCCAGCACCGGCGTCGCCTGGTTCGGCAGTTCGAACACCTCGATGCGCGCGTCATTGAGCGCCGCGACCACCGCGTCACGCATGAGATCGATGTGCTCCCACGCATCGAACCGGGTCACCGTGACAGCTTTGTGGGGATGCAGCGGTCCCCCAACCACCTGATCGCCGTAACCCTCTACGAGGATCTTGCTAGTGGCTGCGCGGACGCTGCGGATGGCTTCCCTCTGCAACGTTGTCTCGCCGTGGAGCAGAGCCGACGCTCCCGCACGGGCTCGGGCTGGCAGTCGACGGTACACCCCTGTCAGCGCACGACGCCCCCATCCTGTGCGTGAAGCCATCAGAACCCTCCTTGTGGCTCGCGTTCACGGTGTCCATCGCTGATGCCGGACGGTATCAGTTCGTCGGCAGGGGCTTTTTCCCGCCCATCAAACAACGGGGGGGCGTCCGTATCGAGCCATTCGGACCACGGTCACCCAACGCAGGTGCTTGGGTGGTGCCTCATCATTCCACGGCGACTGTCGCCACCCGTCCAGCCATCCACGCACCCACACGCGCAGAGGGCGTAGCTCTCGAGCACGCAGCACTTGCACTGCGGTCCAACTGCCGACGTAGATCCAACTGAGCGGCCAGACCAGGCAACGACGCGCCAGCCACACCCGGTTGCGCGCGTTGAAGTAGTAGAAGTCCTCGTGTCTGGTGGACTCCACCACGGGGTGGGCAACCTCGAGGTCGCCGTGGTATTCCACCCGGAAGCCCTCGTCCCAGACCCGCCACGCCAACTCGATGCCCTCGTGGGCATAGAAGAAGGACCCCGGCCATCCACCGGTGAGGCCAAACAGGGTGCGAGGAATCACCACGGCTGTCTCCAGCACCGAGAAGACCGGACTGCTGTGCCTCGGGTCACCTTTGCGAATTCGGGGGATCCACCTGGTTGGCTCCTCGCCACGGCGAGCAGGATCCACGATTCGGGGCTGGATCATGCCAAGTCCCGCATCGGCCCTCAACCGTCGGGCCGTTGTGATGAGGAAATCCCGATGGGGGAACCACGAGTCATCGTCCAGGAAGAGCAGAAACTCTCCCGTCACGTGGTGAACGCCAGCGTTGCGTCCTGCCGGGATCCCGACGTTCTCCACCAGGTGAAGACCCTTCACCCCATAGGGGAGGTCGACTGGGTCCCACCCGTTCCCCACCACGATGATGTCGGTCTTCACATCCTGCTGGTCCGCCACCGATAGGAGAGCCCTTGCCAACTCATCCGGTCGACGGCCCATCGTGAGGACCACCACGCCGAACGTTGGCGTACTGTCCCCGCTCACTGCGAGGCCAATCTCGGCGACTTCCAGATGGCGAGGACATGTCCTGCGGTCACCAGCCAGATGAGTGCGAGCAGGACCATGACGTACCCCTGCCACCATCCGGGACCTCCACCGACCACGGCGACCACAATGCTGAACACGAGCGTGACCAACGTGAGTTCAATGGAGTGAAACATCCTGTGGAAAGGGACGAAGCGCGCCATTCGCCGGGCACGACCGACGAGAGAACGCGATGGAAGTGCGCGCACCTCGGCAGCATCAGGCAACTTGGGCAGACCCGCATTGACGCGGGCCACGGTCACCATCATGTTGAGCGACTTGTTCAACCAGATTCCCGCCATCAGCAGCGCCCCGGCGAAGGCGTACTGCCACCCGTGGGTACCCAGCGGGCCCGACGCCATGAGTCCCATAGCGCGAAGTCCGAGGAAGAGCCCGATCGAACCCTCGGCCGCAAAATGGCCGATCTGGTCGAGGAAGATCCCCTTCGGGCTGGAAGTTCTGCGCCATCGCGCCACTTCCCCATCGCTGCAGTCCAGGAACATCTGGAGTTGGGCCAGCAGCGCGCCAACGAGAGGGCCCCACACACCCGGCAGCAACAGGGCGGGTCCCGCCAGGAAACCGGCAAGAATCATGAGGCCCGTGACACCGTTGGCGGTGATGGGGGTGCGGATGAGGGCAGCGGTGAGGTAGATCGACAGGCGGCGCATGTACAGGGTACCGGTCCAGTGCTCCGCGTTGGCGCGACCCAACACCGCCTCCGGTTGCACAACGTCACGCAACTGGGACAGGGTTGGTTTGGAGGGACGTTCCTGTGTCATGTCTACTTCTTCGCCGACTCGTATGCCTTGACAACCTCATCGGTGGGGCCATCCATCTCCAGAACACCGTCGTTGATCCACAGCGTCCGTGAACAGGTGTCCCGGATCGATTGCATCGAATGGGACACCAGGAAGATGGTGCCGGCTTCCTTGGCGATCTCACGGATCCTGGCTTCTGACTTCTTCCGGAAGCCCTTGTCACCGACGGCCAGCGCTTCGTCAATGATGAGGATGTCGTGGCTGCGGGCCGCCGCGATGGCGAACTTCAGCCTCGCCTGCATCCCGGATGAATATGTCCGCATGGGCAGGTCCAGCGACTCACCCAACTCCGCATAGTTACCGATCTCTTCTCGCATTCCCTCCAGTTCAGAGCGTGTGAAGCCGAGGGCCAAGCTTCCGAGGACGATGTTGCGTTCGCCGGACAATGCGGGCAGGAGCGCTGCTCCGACGCCCAGAAGATTTGGTCGGGAACGTGCGTAGACGGCCCCGGATTCGGGTGGGGTGAGCCCAGTCAGGGCCCTCATCAGCGTCGATTTGCCTGACCCGTTGGCGCCAATGACGCCGATGGATTCGTTTTCGTATGCGACGAATGAAACACCCTTGAGTGCATGAACCTTGCGTACGCCTCGGGTCATCCTCAGAATTCCGCTCTTGGCGTTACGGGCTGCCTTGCCGGAGGCAAACACGCGATAGGTGACGTGGAGGTCGTCGACGACCACCACGGGCTCTCTGTTCGGATCTCGTACTGGTTCAGTCGCGGCCATACCGCTCCTCCGCGTCCCAGAAGAAGAAGGCCCCGACGACGAACACGCCCACGGAGATCACCGGAAGAACAATCCAGTAGTGCATCGGGAACGCTGGTGCCCCGATGAGGAAGTGACGCGCCATGGTCAGAGCCTGGTAGAGAGGGTTGAAGTCATAGACCTTCATCACCCACGGATGATTTCCGAGGATGCGCCCCACATCGAACAACACACCAGAGGTGTAGAAGAGGATGCGGCTGATGAATGGCAACAGTTGGGACATGTCCGAGACGTGCACGGTCACGCGGGCAGTGATGAATGCGATGCCTGCACTGAAAACCGTGAAGGCCATCAGCATTGGCACCATCAAGAGCCACTCCCACCGCGGGTAGTGTCCGAAGAAGGCAAGGATGGGCACCAACACCACCAGCATGACCCCGAAGGCAATCAAACGCTCCACGATGAAAGACAACGGGAGGGTGATCCGCGGAAACGCGAGCGACTGAACGAGGCTTCGGTTCTGCACTATCGCCTTGGAACCGTCGTTGAAGCAGCCTTGGAAGAACTCGAAGAGGAAGACGCCAATCACCACGTAGGCCGGAAAATCAGGTGGTCTGCTGCTGCCCTGGAGCAAGCCGAAGATGGCGCCGTAGATCACGGCATTGAGCAGTGGCCGCAGCACGACCCAGCCGATCCCCAGCCGGTTCTCCTCGAAGCTCGAACGGAGCCTGTAGCGAGCCAGCGTGACTATGAACTCACGACGCTTCCAAACACCAGCAACGTAGGACAGAAACTGCGGTCGCGCCCCGACTCTCGGCAACCCATGTTCTTGGGCGAACTGGGACAGTGACATCGAGTGCGGCGCCTTTCAAGGGGGTGCGATTCTTGGGATACCGCCCGGAGTCTACCGACGAGGGGGGCGGAAATGGCCAAGGCTCCCCCTGTTACCACCAACTGAAGGCACCGCATTGCCTCTTCAAACACCACCTCGACCAGCAACGGTTGCCCGCGTCACTGACTGAGCTCGCGCCCGTCAGTTGTTACTGCGTCCGTAACCAGTGATCTGGGTATCCTGACCACCATGTGCTCTTCCCCCGTACCCATGGCGTCGTATGGGGCGCCTGACATGGCAACGGCCCTGAACGAGTGGCAGCTCGCCGTGTCCGAGGGGGAACAGGATCTGCAGGTGCTCGCGGGAAAGCTTACTGAGACCGAACTGCGCCTCGACGACGCGAGGAACGCCCTCCACCTGGCAGAGACGCGTCTTCGAGAGGTGACCAGCGAGAATGGCGAAATGCTCTCGTCCGTGGCAAGCGTGGAATCGAGACTTGTTGCGCATGAGGGCACGATCTTGGCACAGTCGGCTCATATCGCCCGGCTGAAAACCCAAGTGGGGCGGCCCGTGAGGTTGTTGGTCAAGAAGGCTCTGCGACCGCTCGGAGTCGGAAGGTCTAAGTCGTGACACTCCACACACCCGTCGTCCTGACCAACGATCCCCACGCCACGGCAGAGGCCCACGCGCGACGGTGGAAGGTGGTCGCTCGTCGAGACGATGGACTGCACGTCACGGGGTGCGAAGTGACCATGCCTTCGCCCCAACAGGTCTGCGACATCGTGCACGGTTCCTTCAGCGCTGAGCACGCCCAGGGCTGGGAAGCAATCCTGGACTGGCTCGCCGACCACATTCACCGACCGATGCTCGTGGTGGCACCCCTGGACCCCCTCACCGACCTTGCCCTGTGGGCACGTGCAACTCGCGGCTGGCCTCTTGCGGCGCTCGTGACATCCCCTGCCCCCGCTGCCACCCCTTCCACCGTGGCACTCCTGACGGGCGGCGAGGGCGTCATCATCCCGGACGAGAACGTTGCTTCCGCCTTCCGGTCCCGGTGGCCAGCCCCCTGTCCCGACCTGCCCACCACCCCGCTCGTCCGTGTTTCGCGTCACAGGCCGACCACACGCTCTGGAGGCCCGCCAGCCAACGGCATCAAGGTCCTTCTTGTCGGCTACTACGCCGGCCCCTGCCCCACCGTCGGTGTGCAACGCATCAATTACTGGTTCGAGCAGTTGTCCGCACTCTCCGACGGCCGCATCGTCCCCGACCTTGCCGTGGCCACGCCGTGGCCTGATGCCCCTGCAAACGTGCATCGGGTCCCAGACCTCGCAGCAGCTTCTCTGGCGCTGCGGACCGGACGCATGGAACCAGAGGACGCACGCGTCCTGGCTGAGCACGAACAGGCCGCGTACCCCATCACCAAACAGGTTGCCGGATTCTGGAATCGCGCACTCGAACACCACTTCGATGGCACCGATGACCACTACGACGTCGTCATCTGTTCAGGGAACCCTTTCCCCTATCTCGCTTTCGCGCAATACGCCAGGGCCCGGTGGGGGGCAATGACAATCAACGACTACCGTGATCCTTTCGCCCGTTCCCCGCGCATGCAGTACACCGATGCTGCCCGGCGTGACGCCGAGGAACTGGAAGCCGAGTGGAATGCGCACGCGGACGTCGTCACGGTCGTCAACGATGTGTGTGCGCACCTCGTCGTGAAGGGAGTCGAGGACCAACGGATTGAAGTCATCCCGAACGGCTTTGACGATCGAACACCCATACCGGCACCCCGGGAACGTCCGGCTGATGGGCCTTCACGCTTCGTGAACGCCGGTCAACTGTTCGCGATCACTCCTCCGGACGAGCTACTGCAGGCGCTCTCGGCAACGGAGTCCGAGTTCCATCAGATTGGCGCTCCGGTGGCCAAAAATTTCGGTGCCACCGTCATCAATCACGGTCGCATGCAGCGGGAAGAGGTGCTGGCCGAGCTGACCCGCATGGACTGTGGAGTCGCCTACGTGACAATGAGCGGACTTGAGACACCCACGAAGGTCTTCGACTACCTGGCAGCCGGGTTGGACATTCTCGTGCTGCACCGCGGGGCGGCGGAGACGAGCGCCCTGGCTTCCATGCTGGATGGAGTGACCGGTGTTCACTGGGTTCTGGACGAGAAGGGCGCCATCTCAGATTTTTTGGCCGGGTACGCACCGACGTCCCACATCGATCGCGAACGGTCCTCGCGCTTCAGCCGTCGCCACTCAACCCTGGAACTGATCGAACTGATCGACGAGCTCCTGCCTCGCGGGGGCTGCAACCCCAACCTCTGACTGATCCCTGTGGGCTCCTGCACGTCTCCACCGCCGCTTCGACCGCCAAGGATCGGCGGGAGGTCGGATCCGCTCGCGGGATACACTCCAGCGGGTGCGCATCGAGAAGCTCGGATTCCGGCCGGATGTCCAAGGCCTGCGTGCAATGGCGGTACTGCTGGTGGTGCTCTATCACGCAGGAGTCCCGCACATCACCGGCGGCTACGTCGGAGTCGACGTTTTTTTCGTCATCTCAGGCTTCCTGATCACAGCCCACATACTCAAGGACATCGCGGAACACGGCCGCGTCCACTTCGCCCGGTTCTACGCGCGGCGGATGCTGCGAATACTGCCGGCTGCCATTCTTGTGCTGGCAGCCACCCTGATCGCCGCAACACTCACCATTCCGCCCTTGTTGCTTCCGAAGGTCTTCAACGACGGCGCCTTCACGTCAATCTATGCACCGAACTTCCTGTTCGCCTCCGACAACATTGACTATCTTTCCGACCCCAATCCATCGGTCTTTCAGCACTACTGGTCGCTGGGTGTCGAGGAGCAGTTCTACCTGGTCTGGCCTGCGGGGCTCACACTTCTCTACTTCCTGGCCCGAAGATCCGCCAGGGGATTCGCAATCGGTCTTGCTGCCATCTTTGTCGCATCCCTCATCGGCTCCGTACTGCAAACTGAACACTCGCAGCCATCTGCATTCTTCATGATGCCGTTCCGCGTCTGGGAGTTCGCTGTCGGTGGTCTCCTGGCTCTCGTAGCAACCGCAACACGATTTCAACTCGGCTCAACCATCGCAGTCCTGGCCCGCTGGGTGGGCATGGCCGCCATGGTCATGGCGGCTCTCCTCTACTCAAGTGAGACGAAGTTCCCCGGTGTCGCCGCAAGCGTCCCGGTGCTGGCCACTGCCCTCGTCATCCTGGCTGGAACCTCGCACACGAGGGGCGAAGGCTCACGATTCGCCAACCGCCCCACCCTCCTGACTGCCGCGCCCATGGTGTTCATCGGGACAATTTCCTACTCCCTCTACCTCGTTCACTGGCCAATGCTGGTCATCCCGCAGATCGCCGCTGGTGATCACAACCCCCTGCCCCTGTGGACGAATCTGGCAATTGCGACCGGGTGTCTCCCTGTGGCATGGGCGCTCTACCGATGGGTCGAGACTCCTTTCCGGCAATCGCGACTCCCCGATCCCCGCATCATTGTCACGTCCGCGGCAGCCACATGCCTTCTGGCGGCGGTGTGCTTCGGCGGGGATCGGATGTACGCCGGATTGGTCCTGCACACCCACGAGATGGCAGCCCCTGTCGTCGCGGCTGAGGACCCGAGCGAGTCCCCAGTTGTCCCCGCCAACATGAGACCCTCGATCCGCGACGCCAGCATGAGCATCCCAGCCATCTACGAACTCGGCTGCCACCTTCACGCCTCCGCCACTGAGCCGCACCCCTGCGACTTCGGAGAGGAGGCATCCGCACCGCACGTCGTCCTCTTCGGAGACTCCCATGCCGCTCAATGGTTTCCGCCGCTGGCACGTCTAGCGGAGCGCGGCGATATCAGACTGACGACGAACACGATGAGTTCCTGCTCACCCTTCACCCCAGGACCCGGTCAGGCGTGCGACACATGGAGGATGGATGTGATCGACGCAATCAACGGATCGCCACCGGATCTCGTGCTGATCTCGACATATGTGGAAGATCAGGCGGTGCAAGCAGAACCGGATGTCTGGGAACGTTCAGTGAACCTTGCGCTGGAGAGCGTGGATGCGGACATCCCCGTCGCCATCGTCACGGACACCCCACAGTTCAACATGAGCCCAGCAGCCTGCCTGTCGAAACACCTCGACGACGTGCACGCCTGCGGGACGAGGCCGCAACTCGCCCTCTCCCAGCCCATCACCGAAGCGCAGAACCACGCAGCCGACGACGGTGCTGCTCACATCATCGACCTGACACCGTACTTCTGCTCCGACAAGTGGTGCCCAGTGGTCACAGGCGACACCCTGATGTACCGCGACGCCCATCACATATCTGAGCAGTACAGCGCCCAACTCCACGAGCCCCTGTGGGAGCAGCTCCGTCCCATGCTGGGTGGCGCGTAGGCGTCAGGTCGTCAGATCGATGGAGAAGGAGTGGTCGTCAATCTCCCTGATGATCCCCACGAGTTCCAGTGTCGAGGCACTCCTCGAGTACTTCAGGCGCCGTTCGAGGTCGCGGTGACTCGGTGGTGGGCCATATGCCTCGAGGAACTCCAGAATGGCGGGTCTGTCGTCCAGCACCCAGTGG
>JBBSRQ010000034.1:0-21260 GCA_038242845.1 Propionibacteriales bacterium | reverse complement strand
GGCGTCCATCGATACGCCCGGCGACTTCGTCGCGGGGCTACTCAGGACACGGATGGCGTCTCGTTCTTTCGCTGGGATGCAACTGGAACCGGCCCAGCGCTGGCCAGAGGTTCTGGAATCAATACGTGATTCCGAATTCTGCGACCCACACCACCGCTTCTCTTTCAGTCGTTGACGGTGGGCCGACCGTAGGACTCCAGCAGCCGCAACCAGACCTCGCTGACCGTCGGATAGGCAGGAACCGCATGCCAGAGCCTCGTGAGGGGCACCTCACCCACAACAGCGACGGTCGCCGCATGCAGCAGTTCGCTGACATCGGGGCCCACGAACGTCATGCCCACAACAACGCCGCGGTCCTCGTCGGTGACCATCCGGGCGGTCCCCTGGTAGCCGTCGAGCTGTAGAGCGGCACCCGCCACGCCACCGATGGGCGTGTCGACGGACCGGGTCGTGAGCCCAGCCTCCGCCGCCTCGTGCCCCGTCATCCCGACGGATGCCACCTCCGGGTCGGAGAACACGACCTGTGGCACTGAATGGTGATCGGCGGTGGCGACGTGGACGCCCCACTGCGCGTCATCGACGGCGTCGCCCTTGGCACGGGCCACGATGACGTCGCCTGCCGCCCGGGCCTGGTACTTGCCCTGATGGGTCAGGAGCACACGATGATTGACGTCGCCGACGGCGTAGAGCCAGTCGACGCCGTGAACCCGGAGGGTGTCGTCCACGTCGATCCATGCCCCGTCCGACAACCCGACTGTGGCGAGGCCGAGGTCGGCGGTACGAGCGCTCCTGCCTGTGGCTGCCAGCACCTCTGCGGACTGCACCGTCTCACCGGTGTTCGTTGTGATCGTGACGCCGTCTGCGCCGCGGGACACCGAGGTGGTCTCGGTGTCGAGCATCACCTGGACGCCGCGGTTGCGGAGCCGGTCCACCACCGCGTCACCCGCGAACTCCTCCATGCCCTCCAACAACCGGCCCCGGGAGATCATCGTGACCTTGGCTCCGAGATCGGTGAAGGCCGTGGCCATTTCGACGCCCACCACACCGCCGCCGATGATCGCCAAACTCTCGGGCACCTCCGTGACACTCGTGGCTTCTCGGCTTGTCCATGGCTTGGCTTCACGCAGACCGGGGATGTCCGGGACCTTCGCCTCGCTGCCCGTGCAGATGGCGACGGCGTACCGGGCGCGCAACACCCGCGTCGCGCCGTCGGGTTCCGTGATGGTGACTTCGCGCTCCCCGGTGATCCGGCCACGGCCCCGCACCAGGCTGATGCCGGCACTGTTCAACCATTTGACCTGGCTCGCGTCGTCCCAGTCGCTGGTGAACGTGTCGCGTCGCGCGAGGACGGCCGGAACGTCAAGGTCACCGGTCACTGCTTCGGCGGCGCCGCGCACCCCCTGCGCAGCCCTCAGTGCCTCGCCGGAACGGAGGAGCGCTTTGGAGGGCATGCACGCCCAGTACGAGCATTCACCTCCCACCAGTTCGTCCTCGATGACGACGGCGCTGAGCCCGCCCTGCACTGCGCGGTCAGCGACGTTCTCCCCTGTGCTGCCGGCGCCGATGACGATGAGATCGTATGTGGAGTCCATGCCCCATTGTCACAGCCGCGGGGGCCGACCGAGGACTTCCGTATCAGGCGACGGCGCGTCGAGTCCCTGTTCGGGCTCGCCAGTGCACGGCCATCACCACGAGGGTGGCCGCCGCCCACAGCAGGTAGGCGCTGCCCACCAATTGTTGGAGGAGGTCCCAGTCGGGTGTCTCCCCCTCGTCGCTGGCGAACCACCACTGCGGCAGCGCCCAGAAGATGTAGGAGCCCGTGACAAGCAGCACCAGCCACGCGATCCATGGTGCAACCCCCTGGGCCGCCCACACCGCCAACACCACGAGCAGGGGCAGTGCCCACACCCAGTGGTGGCCCCACGACACGGGGGAACAGAACAGGGCGATGAGGCCGACGACCAGGGCGGCGGCTGCTTTCTGCCCACCTTCCAGAAGTCGCCAGGCGACCCACATGATGGCCAGCCCCACCAACGCGGAGACCAGGAACCACACCACGGAGGCAGTGGTTCCCTCCAGCCCAAGCCTGTGCACGAAGCCGTTGATTGACAGGTTCGATGGGAAGCCGGCGTTGCCGATCCTCCCGGTGTCCCGCAGCGCGGAGGTCCAGTACTCCACCGAGTCGGTTGGCCGTAGCGCGAAACCGATGGCCGTGTAGACGGTGAACGACACGACCGTCATGATCAGCGAGCGCCAGTCCCGGCGCAGCAGGAAGTAGACGAGGAAGACTGCTGGTGTCAGCTTGATGGCGACGGCGAGCCCGGTGAGCCAGCCCCGCCATGGCTTGCCGCGGCCAGCCAACGCGTCGGTGAGCACGAGTGCCATGAGCAGAGCGTTGATCTGCCCGAACTCGATGTTCTCCCGCATGGGGCCGAGCCAGGCCACGAGCGCGAGGAACGGCAGAGCGAGCCAGATGCCGTCGGACAGCGATCGGCGTGTCAGGTCCCGCAGCACCAGGGCGAGTACCCAACCCAGCGCGAGCAGGCTCAGGATCGACAGGAGTGTGGAGGCCGTTATGAGTGGCATGATCGCAAAGAACGAGAAGAGTGCGGCCGCGATCGGAGGGTAGGTGAACGGCAGGTTGGCGCCCACCTCCGTGTCGGGGAGGCGGCCGTAGAGGTCGGCGCCGTCGAGGAACGCCTGCCCCCCGAGGCGGTAGACGTTGATGTCGATGCGGTACGGCCAGATGTAGGGCAGCCAGAACGTGAGGGCAGCCACCACCAGCAGCGCGATGGCCGCAGCGACGATACGCGCCGGCCACGACGCAAGGTACCGCTCGCTGAGCTGTTCGAACACTGTTTCCCCTACCTGCGGATGCGATGACTTCCCGCGGATCGTACCGTCGCCCTTCGGGAGTGCCGGCCAGGGTGTTCCACATCGCCAACGCAAAGGTCGGACCCTCGAACTTCCCGGGGACACTTGGGGTCTGCAACATTCTCGTGCCCTGACCAACGGAAACGTTACCGGTTCCCCGTGGACCACCGGGAGGGCACCGGGTCAGTCCAGGAGGTCGCGGACCACGCCGTCGGCCAGGAGCCGTCCCTGCAGTGTGAGGACCAGGCGGTCGTCGTTGACGAGCCCGAGTCCGTTGGCGACCACCCCGGGGACACGGTCGAGCTCGGATCGTGTCAGGACGTCCAGGCGCAGACCATCGGCCAGCCGGAGTTCCAGCATGACCTTCTCGATGCGGCGGTCCTCCGCCGACAGCCGCTCACCCGCCTGCGCTGGGGACCGCCCCTCATCAAGTTCCGCCACATAGGAGCGTGGGTGCTTCCGGTTCCAGAACCTCATGCCAGCAATGTGGCTGTGTGAGCCGGGTCCGATCCCCCACCAGTTGGCGCCCCGCCAGTAGTTCAGGTTGTGCCTGCACTGGCCCGACGGCGTAGTCGCCCAGTTACTTGTCTCATAGTTTGTGAACCCATGGCCCGTGAGGAACTCCTCCGCCATGAGGTACTTGTCGGCCAGTTCATCATCGTCTGGCATCGGAATCCGGCCGCGACGTACCTGCATGGCGAGCCGGGTGCCCTCCTCCACGATCAGCGAGTACGCGCTGACATGGTCCACAGGCGTCGACGACACTGCCTGCAACGATGCCATCCAATCCGCAGCCGACTCCCCTGGTGTCCCATAGATGAGGTCGAGGCTGACGTGTTCGAAACCTGCGTCGGCCGCCCACTGGGCAGCCTGCAACCCACGCTCCGGCGTGTGAACCCGCTCCAGTACCTGCAGGACGTGCGGCACCACCGACTGCATTCCCAACGAGATGCGAGTGAACCCCGCTTCCCGGAGCTCCTCGAAGTAGGCACGATCAACGGTGTCGGGGTTGGCCTCCGTGGTGACCTCCGCGCCGTCGGCGAGGCCGAACCGCTCACGGATCGCCGCCAGCATCGAGCCGAGCGTCCCGGCCGGCAGCATGGTGGGGGTGCCACCGCCGAAGAAGACGGTGTCCACTGCAGGCGTGTCCCCACCCAATACCCGGTGCGCCAGATCCACCTCGTGGAGTGCCGCAGCGACGTAGTCCCCGCTGGACATCCCGGGCAGCTCGGAGGCCGTGTAGGTGTTGAAATCGCAGTACCCGCACCGGGTCCGGCAGAACGGCACGTGCACATACATCGACAGGGGTGCACCGGTCACCCCCGCCACCACGTCGGGTGGGAGAGAGCCATCGGGAGGCATCGGGTCACCGCTGGGAAGAGCACTGGGCACCCATGAAGAGTAGCCACAGGTAACGATTCTGCTATCAGCGCACGTGTTTCACACAGTGGGGGGCTGGCGTGATGCCAAGATTGGGCCCATGAACATCTCCCGTCGAAGCATCCTGGGTCTGGGGGGCGGACTCGCCCTCGCCGCGACGCTCACAGCCTGCGGCCAGAACAACCCGCTCGAGTCCACCACCACTCCCGCTGGCACGCCTGCCACGGGCGAGACGGGCAGCATGCCCAGCGGCGAGAAAGTCGATCTCACGCAGTGGTACCACGAGTACGGCGAGGCTGGTGTGAAGGAGGCGGTCGAACGCTACGCGTCTGATTACGAGGGCGCCACGGTCACCGTGAAGTGGACCCCCGGTGACTACAACAGCATTCTGGCGGCCCAGTTGCTGACCGCCGACGTCCCCGATGTTTTCGAAGCAGAGCAGGGAGGCTCGCTGGAGCAGATCCGCAGCGGCCAGCTCGAGGACCTCACCGAGCTGATCGGCGACGCGAAGGACGACTTCAACCCGTCGGTGATCAAGCGCTTCACGTTCGAGGACAAGATCCACGGCATCCCACAGACCATCGACATGCAGCTGCTCTACTACCGCCCCTCCGTCCTGGAAAAGGCGGGCGTCAAGCCGCCGACCACCTTCGAGGAGCTCGTCACCGCAGCCAATGCGGTCAAGACCAGCTCCATGGGTGGGTTCTTCGCCGGTAACGACGGCGGTATCGGCGTGCTGGGCACCATCTTCATCTGGGCCTCGGGATATGAGCAGCTCAACGAGGAACGCACCGAAGCCACGTTCCTCAACGAGGACTTCTACAACGCTCTGGTTGCCTACCGCGACTTCTCCAAGTCCGGTGGGGTCGTGCAGTCCGCCTCTGCCGAGTGGTACTCACCCGACGCCTTCGTCAACGAGGAGACCGCCTTCCAGTGGGGTGGCCTGTGGTCGCTCCCGGCCATCCTCGAGGCATTCGGGGACGACGTCGGAGTGGTGGCGTTCCCGGCCATGGGTGCCAAGGGCCGACCAGCCGTGCCGTTCGGTGCCTTCGGGTCCTGCGTTTCCGCCAAGGGCAAGAATGTCGACGCCTCCAAGGAATTCATCAAGTGGCTGTGGATCGATCAGGAGGACAAGCAGATCGACTTCTCCGATTCCTACGGCACCCACATCCCTGCCAAGCCCGCACTCGTGGCCCAGTCGAAGCAACTCTCGTCCGGCCCCGGTGCCGAGGCCGCCAAGTTCGTCGCTGACAGCGGCTTCGCCAACGACATCATGTGGTCGGGTGCCATCGGTGACAAGTACAACGCCGCCGTCAGCAATGTCATTAAGAACGGCGCCGACCCGGCCGCCGAGTTCGAACCCCTCAAGGAACTGATCAAGAGCGAACTCGAGAAGCTCAAGGGCTGATGACCGCTACCCAGACTGCCGCCCCGGCTGTCCCTTCACAGGGTCAGCCGGGGCTCTGGCGTCGGGTCCGGGGCCATCAGGGCCGCAACCTGTGGTTCGTCGCCTTCATCGCGCCGTTCCTGCTCGGCCTCGTTGCATTCGTGTACGTGCCGATTGTCTGGAGCGCGTACCTGTCGTTCTTCGAGGCGCGCAACACCGTCCATCCCACTCGCTTCGTCGGGCTCGACAACTACGCCTACCTGCTCAACGACAAACTCTTCGTGAACTCGTTGATCACGTTCGTGGCGTTCGCCGTGTTCATCGTGCCCACCACGTATGTGGCCTCGTTGGGTCTGGCTCTGCTGCTGAACAACTTGAAGTGGGGCCAGGCCTTCTTCCGTTCGGTGTTCTTCATCCCGACCGCCGTTTCCTACGTCATCGCGGCCATCCTCTGGCGTTTCGCGTTCTTCTCCGGCGCACGGTTCGGTCTGTTGAACCAGTTCATCACCGCTGCCGGTGGCGAGCAGGTCAACTGGCTCGGGGGCACCAACAGCCTGTACTGGGTGGCGCTCGTCAGCGTCCGGCTGTGGCTCCAGACGGGGTTCTACATGATCCTGATCATCGCCGGCTTGCAGCGGATTCCGCAGGAGACCTACGAAGCCGCCGCACTCGACGGCGCCTACGGATGGCGGCTGCTGCGTTGGATCACGCTGCCGCAGTTGAAGGCCACCAGTATTGCCGTCGTCCTACTGCTGCTCATCAACGCGTTCCAGGCATTTGACGAGTTCTACAACATGTTGGGGTCCATCGGCTCCTACCCCCCGTACGCCCGGCCACCGCTCGTGCACCTGTACCTGATCGCCGTCGGCGGCGGGCAGCAGGACCTGGGCGTGGGCGGTGCGGGGACCATGATCTTGACGTCAATCATCGTGCTGTTCGGCGTCGGGCAGACGTTCATCCTGAACCGGAGCTCACAATGAGGCAGCAGAAGGTCTGGCTCGGTGTCCGGTACACGGTGCTGGTGCTGCTGGCGCTGATCTTCATGCTGCCGTTCTGGGTGATCGTGCGCAACGCATTCTCCACGAACAAGAACATCACGTCGGCCACGTGGAACTGGCTGCCCGACCAGGTGAACCTGACGAACTTGCACACGCTGCTGGCCAACGACTCCATCGGTATCCTCCGTGCCCTGTTGAACTCGGCCGTGCAGTCGTTGCTGCAGACCGGTGTCACGGTGTTCATCAGTCTGCTGGCCGGCTACGCGCTGGCCCGCTACACCCACCGCGCCTCAAAACTCATGTTGGGTCTGACCGTGTTCACGCTCATGGTGCCGGTGGCGACCATTTTCGTGCCGATGTTCATCATCACTGCACAACTGGGATGGGTGGACACCTTTCGGGGACTCGTGATCCCCACCGTCTTCTCTGCGTTCGCCACGTACCTGTTCCGGCAGTACTTCCTGGACTTCCCCGTCGAACTGGAGGATGCGTCGTTGGTGGACGGCTGCAACCCGTGGAGCAGTTTCTGGCGCATCGTCATCCCGAACAGCAAGGGCATCATCGCCGCCGTTGGCACCATCGTGCTCATCGGCGCCTGGAACGCGTTCCTGTGGCCCAGCCTCATCGGACGCGACGCCACCCGCACGGTTCAGGTGGCGCTGAGCCAGTTCATGACGAGCCAGGGTGTTCGCTACCCCGAGCTGTTCATGGGATCACTCATCGTGGTTGCACCGATGCTCGTGGTGTTCCTGTTCCTGCAGCGCTACCTGGTGCAGGGTCTCACCACCTCAGGGTTGCGCTGAGCGATCCTGGCCCGGGCCGCCGCCCGCTTCCCGCAGCCCTGCGGATCAGTCCCCAGGTGGGCGTGGCGGACTCGGCCGGGTGACAGAGCATCCCTCCACCGAAGTGGGCCAGCTCATGGCGCGCATCTCGACAACCGCATGCGCATGTGGTCTCTCCTGCAGGAGGTTGTGGCCCGCCCGGACAACGACGTGGTGCAACGCCTGAACTCGGGTGATTGGGTCGATGTGCGGGAGGCGGTGCAGTGGCTCGGGGACGAGGCCAAGCGCTGTGATCTCCAGCCTGACTAGGTAACAGATCGGTCCCCCTGCACGTAGTGGAAGAGGTCGTTGCGCTCGTTCTGGAGCTCGTCAAGACGGTTCTTCACCACGTCACCGATGGAAACGATGCCCACCAGTTTCCCGTCGTCAACGACCGGGAGGTGCCGCACACGGTGTTCCGTCATGGACACGGCCAACGTTTCAAGTTCATCCTGGGACGTGCACGTCCACACCTCACTCGTCATGATGGAGCGGACGTTGTCCTGCATCACCTCAACGCCTCGCTGATGGAGTGCGCGGACCACATCGCGTTCACTGGCTATTCCGTTGACAGTCGCGCCGTCATCGTCACTGACGACGAGCGCTCCGATGCCGTGCTCGTCCAGGACCCGCAGCATGTCTTCAACCGTCGACCCTGAATCGATTGTGACCACGTGGTGGCCCTTCTTCTGGATGACCTCGAAGATTTTCATGTTCCAGCCTAACCGCGTCCCCGGGCGTGGTGGGTGAGATCACGGGATCGCGTGGTTCTGGCTCTGCGTGTCAACGACGGCGCCTCGTGACCACCTGTGATGTCCGTTGCCAACGGAGGCGCGGGTCAGCCGGCGCGCATCCAGCGTCGCACTGCTGTCACCCTCTGGTCGACCTGGTCCTGTGAGGCCTCCGCCAGGCTCGGGCCCCCACATTCGCGGCGCAGGTCGGCGTGCACGTGGCTGTGCGGGACACCGGAGGTGCGCGCGAACTGGGCGACCAGCGAGTTCAGTTCCTTGCGCTTGCTGGCCAGGGCACGGTGCAGTGCGACGGTTGGCTCAGCGCGCTCCTTGCGATCCTGCTGGTCCCGTCGACGCAACTGCTTGGCCTGGCGGTCCTGCAGCAGACTGCTCACCTGGTCAGGTTCCAGCAGACCCGGCAGCCCCAGGTAGTCCTGCTCGTCGGAGGACAGCGGTTCCGCGTGCATCCCGAAGGCTTGTGAGTCGAACAACACATGGTCGAAGGTTGCCCGGGACTCCAGCGCCTCGAAGCTGCCGAACAGGTCATCGGCCGCCCCGTCGCCCTGGTTGGCCTCCTCAATGAGCGCTTCGGACTCGCTCCAGAGGTCGTCATCGTTCTTGGGCTTGCCCAGAACGTGGTCGCGCTGCCGCTCCAGCGCACCGGCATGTGCCAGCAGGATGGGCACGGTGGGCAGGAAGACGGTGGCCACCTCGCCGCGGCGGCGTGACCGGACGAACCTGCCCACTGCTTGGGAGAAGAACAACGGTGTGGATGTGGCCGTGGCGTAGACGCCGACGGCCAGGCGTGGCACGTCGACACCTTCGGACACCATGCGCACCGCCACCATCCAGCGGTCGGTGGACCCGGCGAACTCATCGATGCGTGCGGAGGCGCGGGTGCTGTCGGAGAGCACAACAGTCGGCTCCTCCCCACTGATCGACGTCAGCAGACGCGCATAGGCACGCGCCTGGTTCTGGTTGGACGCGATCACCAGCCCACCTGCGTCGGGGATGTGGCGTCGCACCTCCTTCAGGCGTGTGTCCGCGGCCTGCAGTACAGCGCTGATCCACTCACCGGCCGGTGCCAGTGCCGTGCGCCAGGCGTGGGCCGTCAGGTCCTTGGTCATGGCCGTGCCCAGGTCGACGTCGAGTTCGTCGCCGGCCTTCGTGCGCCAGCGCATGGGTCCGCCGTAGTTCATGAACAGGACGGGCCGCACCACGTGGTCCTCGAGCGCCTCGGCGTAGCCGTAGGTGTAATCGGGCCGGGAGATCTTCACGCCCGGACCGATCTCCTCGTACTCGACGAATGGGATGGGGTTGTCGTCGGAGCGAAACGGTGTACCGGTCAAGGACAGGCGGCGGGTGGCATAGCCGAAGGCCTCCTCGATCCCTTCACCCCAGCTGAGGGCGTCGCCGGCGTGGTGGATCTCGTCGAAGATCACGAGCGTGTCCAGTTTGTGGCACAGGGCCTCATAGGACCAGGCGCGCATGGAGACGCCTGCATAGGTGACGACACTGCCGTCGTACTCCTTGGCACGGCCGCGTTTGGTGGACCTGTTGAGACCCGGGTCCAGATGGATGCCGACCCGCGCGGCGGCGTCTGCCCACTGCACCTTCAGGTGCTCGGTGGGTGTCACCACGACGATCCGCTTGATGGTGCGGGTCGTCAGCAGGTGGTGGGCGACGCGCAGCGCGAACGTGGTCTTGCCTGCACCAGGGGTCGCCACGCAGAGAAAGTCCTTGGGGTGGGTGTCCTCGTACTGTGCGAATGCCTCGGCCTGCCAGGCGCGCAGACTGGAGGCGGTGCCCCACGCTGCGCGACTCGGATAGGCCGGCGAAATGGAATCAAAAGCCGGATGACGCATAGGTTGCGGAACTCTGGACCTTTCTGCGCGAGACTACTTTTTCGGCGCTTCAGTGGTGGACAGTGCAGCGACGAACGCCTCCTGCGGCACCTCAACGCGGCCCACCATCTTCATGCGCTTCTTGCCTTCCTTCTGCTTCTCCAGCAGCTTGCGCTTGCGGGAAATGTCGCCGCCGTAGCATTTCGCGAGAACGTCCTTGCGCATGGCGCGGATGGTTTCGCGGGCGATCACCCGGGATCCGATGGCGGCCTGGATGGGCACCTCGAACTGCTGCCGCGGAATGAGCTCCTTCAGCTTCCCGGCCATCATGAGGCCGTAGCTGTACGACTTGTCGCGGTGCACGATGGAGCTGAATGCATCCACCGTTTCACCCTGCAGCAGGATGTCCACCTTCACGAGGTCAGCGGCTTCCTGACCGGCGGGGTCGTAGTCAAGGGATGCGTAGCCCTTGGTGCGGGACTTCAGCGCGTCGAAGAAGTCGAACACGATCTCGGCAAGCGGGAGGGCGTAGCGAATCTCGACGCGGTCCTCGCTGATGTAGTCGAGCCCCTTCTGGATGCCGCGACGCATCTGGCACAGCTCCAGGATCACACCGATGTACTCGGCGGGCGCGAGGATCGTGGCGTTGACAATGGGCTCGTAGACCTCCGAGATCTTGCCCTCGGGATACTCCGACGGGTTGGTCACGTGGTGCTTCGTCCCATCCTCCATCAGCACGTCATAGACGACGTTCGGGGCTGTGGAGATCAGTGACAGACCGAATTCCCGTTCCAGTCGCTCCCGGACGATCTCCATGTGGAGCAGGCCCAGGAATCCGATGCGGAAGCCGAAGCCCAACGCACCGGAGGTCTCGGGTTCCCAGACCAGAGCAGCATCGTTGAGTTGCAACTTCTCCAACGCCTCACGCAGCATGTTGAACTCGTCGCCGTCGATCGGGTAGAGCCCCGAATACACCATGGGGTTGGGGTCCCGGTAACCGCCGAGCGCCTTCGTCGCCGGCTTGTGGGCGGCGGTGACGGTATCACCCACGCGGGACTGGCGAACATCCTTCACCCCGGTGATGAGATAGCCCACCTCGCCGACGCCGATGGAGTCGGACTTGGTGGGTTCCGGGGAGATGACGCCCACCTCGAGCAGTTCGTGTTCCGTCTTGCTGGACATCATGAGGATGCGTTCGCGGCCGCTGAGTTCCCCGTCGATGACACGGACGTAGGTGACCACACCGCGGTAGGTGTCGTAGACGGAGTCGAAGATCAGTGCCCGCGCGGGTGCTGCCGGGTCACCGATCGGTGCAGGGATCAGGCGGACGATCTCGTTCAGCAGCGCCTCGACTCCCATGCCGGTCTTCGCCGAGACCAGGAGGACGTCACTGGGATCGCAGCCGATGATGCCGGCCAGTTCCGCGGCGTACTTCTCGGGCTGCGCGCCGGGGAGGTCGATCTTGTTCAGCACCGGAATGATCTGCAGGTCCGCCTCGAGGGCGAGGTACAGGTTGGCCAGTGTTTGCGCCTCGATGCCCTGGGCGGCGTCAACCAGCAGCAGCGCGCCCTCACAGGCGGCGAGCGAGCGCGACACCTCATAGGTGAAGTCGACGTGGCCGGGCGTGTCGATCATGTTCAGCACATGGATCTGGTCGCCCACGGTCCAGGGCATGCGCACGGCCTGGCTCTTGATGGTGATGCCGCGCTCACGCTCGATGTCCATGCGGTCGAGGTACTGGGCACGCATGCTGCGGCCGTCGACGACACCGGTCAGCTGCAGCATCCGGTCCGCGAGAGTCGACTTGCCGTGGTCGATGTGCGCAATGATGCAGAAGTTGCGGATAATCGACGGATCGGTCCTGCCGGGACGCGGTGAGGGCATTCACATTCCTTGTGGTTCGTGGGTGACGCGCCATTCTCTCACGGATGGACACCCCCGCCGAAACACCCTCGCGCCGGGGTGCCGCCTTCCACCAGTGCGTCCGTTCCAGCACCGGAAACACCGCTGCCGTCGGGCTCCCGGTGTCGCAGACGTACGTCGGCGGCGAACAGGCCGCGGAGGATGTCACCCCCAACTGCCGCAATTTGGTGGCGGCAACAGCGCTCGGGTAGCCTAGAGCGTCGCGTAAATGTGCGTGACCAACCTTAAGTATTCCAAAGCACCGAGCGAGGCTTGCCAAGTGGCGAACATCAAGTCCCAGAAGAAGCGGAACAAGACCAACGAGATCGCGCGTCAGCGCAACAAGGCCGTCAAGGCTGAGCTGCGCACCCACGTGCGAGCGTTCCGTACCGCAGTTGCCCAGGGCAACAACGAGAAGGCTGTCGAGTTGGCACAGGTTGCCAACCGCTACCTCGACCGCGCCGTGAGCAAGGGCGTCATCCACAGCAACCAGGCCGCCAACCGCAAGTCGGCGATCTCGTCGACTGCCGCAGCGCTGGCCTGACACACTGCGCTTCTCCAGCGCCCTGACTCACTCGGTAGCCAGGGCGCTGTTTGGCGTAGTCGGGGAACTCGCCTCGCTTCCGCCCCCAGGGTGGGCAAGCGCCCAGATCGTCAGTGACGACGGTGGGCCAGGACCCCGAGCACCATTTTCTCCAGCGCATAATCGGCATTGACTGCGGCACCCTTGACGTCGGCGTCGGCCAGGGCAATCAGCTTGATGGCCGAGGAGATGCCAGCCTGTTGCCAGTTCCGCGATGTGCGCGAGTAGTCCTTCAGTTTCCAGGGCGGTAGCCCGATCTGCCGGGCCAGGTCGTAGTCGCTCATGCGGTTGCCCTGCGCGTCGAGGTACTTGCCCATGCCCCTGAATGCACCTGCCATGGCGCTGGTGACCAGGACGGGGGCAGCACCGGCGTTCAGCGCCCATCGCAGCCTCTCCATGGCCAAGGCGGTGTTGCCGGCAAGGACAGCGTCCGCAACGGCGAACGACGTCACGTCGGCACGCCCCGCGAAGTAGCGCTGCACGAGCTTGGCGTCGATCTGCTCGCCGCCCGCATCGTCGGTCAGCTGGGACAGGGCGGAGACCAGGGCCCGCAGATCAGTACCGACGGCGGACACCAGAGCGTCAGTGGCTTCCTTGTCCAGACCCACCTTCAGCCGCCGGGCCTCCTGCTGGCAGAACTTCGGAAGGTCCCACGCCTTGGGTGCGACGACGGCCTGGGTCTCGATCTTCGCCTTCTTGAGTTTGTCGATGAGCCCCTTGCCCTTGTTCCCACCCTCATGGACGAGGATGAGACACAGCTCATCGCCCGGGTCCTTGGCGATGGACACCAACTGGTCCACCACCTCGGGCGGGGTGGCGCCGACGTCGTCGATGATGGCGACGATGTGGCTCGAGAACAGGGACCCGCCCACCACCTCCGACAGCATCGACGTCCCGAGTTCCAGAGCGTTGATGCGGTTGATGTCGGCGCCGGGTTGTTCTTTCAGGGCCGCCTTCTGCCGCTCCTCGACTGCACGGGAGGCGAGGAGTTGCTCACTGCCTGTCACGAGGAGGGCGGATCCGAAACCAGTCACGTGGCATAGCTTGCCATCTGGGACTGACTCATGCACCGCTGCTCTGCTCTAGTGTGGGAAACACAGACATGGAAAGGACACCGATGTCGAACCCCATCCGGATCGGAATCCTCGGAGCAGCCAGGATCACCCGTGGCGCACTCATCGAACCAGCATCCGAGCGCGATGACGTGGTCCTTGCAGCTGTGGCTGCACGCGACCGGCAGCGCGCCGTGGAGTTCGCGCACACGCATGGCATCGGCTCGGTGCTTGATTCCTACGATGACGTGGTGGACTCGCCGGATCTGGATGCCATCTACATCCCATTACCCGCCGCGCACCATGCGCACTGGAGCGTGCGAGCACTGCACGCGGGGAAACACGTGCTGGTTGAGAAGCCATTCGCTGCCAACGCCACCGAGGCCCGTCAGGTGGCCGACGTCGCGGCCACCAGCGAGACGGTGCTGATGGAGGCGTTCCACTACCGCTACCACGCTCTCGTTGCGCGTCTGCAGGAGATGCTGGCACTCGGCCTGGTCGGTGACGTGACCGACATCAGCGCCACCTTTGACATCACCATGCCCGATCGCACGAACATCCGGTATCAACTGCCGCTCGGCGGTGGCGCAACCATGGACCTCGGGTGCTACCCCATCCATCTGGCGCGAACGCTCATGGGATCCGAGCCCGAGGTGCTGTCCGCGTGGGCACGGACGGTCGACGGCGGTCAGGTGGACGAGGCGCTGGAGGCGAAGCTGCAGTTCCACGGCGGCGTCACCTCTACCATCCGGAGCTCCCTGCTGGAGGAGAAGGCAGCGCAAACCGCCCGCATCACCGGCACCCTGGGAACAATCGATGTGGACCACTTCGTCCACCCGCAGGCCGGCAACCGGATCACCCTGACGTTGGAGGGCGGCACCACCACCGAGGAGGTGCCGCGGCAGCCCACCAGCTACGCCGCACAACTGGCGGCCTTCGTTTCCGCGATCCGCGACGGCGTCGGCGTGCCCACTGGTCCGGCTGACTCGGTGGCCAACATGGAGGTCATCGATGCCATGTACAGGGCTGCAGGGCTGGCACCCCGCCCCGCCACGCTGCTCTGACGCCCGCCCCGCTGGCCGGCGGTGGGCGGCGGGTCAGCGGTGCGTCGTGCGCACGGTCAACCCGCCATCGATCACCGATATCGCAATGGATCCGTCCCGATCGGTCCGGGACACTGCCATGCCGTCCCGCCGGGCCAGATCGAGCGCGGCGCGTGCAGGGTGCCCGTAATCGTTGTCCTCACCCGCGCTCGCCACCGCCAGGGACGCTTGCGTGGCTTCGAAGAAGTCCGGGTCCTGACGTGCAGAACCGTGGTGCGGGAGCTTCATCACATGGCCGGTCAACGAGATGCCCACCCGCTCGGCCTCCGCCATTGCCCGCCGCTGTCCCGCCGGCTCGACATCTCCAGGAAGCACGAGCCGAAGTGCTGAGACTTCGGCCAGCCCGACCACCGAGGAATCATTCTCCGCCCCGCTCTGGCCACTGTCGCCACCCCCCGACGGCGGCAAGGCCGGCGCCGACACGGTGGTCCACACCACGTCACCCACGCGCAGAACCTCCCCCGCAACTGCTGGGAGAACCTCTGACCCGGCAGCGGTTGCTTCGCGGCTGACCGCAGCAGCCGCGTCCGCCGGAGAGCCATAGGGACTCACCAGCACCACGTCGGGGGCGAAGTGGTCCAGCACCTGCTGGAGTCCGCCGATGTGGTCGGCGTGGAAGTGCGTCAGGACCAGCAGCGGAACGTCCCGGACACCAAGGGAGTCCAGGCAGGCGAGCAGAGCCTTGGGCTCCGGACCGGTATCGATGAGCACGGCAGTCCCCGGCCCAGCCCTGAGCACCGTGGCATCGCCCTGTCCCACGTCGCAGAAGACCGCCTGCCACGGCCCGGGCCACCCCCACACCACGGGCCGGACCAGCGAGATCAGGAACAACGATCCCACCAGTGCAACGGTCGTGGACCCCCGATGCAGGACGTGCACCATGCCTGCAGCCAACAGCAGGGATCCCGCAACAGCGAGCGCCACGCCCAGGGGTGTGGCGGGCCATGCCCACGCGGCTGACGGGAGGGAGGCTCCCAGCTGGGCGATCCACAGGATGGGTTGCACACACCAGCCCGCCAACCATCCGAACAACAGAGGCAGCCAGGGTAGGAACGACGTGCACATGGCGGCCAGGCCCAGCACCGTTGCAGGACCCACGAACGGGCCCGCAAGAGCGTTGGCCAGCACCCCGACCACGGACACCTGGCCCGAGAGCGCCGTGATCAGCGGTTGCGTGGCCAGTTGCGCAGCCAAGGGGATGGCCAGGGCCTCGGCCAACCAGCGTGGCGCCCACGCTGAGACAGCGGTCACCCACGACGGTGACCACAGCGCGATCCCCGAGCACGCCGCCACGGACAGGGAGAAACCCCATGACCGGGAGAGCCACGGGTCGATCAGCATGAGGCACAGCACCGCCAGTGCAAGGTTCCGGACGCTGCGACCACCGCGCCCCACACCGGTCGCCGAGACGGCCACGAGCCCCATTGCTGCCGCCCGGATGACCGAAGGTTCGCCCCGGCACACAAGGACGAACAGCGCCACTCCTGCCATGGCCACCGCGCGGACCCACCACCCCCGCGCCCCCAGCGCCCGTGACAGTGCGAGCAGGACAGCCAGCATGAGCGTCAGGTTGGAGCCACTCACCGCCATCAGGTGCGACAGGGACGTCACCTTGAAGTCCGCATCCATCTCCTCGGTGATCAAAGCGGTGTCCCCCACCACGAGCGAGGGCACCAGGGCGGCCTGCTGTGGAGGGGAATGGGCCGTGCTCTGCCTCAGCCCAAATCGCAGGGCATTGACCAGCAGATCAATCGGGCCGGGCGGAGCCACCTGCTCGGACAGGGAGCGCGCCCTCACAACGAGAGCCTCGGGTGCCTCACTCTCCGCGGGGGCCAGTCTTCCCCGCACCTCGTACGTGGCACCCGGCACCGCCCGTGCGAAATCCTGCGCCACCTCCGCGGTGGCGAACACCATCACCGGCTGCCGGGTGGTCACCGTCATCTGGTGGGTGCGCAGTTCGAGGAGTTCGGCGCGCGCAACAGCCAACGCGGGCCTGCTGCCATCCCTGAACCAGGGCTCCCCCACGATCCTGATGATGACGGTGGCCGTGACACCGCGCGCCGCCAACTGTGCCGGCGCGGCGGACTGCATAGTTGCGGCGCGCACGGCCGTCAGGACAGTGGTGACGACCAGGACCACCACCACGAGCACCAACCAGGTCCGATTCCCGAACGCAGCACCGACAGCCACCACGATCAGGGCAGCCAAGGCACCCAGGATGGGTGCCCACCCGGGTTGCAGTCCTGCTGATCCCAGCCACGCACCGGCCCACGCGGCAGCGGCCAGCGGTGCCAGCCGCCAGTCGTGCGACGTCGTCACGTCGTCACCATCGGTTCCAGTCTCGCGAAGCTCTTCGGTCCGATCCCGGACACCTCCTGCAACTGCGCCACCGATGCGAACGCGCCGTTGTCCTCGCGCCACGCAACGATGGCTCCTGCCAGGACCGGCCCCACGCCGGGAAGTTCCTCCAGCTCGGCCGCCGTGGCCGTGTTGAGGTTTACGGGACCTTGAGAGGCTCCGGGCTGCAGCGAGCCGGGTTCCTCGTTCACCTGGCCTCGCGGCTCGGCCGTGGTGCCGACGACCACCTGCTGACCGTCGCGCAGTGGGGCCGCAAGATTCAGCTCAGCCGGGTCGGCATCGTCAAGGAGTCCGCCCGCCGCCACCACCGCATCCTGGACAATTGCCCCCTGCTCGAGCGACACCACGCCCGGAGCAGCGACCGCGCCAAGCACGTGAATCCGCATCGGGCTTGCGGGTTCCGGGCTGGTCGCAGCCTCCACCGTGGGGCTGGATCGAGCAACTGACGGGGCAGGCTGCACAGGCACCTGGGATGCAGAGCTTCGACCCAGTGCGGTCAGTGCCACGACCACGCCCACGAGCAGAAGGACAAGGACCGCCACCGCCTGACGCGTCGTGAGTGAGAACCGATCGAATATGCGAACCCGTGAGGACTCCGCGCCGGCCGGGACGCCTGTGGCGACCGGATCGTCGGGATCGGCTGCGTAGGCCGGGCTCGCCCCGGATTCCATCTCCGGCGCAGCACGTCGGGGCGCCCCGAGCGGGGGTTGGCCGGCGCTGATGAACGCAAGGCGTGCCCGTGCCAGTTCGTCGTCGAAACCGGGTCTGGTCACGGGGCTCATGCCCACCACTGTGGGCAGTCACCGCCGCCGCTCCCCACGAATCCGCCACACGTGTGGACAAGCCGCCGCCGGGAGGTCCCGGCGGCGGCCTGTCAGGTGATACGTCGCGTGCTACTTCCCGGGCACCAGGCTCAACATTTTCGGCAGACGTGCGATGACCTTGACGATCTCACGACCGTCCAGCGACCGCTGGACACCCGCATCCGCCAACGCCAATTCCAGTGCGCGGCCCTCAACGATGTCGGCCGGGACCTCGATCTTGCCGCGAACCTTGCCCTGGATCTGCACCACCATGGTCACCGACTCCTCCACCATGAGGGAAGGATCAGCCGCGGGCCAGGTGCTGTTCGCGATGGACGGCGGGAGACCGAGCGTCTCCCACATCTCCTCGGCGACATACGGCGCCACAAGACTCAACGACTGCGCCACGAAGGCCGCTGCCTCCCGCACCGCCGGGTCGGCTCCGCCGATCGTCCCGTCTATCGCCTTGCGTGCAGCATTGACGAGTTCCATCGTGCGTGCAATGGCGACGTTGAAGCGTCCTGACTCCACCAGCAGGGTGATCTCCGCGATCGCCTTGTGGGTCTGATGCCTCAGCTCCGGAGCTCCGGCTGCATAGTCGGCATCCGTCGCGCTCGTGACGTCACCCGCTACGCGGAATGCGCGCTGCAGGAACTTCAGCGACGACGCGGGCGACACCTCCGCCCAGTCGATGTCATCCTCGGGCGGTCCCGCGAACACCATCGTCAGGCGCACGGCATCGACACCGTACTCGTCGATCACCTTCCCGAGGTCGACACCGTTGCCCAGCGACTTGCTCATGGCCTTGCCCTCGTTGATGACCTGCCCCTGGTTGAGGAGACGCTTCATCGGCTCGTCGAAACTCACCAACCCCATGTCCCGGAGGACCTTGGTGAAGAAGCGCATGTAGAGCAGGTGGAGGATGGCGTGCTCGACGCCGCCCACGTACTGCGCCACGGGCATCCAGTTGGCAACGGCCTCCGGGTCGAATGGGCCCTCGGTGTAGTGAGGGGAGCAGTACCGGAAGAAGTACCAGGACGAGTCCACAAAGGTGTCCATGGTGTCCGTGTCGCGCGTCGCGCGCCCACCGCAGGCGGGGCAGGCGACATTGACCCAGTCGGTGGCGGACGCCAGGGGCGACGTGCCCTTGGGGGACAGTGCCGCGCCGCGCATGTCGGGGAGACGGACCGGCAGTTGCTCCTCGGGCACCGGCACCTCTCCGCACTTTTCGCAGTGGATGATTGGGATGGGGCATCCCCAGAACCGTTGACGGGACAACAACCAGTCCCGCAGGCGGTACTGGATGGTGCCGGTGCCGGCACCGTCGGCCTCCAACTGCTCGATGATGCGGGAGACGCCGGCCGCCTTGTCGGTGAGCCCGTTCAGTGGACCCGAGTTCAGGTAGGCGCCGTCTCCGATGGTGGCCACGCCGGTCTCGGCGGGATCCGTGCCGTCAACGTCGAGGACCGTGACCACTGGCAGATCATGGGTGCGAGCGAAGTCGAGGTCGCGCTGGTCATGTGCAGGAACGGCCATGATGGCGCCGGTGCCGTAATCGGCGAGCACATAGTCTGCAGCCCAGATGGGCATCTTCTGCCCGGTGGCGGGGTTGGTGGCGTACGCCCCCAGGAAGACGCCGGTCTTTTCGTGCTCCGTCGACTGTCGCTCGATCTCGGTCTGCTTCTTGGCCTTCTCGGCGTAAGCCTCGAAGGCGGGGCGCTGCTCGTCGCTGACGAGTTCACCGGCCAGCGCGCCGTCGGGGGCGACAGCCATGTACGTCGCGCCGAAGAGAGTGTCAGGGCGCGTCGTGAACACGGTGATCGGCTCGCCGCGGCCGTCGACGACGAACTTGACGTGCGCGCCTTCGGAGCGGCCAATCCAGTTGCGCTGCATCGCCAGCACATGGTCCGGCCAGCCGCCCTCGAGCTGCGACATATCGTCAAGCAGTTGCTCCGCGTAGTCGGTGATCTTGAAGTACCACTGGTTCAGCTTGCGCTTGGTGACCTCGGCCCCACAACGCTCACAGCAGCCGCCGACAACCTGCTCGTTGGCGAGCACCGTCTGGTCCTGCGGACACCAGTTGACGAACGAGTCCTTCCGGTACGCCAGCCCGCGTTCCCTGAACTTCAGGAACAGCCACTGGGTCCAGCGGTAGTACTCCTCGTCCGAGGTGTGGAGTCGTCGCGACCAGTCCAACGACAGGCCGTACCGACGGAGCGAGCGTGCCTGCGTCTCAATGTTGTTGTACGTCCATGTGGCCGGGTGCGTGTTGGCCTTGATGGCGGCGTTCTCGGCCGGGAGACCGAAGGAGTCCCAGCCGATCGGGTGCATGACGTCGAAACCCTGCAGGCGCCAGAAGCGCGACGGGACGTCTCCCATGGCGTAGGCCTCGGCATGCCCCATGTGCAGGTCACCGGATGGGTAGGGGAACATGTCGAGGACGTAGCGGCGTTCTCGGCGCCCGTCGTCGCGGGGACGGAAGGTTTCGTCCTCCTCCCAGAACGCCTGCCACTTCTCCTGGGCCTGCACCCGGTCGTAGGTTCTCGACGTATGGTCCACGTCCTGGCTCACGTAGTGCTCCTTGGTTGACTTCACATGTGGGCAGCGGTGCCGGCCCGTGGGCGCGGCGCCCGTGCACGCCCGCTCAATATACCGTCGCACCACCGGTGCCCCGGCCCGGCCGCTCAGCCGGCGAGGAACACTTCGAGCTCGGTGGCCGTGGGCGGATTGGCACCCTTGCGGCTGCACACCAGCGCGGCGGCGGCAGCCCCCCGTGTGAGTGCTGCCTCCACGTTCATCGGGTCGACGGCGTAGGCGGAGAGGAATCCGGCCATGAACGTGTCCCCCGCACCCACCGTGTCCACCAGGTCCACACGGTGCCCGGGGACACGTGTGTGCCGTCCGTCGGGTTTGATGGCCACCACGCCGTCGGATCCGAGGGTGACGATGAAGATTGCCAGGCCGTGCTCGACGACCCATGCCTCGGCGTAGGCGAGCGGATCGTCATCATCGACCAGCCAGTTGATGTCCTCGTCGCTGGCCTTCACGATTCCTCCACCGGATCCGACGGCGGCCATCAGGTCACTGACCGTGTGGAAGTAGGCGGATCGGTCCGGCTGGACGGTGGGACGCACGTTGATGTCGTAGCTGACGGTGGCCTGGGTGGCGGCCACGAAGTCCAGGATCGGTTTTGCTCCTGGCCCGGAGATTGCCCCGATGGAGCCGAAGTGCAGCCAGTCCTCGTCGGCTAACGCAGGGAATTCAGATGGTCGCCAACCGAAGCTGGAGGTGCCGTCAAAGTGGAAGGTGTACTGGGCCTTGCCGTCGTCGTCGAGCGAGACCACTGCCAGTGACGTCGGGTCCGTGGTCCGTACTGCAAGGTCGAGTCCCACATCGTTGGACTGGAGGTAGCCCTCGATCTGCG
>JBBSRQ010000033.1:0-22729 GCA_038242845.1 Propionibacteriales bacterium | reverse complement strand
GGAATTGTTGCAGGGCTGCTTTCCGCCGTCGATCCCCGGGTGGCAGGGCTGGTCCAGGCTGCGCAGAACCTCGACATCGCCGTCGAGACGAACGCGGTGGGCGATCTCGACAATGCGGTCCGCGATTACCAGCAGCGACTGGAAGCCATCAAGGATGACCTCATCGACCGCGCTCTGGCCATGCTGCCCATTGCGGAACTGAAAGAGCAGGCCAGGCGGACGGGCCTTCTGGATGCCTACCAGTTGCACGCCGAGGCTCAGCTCGGCCCTCTGTTCGTCAGCGTGACCTCGCCGGCGGCACGGCTGGCGGATCCGCGTGGTGGTTCGCTGATCGCCATCGGCCCCATGCCGCCAAACACGTTCCAAGCCAAGCTGGACGCTGGTCCTGTCAAGGGCAACGGGGCTCTGCGGGTGACCGATACCGGTGTCGCCGGAGTCATCAGTGCCAGCATCGGAGTGATTGAGGTCGCTGCACTGGCCAGCCTCGCTCGCACTTCTGCCGGAGGGCCGTCCTTCCTGGCGGTGTTCGCGGCCGGTTTCACCCCGGGCCTGCAATTCGGTTTCGGATTCCAGATCAGCCGCATCGGCGGACTGGTGGGGGTGCAGCGAGCCATTGACAGGGACGCGATGGCGGCGAAACTGCGTGAGGGCACCTTGGCGGCAGTGATCTTCCCGCTGGACATCGGACCCTCGGCCTCGGCGGCGCTGATCGCCGTTGACCAACTCTTCCCGCCGCGCGACGGCAGCGCGGTGATGGGGCCCACGTTCCGTCTTTCGTGGCTGGAGGTGGCCGGGGCGGGATTCGCGTCGGTCGACCTGGCTGTCCTCATCCAGCTTCCGGGACCAGTGATCGCACTGGTCGGCTCTGTGCGGGCCGGGATCCCGGCGGTCCTGCAGATCCGGGCCGACATCCTGGGGGTGCTCGACTTCCCGGCCCGGACGGCGACGGTCGATGCATCGCTGGTTGACAGTGGTGTGCTGGGCATCTTCACGATCTATGGCGACCTGGCTTTCGCGATCAGTTGGGGCGCCACCCCGTACACGGTGCTCTCCCTCGGGGGTTTCTACCCGGGATTCTCGCCGGAACCCGCGAAGATCCGACCGCTGAACCGACTCGGTATGGCACTGGACGTACCCCTGCCCGGCCTGACGTTCAGGGCGGAGGGCTATCTGGCCGCCACATCCAACACGCTGCAGTTCGGGGGCCGACTGGAGATGGGAATCGACGCCGGCATCGCGTCCATCTCCGGATACCTCGGGCTCGACGCCATCATCCAGTTCACCCCGTTCCACATCACAGCTGACGTGGTGGGTGGACTCGCTGTGAAATTCTTCGGGCACACCTTCGCGGGGGTCAGGTTCGAGGGCCAACTCGACGGGCCAGGCCCCGTCACGATCCACGGCAAGGTCACGGTTGAAACGTTCCTCAAGGACTTCGACTGGGAGGACACGTTCGTCTTCGGTCAGCCGGTGAGCACGCCCGCCATTGCGCCACGCCGCGCGGTGGACGTCCTCGTGTCAGAGGAGTTCGCCCCCACCAATCTCCGGGCCATCGGGGGCATCGATCGCTCAGTGGTGCTGTCGACTCCGGACCGGCAGGGCGACTTCGCCGTGCTGGCTCCCCTGTCCGGTCTGATCTGGACCCAGCACCGCGTTCCTCTGGGCCTGCCAGTCGATCGGGTGGACGGTACGCCGCTCGGTACCCGACAGACGATCAAGGCCACCGCCCCCCGCCAGAGCGGCGTGGAACGCGACAGGTTCGCCCCCGGGGCCTACATCACCCTGACCAAGGCGCAAGCACTGGCCACACCGACCTACGACCTCCTCGATGCCGGCGTACAGGTGGGGGCGGGTGGGATGACCCCCGGGTCGGAGGAGGACGGCTCCTCGGCACCACTGATCCTGCGAAAGGTGCGCGGAGAATCGACCTTCACCACACTCGGTGTGCTGCCGATCGCTTTTTCATTCCCGGGAGGCGTCCTGACAATGGTTGCCCAGCGTGACCAACCGGCCGTCATGGCGGATGTTGACGCACGCGTCACGATCACTGCGCCCCCCTGGGTCAGCACCGTCGACGGGGCACAACACACCTGCGCGACTGGTGCGATCCGTCGCTCCATGATCGCGGGTGGCGCCGCCCTGGCCGCCGCGGACGCCGCGCAGCCCGTCGCACTGGAAGGGCTGTAGACATGACCGAAACGTTCTTCGCCTGGCAGCGTTCGGAGATGAGCACCTTGGCGGGCCCGACGTACGCCGAGGGTCGCATGCAGGGTGAGTTGGTCGTCACCCTGGACGACGGTGCCGCCCGGGACGGATCGGCCCCGTTCCTCTTCGCAGGACCCCAGGATGTCCGGTCCCTGCAGGCTGGCGTCATCGTGGGTCGCAAGCCCTCACCCGGCACAGTCGACGCCGAAATCACCCGCGTCGCGCACATCGAACTCAGCGACCCCGGTCTGCCGTGGCGCTACACACCCTTCCCCAACATGCCGCTCCTCCGACCTTGGCTGGTACTGGTGGTGGGCACGACGGGTGAGGAGATCATCGTCGACGGCGCCACCGTCTCGATCCTCAACAGCGCATTGGTGCTTCATCCGCTCGTGGACTCAGCCCGCTGGGCACACGTCCACGCCATCCCGGGCGCGACGGTCGCCCGGATCCTCAGCCCGCGCCGCCTGGAAAAGAACCTCTCGTACACCGCGGTGCTGGTGCCAGGCATCGTCCCCGGCACCGGCGCCAACCCGCCGCAGTTTGCCTGGAGCAAGGACACGCCGGAGGTCACCCTTCCCTGTCACGATCACTGGAGCTTTCGCACCCGAGACGACGTGGACGACTTCCGCTCCATTGCGCAGCGTCTGGAACCGTTGACGACGACGGAGGAGGACGACCTGCGGACGGCCGGGTTCGGCAGCGCAGCTGTCACCGTTCGGGGTCGTGACGACCCGATGCTGCACCTCGGTGGAGCGCTGCGCGCCGTGGACAGCCCGCCAACCGAACCGTTGTCCGATCACCTCGGCATCGCAGATGAGGTGGAGAAGTTGGCCGAACTCTCCGAGGCTCGCGGACGGTGGGTGCTGGGGTTGCCGCGCTACGACGAGCCGTGGACGGCGCCCGAGAATCCGGTGCCGGGGAGCGGATGGCGACGGCAGTTGCGGGTGGACCCCCGCCACCGTGGCACGGCCGGGTTGGGGTCCTGGGCGGCCATCGCCTGGCAGGAGAGGATTGCCGACGGCGCCGCCCAGCAGTCCGGGGAACTCGCCGTCCTCGCCGAGCGGGTCCGCAACCTTTCGCTGGGGCTGCACGCTGCACGCAGGCTGTGGACGCGCAGGGTGCCGGAGGATCCGAGAGCCGCTTTCGTCGTGGTGGCACCGATGTTGTCCCGCATCCCGGTGGATGGCGGCGCCGTCGTGCTCGACCGGCTGGCAGGACGGACGTCTCGCCTCGTTCCTGCATTGTTCTCCTCCGGTGCGCGCCGCATGCTTCGGCCGCGCACCGCGCTGGCCCGAGTCGCTGGGACGGGGGGCACCTCGCTGCCGGACCTCATCGAGGCCGCCGCCACCACATGCGTGCCGCTGCCGGAGCCACTGCCCGGCCAGGAGGAGTTGGCGAAGGCTGCTTCGGATCCCGCCCGGCGGGAGCAGATTGCCAGCATGCTGCGGCAGGCGGGGGGCGCATTCCTGGAACAAGCGGTGCAGGCGATGCCAAGGAACTCGAAGGAGTCCGTCCGCGGCCTCGCGGAGCTCCTGCGGCAGCTCAGCGAGGAGACGATCGACAGACTCTTCCGCCCCCCCGTGGAAATGGAGTGCTCACCCGTGGCCGACGTGGGGGCGCTGGCATCGTCTGTGCTCTCCGCCATCAACCCCTTGGTCGACCGACCGGTGGTGGTGGGTCGGGTACTGGACGGCATCAAGGGCATCCGGCAACCCGAACTCGCCGCGCCCGACCTGGCACTGGAACTCAACATCCCCCTGTGGTCGTTCCTGCAGGAGAATTCCCCTGACTGGCTGCTCCCCGGCGGGGGCGAGCTACCCATCGACCGGGTGCACGCCGTTTCCACCAACCCGGAGTTCGTGGATGCGTTCCTTCTGGGGGCCAACCACCAGGCACTGGGGGAGTTGCGCTGGCGCAACCTTCCGCTGGTGACCGGCTGGACGCCGTTGCGCCGATTCTGGCAACGGATCGACAACGATGGTGGCGGTCCGACCACCGACATCCGCCCCGTCCTGGACATCCTGACTCCCCCCAGCCCCGGCGCCCCCATCTGGACCGACACCTCCGCCCTCGGTGACCCGGTCCACGCGCTTGGCATCGGAGCCCAGCTCGTGGTGATCCTGCACACCGAACTGTTTCGGCGATACCCCGCGACCATCGTCTACCTCATGCTGAACCCCGGCGGGACTGCTGCCTGGCAGGACGACGTGGACAAGATCGTGAACCCGAGGATCTGGCCCAACCTGACCGGCAGCCTGCATCCCGAGCTCGTGTTCTTCGGCTTCCCGCTACCGCCCAGCGCGGGAAGGGACCACTGGCTCGTGCTGGAGGAACCGCCACCCGGTTTCCGGTTCAACGTGGCGACCCCAGCTGAGGACCTGATGACCAACGGTGCCGCATACGCGAAGGCAACACTCAACCAGCCCGTCCGGGCCTTCTTCGGAAAGCTGTTGCCGCAATGAGCGCCGTCAACGACCTCACCTCCCATGCCCGCGACGCGGTCGACGGGGCTGCTGCCCTCCTGACCACGCTCGAAGCCGGCCTTGCCAGGATCCCCGGCTGGCTGCGGGTCGGGGACCCGGGGCGGCACGCCGACCCGCCGGATGCCGCCTCCGCACGGGAGGCCATGGACCTCACGGCACGGATCGGCCGGGTCCGCCAGGCGCTCCTCCAATTCGAGGACCGGGTGGAGAAGGCCATCGGTCAACCTCCGCCGGACATCTGGGCGTTCATGGACTTCTCCACATGGCTAGCCGGACTCCCTGGCGACAATCCCCAGCGACTCCTCGATGAGCTGGCCATCAGTCCGGAACGCCTGCTGGTGGATCCGCCAGCCATGTCGCTCGCCACAGCCCAGGCCATCCTGGACTACGTCGCCGGTAACGGGGGCGAAGTGGGTGACGGTCAGGCATTCCAGCACGGTGTCCCGCTGGACGCCACAGACCTGGCCGACCTCACAGCCACGGGATGGCGGCTGCACTCCGGCGCGGCGACGTCACCGGGATGGGACGTCCTTCTCCCGGTCCGGTTGGAGACCCGGTTCTTTCCTCCGGACCTCGCCGCCGCGCCGGGAACGCCCGAATCGGTCTGGCGATTGCGCGTCCGGGTGGAGCCGGACGCGCCCTGTCTGGCACGCCAGCCCGCACCGGTGAGCCTTCTCGAGAGTCGACTCGTCGCGGGGTGCTGGACAGAGGCGGGTGGAAGTCTCGACGGCGTGCTCGGCGCTGCGGCGCACGGCAAGTTGACGGCCGCCGTCAGCGGCGGCCGGGCCGACTACCTGCTGCGCACTGTCCCAGTGGTGCGAACTGGTGGCGAGTTCGCACCATTCGAGGAGTACCCGGAGCGGCCGGAGCCGATCACGACCCCCGTGGTGGGCCTGCCACGGGTGTTCGAGGTGTGGGGTGGTACGGCTGACGCGCCGTCGAAATTGCTGACCCTCAACCCGAAACGGGAGAAGCTGGCGGCCGAGGCGAGCGTGATGTCGGTGGCAGAACCCGAGGTGGACGGCCAGACTCCGCGTCGCTGGTGGAACTCCTATTCCGGGGCTGTGCAGGCCGGCCTGGCTGGTGAGATAGTGCTCGGGGAGGCGCGGCCGCATCTGGAGGTGCTGCTGTGCATCGGCTACGACGACGATCCGGCCGCGGCTGACCCGTCGGTGCTGTTTGCCACCCATGCCGACACCGGGAAGGTGGGGACGCTCCCGCCGTTCACCCCGACCACCACCCTTGCAGGATCACCCACCACCGACCTTGGATCCGACCCGGCGCCCTGGCTGCAGACAGCCAGGTCCGGTGGCAGCGCAGCCGCCGGACTCGCAGGGGCGCTCATGGGCCAGCCGGTGTGGCCGGGCGTACCCGAACCGGACGTGGAGTTGGCCCACGTTGCGACACTGCTGACGCAGGCACTGTGGCCGGTGCTGTGGCAGCGCACGCTCAAGGACGTCGTCGGTGCCGGGGACGAGGTCTGGCACCTCGGGGAGTGGGCGGTGCGACACCTCCACACCTTCGGGCCCTATCCCGTGTTGAGGATCGGCGACCTGCCCTACGGTGTCCTGCCCATCGGCGACTACGACCGTTGGTCGTGGCGGGAGCCGGCGGGGAGACTGCGGGCTGGCGACCCCGTCACTGAGCAGATTCCCCTGGTCGGGTTGCCGGTGCTGGACAAACCACTCCTCGCGGCCGCGCTGGACCGCGGCACGGCCGTCGGTGCGGACGTCGACCGCCTCCTGGAGGTGCTGGAGCACACACCGACCTCGCGGATGTACGGGTCCCGGCAGCTGCCCCCGACGCTGATCTATGCGGCGCTGCGGGCGGCATGTGGGCTGGTGGACCCGGCCTCGACGGTGCGGGAGTGGGAGGAACAGTTCGGCTATCTGCGATCACACTGGCCCCCGGGACCGCACCGACGGTACTCGCCGCTGCTGGACGTGGAGCACTGGCCGGAACGGGTCGACCCCGACCAGCAAGATCTGTTCCGTGCCTTCCTTGACGCCAACTGGGTACAACTGGCAGAAGCGAATGACGAGTCCGACGTCTGGAGGGTGCACGGTGACCCGCCGGCGGTGCTGGCACGCCTGGTGCGGCACAGCCTCCTGCTCACCCAGGCTGAGGTGGCGCGGCTGGGACTGCCCGGCGCAGTGCGGGGTCCCGTGGAAATGATGTTCGACGTCGACGGGATCGAGCAGCTCTACCTCCTGGCCAGTGGGAGCAGCATCAACCACGGTGGGAGGGTCTCCGAGCTACCCGACTTCGTCCGCCCGCTCATCGCCAGGGGCGACGGCGATCCGCGAGCCGCCGTGGTCTGCCGGCAGTTCGAGGATGTGCGCTCCGCCGTCGAGTATCTCGGCAAGGTGGATCCGGAACTCACCGAGCGTGTTCTCCCCGCAGTGCTGGACCTCACCGGGCATCGCACTGATGCGTGGTGGACCGGCCTGGCCCACCGTCGGTTGACGGCGCTCAAGGCAGCGGGCGGCCGTCCCCGGCTCGGATGCTACGGGTGGGTGGACGACCTCTCACCGAGCGAGGACCCCACCGCACCGACCACCGCGGGGCTGCTGCACGCCCCCGGATACACCCAGGCGTTGACCGCCGCTGTGCTTCGCGACCAGGCCGTGCACCATGCCGACGAGGCCCAGTGGAACATCACGTTGAACTCCAGGAATGTCCGGGTGGCCGGCGGTCTCGCCGAACAGGTCAGGTCCGGAGTGCACCTGTCAGAGGCCCTTGGCCGGGAGGTGGAGCGGAGGGTGGGGGATCCAGCGCTGGTGCTACTGCTGCGTCGGAACTTCCCTGCACGCCCGGAGTGGGAGGGCCGCCGTGTGTGTGACGGCCAACGGGTCCTGGCTGCCCCCGTGCTTCCCGGTGGGATCGCCGCGTCCGATTTCGACGACCTGCGGGCTGCCTTGGACACCTACTCCGACCTGCTGGTCACCGATGCGCTCCACGACGTCGTCGAGGGGCGGGTCGAAGCGGCGGCCGAAGCGCTGGAGGCCGCGGCAGGACTGGGTGCCCCGCCCGAGTTCCGGTTGCTGCGGACCCAGCGGTCCGGCAGCACCGTCAAAACCAGTGTCCAGATCGCTTTGCCATGGGATGCCGCATGGGAGGCCCCCGACGATCTGGACGGGCGCTCCCCGGTGGTTGTCGCGGACCCGGCTTTCGCCTCCTTCCTGGCCACCGAGCTGGGGGACCCGGCGGACTGGACCTGGGTCGGCACTGCAGGCCCCATGTCACTCACAGAACTGGGACTGGGCGTAGCTGAGGCGGTCATGATGCCGAGAACCCTGATCGGCGGCGACCAATCCGGCTCGGCCGCGGCGACGGCGTGGGACCGGTTGTCCCGCATCTGCGGCGCCGTCGGCGGGACCGAACCCCGACCCGAGTCCGCCCCGTTGCTGCGGCTTCGGTTGGGGAGGCTCCGCGTTCTGGCCGCGGATCTGTTGGCGGAGCTCTCCGCCCCACTGCCCGGAACTGCAGTGCTGGCCCGACGCTGGGGCCTGCCGCAGGATCTGAATGCGGCGGCGCTCGAGCTCACCGCCCGGCTGAGCGATCTCGGTCAGGCGTCGACCGACGCAGACGCGGACGCCACCGAGGTGGCCCGACGGATCCGGGGTCTGCTGCCCAGCGTCCTGGCACTCCCCCTGGCCTGTCCGCGAGCACTCCCCGAGGTCCAGCAACCGTTTGACGACGCAGCCTGGTTGGAGGTGGTCGCAGCCGTCCGTCCGGCCGCGGCCCGGCTGGAGATGGCACAACTGACCGCCACCACACCCTGGACGGCCATCGCGAGCGACGTCGACCCAATCTGGCAGTCGGGTGATCTGGAGGAGACCGGGCACCGAGACCTGATCCTCACCTTCACCGCCGGACCTGTCGCGGGTCAGGCTGCCGTCATGTCCATCGACACGTGGGCCGAGACGGTGCCCAGCCGTCAGCACACCACCTGGGCTGCCTTCGGATACGACGCCCCCCGGGCCCGACCACCGCAGGCCATCCTGCTGGCACTACCGGCCGACGTCGACGCGCCCGACCAGGCCGCTGACGTCCTTGGATCCGTGCTGCAGGCACGTCGGCTGGCGCGGGTGCGATCCGTGCGCCCACCGATGCCGACGGAACTCGCCCAGATGCTCCCGACCTCAATGCTGGTGGATGACGTCATCACCGCTGGCTCGACGATGGTGGAGGACCGCTGATGTATGAGTGGCTGCGACGGCTGGAACCGCTGGCCCCGTTCGGCGATCTGCAAAGGGGCTTTGCCACCGAGGTGGCCGACCCGTTGTGGATGCTGGGCAGGCAGTGGCAGCTGGGTGAGCACGTCGGGGAGGATGCCGGAACACCCGTGGGTGTCACCATGCCAGTGGCCCGCACCCCCCTCCAACCGGTGGACGGACTCGATCCCACCGTGGTGCCCGCGGAGGCGATCATCGAGGGTTCGGCCCTCGACTGGTGGACGGTGGGTCGGCGTGTCCGTGTGGGACGGCAGGTCGGGGCGGACCTGTCGGCGGCGGACCGCGGCCGGGCCGCGTTCACGGGCGCCCTGCCCGACCCCTACGGAAGCGGCTTCACCGGGCAGGTCGATGGCTTGGCGGCGTGGCGTCTCGGACTGGTCGGTGCCGAGCACCCTGCCCTCGCGGGATTCAACCCTGCCCGCTCGGACAGGTGGAGCAGTCGCACCCTTGACCACACTGCCGATTTTGTCGTCGGTGACACCACCGTGACGGTCCCCGCCCACGGCGGGGGTGCAGTGGATTGGTGGTCAGGTGATGCTGCGTCCGATCTTCCTGGGCCGGAACCGGCACCCGATCCCCCCCGGGAGGTGATCCCGACCCGCCTGGCGTACCCCGGGGCACCGCTGCCCCGGATCTGGCAGATCGAGGACCGGGCGAGTGACATCGGGGGGTACCCACCGGACCGGTCCCACTTGGCCACCGTGCTGCTCATCCAACTGATCGCCGACCACGCCACGGATTGGTTCCTGGTTCCGGTCCCCGAACCCGGCGTTGGGCAACCGGGGATTGGCGTGGTGGCGACCCTGGGAACTGTCACGGTCCGCAACAGCTTCGACCAGACCGATGACCTCACACCACCGCCGGTGGATCCCGGGCCGGGCGTCCCTGATGAGCCCGTCGGGCCGTGGTCCCTGTACCGGACGTCCGGGTTGGGTCGGTCGTCCCTGGTCCTGTGGCCGACCGCTGCGAGCCCAGTGGTGGGTCCTGTGCTGGACGACGTCCTGCTGGGAGTCGATGAGGACACGGACGTCATCTGGGCCGTCGAGTTGCGGGCCGACGGCGTGCAACTGAGCGCGGATGCCGATACGTCCACGGCAATGGCGGAGGGGCGTCGCACCGGCACCCGAAAATTCACGTGGCTGCCGTCCACCACATTGCCGGAGCACTGGCACCCCTATCGTCTCCCCACCGATCCCGGGCAACCCCGCGTCTTCGAGCAGGGGCTGGTGGCTGAACTCAACGACGAGGTCCCCGGCATTCGCCGCGGTCCGCGATCAGAGCTGATCGGTGGCGTGTCGGATGCCGAGGTGGCCGAGGGGGCGTCCCCGGACGGACGAGGGCATGTGCTGGATGCCCACGCGGTGCCCTACCAGGGCGTTCGTCTGGAGCGGCGCTACGTCCTGGCACGGGGGACTGACGCTCTGCCGGTGCTGTGGCGCCAACGGCGCCGAATGCCGCTGCTCGCCGGGCCGACGTCGCACCTGCGCTTCGATGTGTTCCGCGAGACCCCTCAAGGCTGACAACGGTGCGTCAGCCCCCTCAGGTGTGAACAGCCACTGATGCCACGATCAGCGTGGAGGCACGCCGACCCCAGGCTGATCGGTCTCCCACTGGCCTATCCCCTGAAGAGTGCTGGCGGGCGGGGGGTTGCGCAGATCCGGGTCGCGCTTCAGGTAGGCGCGCGTCTCGCGTGCGATCAGCCCGGAGCAAATCAACAACCCCACCAGGTTGGGCAGGGCCATGAGCCCGTTCATGATGTCGGAGAAGGTCCAGACGGTGGAGAGTTCGGTGGTGGCTCCGAGGAAGACGACCAGGGTGAAGATCACCCGGTAGATCTTCACCGATTTGATGCCGAACAGGCGCTGCGAGCAGCGCTCGCCGTAGTAGGCCCACCCCAGCACCGTGGACCCGGCGAAGAAGATGACCGCCAGGGTGACGATCAGGCTGCCCCACTCACCGGGCAGGCCGACGCTGAAAGCCTCCGACGTCATGGTGGCACCCTTGTTTCCGCTGGTCCACGCGCCGGTGGAGACGATCACCAGTGCGGTCATGGTGACGACGATGATGGTGTCGATGAACGTCTGGGTCATCGACACCAGTCCCTGGCGGACCGGGTGCTGGGTCTTGGCGGCTGCGGCGGCGATGGCGGCCGATCCCAGGCCGGACTCGTTGGAGAAGATGCCGCGCGCGACGCCGAACTGGATGGCCTGTGCGACGACTGCACCGGTGAATCCGCCAGCCGCAGCGGTGCCCGTGAAGGCGTCGGTGAAGATCAGCGCGAACGCGTCGGGGATCCCCCCGATGTTGAGCGCCAGAACCACGAGGGCAGCCAGTACGTAGAACACGATCATGCTGGGAACCACGGCAGAGGTGACCTTTGCGATGGACTTGATGCCGCCGATCAGCACGAGGCCGGTGAACACCATGAGGAGTAGACCAGTGATCCACGGCGTGACGCCGAACTGATCCTTGACCACTGCGGCCACCGTGTTGGACTGGGTCATGTTGCCGATCCCGAAGCTTGCCAAGATGGCGAATGCGGCAAAGGCGATGCTCAGCACCACGCCGAATCGTCCGGGGATGGCGCGCTTCAGGTACCACTGCGGTCCGCCAGAGATCTCGCCGCGGGCGTCGGTGGTGCGGAAGCGCACTCCCATGAATCCTTCGCTGTACTTCGACGCCATGCCGAAGAGGGCGGTCACCCACATCCAGAAGACGGCCCCGGGCCCACCCAGGTAGATGGCGGTGGCGACACCAGCGATGTTGCCGACCCCGACCGTCGCGGCCAGGGCAGTCGTCAGAGCCTGGTAATGGGAGATGTCACCTTCCGCGTCCTTTTCCGAGTGGTCGACGAAGGCCATGCGTAGTGCGGGAATCAGCTTGAGGAACTGCAACCCGCCGAGACGCAGCGTCAGGTAGATGCCTGTGCCGAGCAGCAGTGGAATGAGGAGGAAGGGTCCCCAGATGAAGCTGTCAACGGCGTCGAGCCAGTCCAGCATGGTGTTCTCCTCGGCATGGGGGTGGTCGCGCGGGGACGACATGTGGGGGTACGCGGTCTGCGTGAGGGAGACACTATCCACCGCGGGTGGGATGTGGTGGGATATTTCGTCGATGAATCTTCGCCGGGTGTCTCCGGTGATCCCCCGATTGGGCAATCAGGACCAGCCGTGATGACCTTTGTTCACCCCGCAGATTGCGAAGTCGTGGGAACGGCCCCCCGTGTCCAGAAGCGAATTCAGGGACGGGCCGGTCCTGTGGGGTCGCGGGTGAGACCCTACGAACGGCGGTCAATTCTTCAGGCGACGGGTGCGTTCAGCGACTTTCCGGCTCGTCGTCCAGCGAGTCGTTCTTCTTGCGTACGCGGTTGCCGTGCACGACGGCCGCCGCGATGGCAACCATCAACACAATGGGAAGGGAGGCAAGTATCGCGGAGACCCACAGCATGTTCGAGGAGTCGATGAGGGACCCCAGGTCTATCTCTTGCAGGACCACGTGGTGGTTCTCCGTCCTCGTCGAGGTGTTGACCCAGTCTAGTCGCGCGCATGTGGTGCCCCGTTGAATCGACCTCGCGGGCGGACGCCAACGTCACGCGGTCACCTGTGCAAGAACGTGGCTTCCATCTTCGGGCCCTTCCACCACGGGACTGAGAGCGGTGTTTGAATGAAGCACGAAGACTTCTGAGGAACCGGATAGGACAGTCATGACCAACACGTGGCGCACCCGAGCAGAGTGTGACAGCCCAGAACTCACCGCCGAGCATCTGGACGGAATCCACGCGTGGTGGCGTGCGGCCAACTATCTCTCCGTCGGGCAGATCTACCTGTTGCGGAACCCGCTGCTGCGCGAACCACTGCAACGCGACGACGTCAAGCCGCGACTTCTCGGCCACTGGGGGACCACGCCCGGCCTCAACTTCCTCTACGCGCACCTGAATCGCGTGATCTCCGAGCGCCACCAGAAGGCGCTCTACATCACCGGTCCCGGCCACGGCGGCCCCGGCCTCGTGGCCAGCAACTACCTGGATGGGGTCTACACCGACGTCTACCCGGAGATCACCCGTGACGAGGTCGGACTGCAGAAGCTGTTCAAGCAGTTCTCGTTCCCCGGCGGCATCCCTTCGCACGTCGCGCCTGAGACGCCCGGCTCCATCCACGAGGGCGGTGAGCTCGGCTACGCCCTCTCCCACGCCTACGGAGCCGCCTTCGACAACCCGGATCTGCTGGTATTCGCCGTCGTGGGGGACGGCGAAGCCGAAACCGGCCCCCTGGCGACGTCGTGGCACTCCAACAAGTTCCTCAACCCGGTCAGCGACGGTGTCGTGCTGCCGGTGCTCCACCTCAATGGCTTCAAGATCGCCAACCCGACGGTGCTGGCGCGGATCAGTGAGGAGGAGCTCGTCGACCTCATGCAGGGCTACGGCCACACCCCCCACATCTTCACGGCCGGCTTCGACGACGAGGAGCCGGAGAGCTACCACCGTCGCTACGCCGAACTGCTGGACGAGGTGATGGATGATGTCGCCGAGATCCGTGGCCGGGCTGCCGAGCAGGGCGCGGACAACGCAGAGCGTCCGCGATGGCCCATGATCGTGTTCCGGACCCCGAAGGGCTGGACCGGTCCGAAGGAGATTGACGGCAACAAGACCGAGGGCAGTTGGCGCAGCCACCAGGTGCCGCTGGCGAGTGCACGCGACACCGACGAGCACCTCCAGAACCTCAACGACTGGCTCACCTCCTACAGGCCCGAAGAACTGTTCGACGACGCGGGCACGCTACGCGAGGAGATCGCGAAGCTGGCGCCGCCGCGCGGCCTCCGGATGGGGGAGCTGCCGCAGGCCAACGGGGGAGTGTTGCGCAAGGAACTGCGCCTACCCGACTTCCGGGACTTCGCCGTCGACGTCCCCCACCCGGGCGGGGCGATCGCCGAGGGCACCCGCCAGCTCGGCACCTGGCTGACGGGGGTGGTGGCGCAGAACCGCGACAACTTCAGGATCTTCGGTCCCGACGAGACGGCCTCCAACAGGTTGCAGGGCGTCTACGACGAGACCGGCAAGCAGTGGATGGCTGAGTACCAGTCGCCGGAGGTGGACCAGCACCTGGCTCGCAGCGGGCAGGTCGTCGAAATGCTGAGTGAACACCAGTGCCAGGGCTGGCTTGAGGGTTACCTGCTGACCGGCCGTCACGGGTTGATGTCGTCGTACGAGGCCTTCATCCACGTCGTTGATTCCATGGTCAACCAGCACGCGAAGTGGCTGAAGGTTTCCGACGAACTGGAGTGGCGCAGGCCCATCGCCAGCCTGAACTACCTGCTCAGCTCCCACGTCTGGCGGCAGGACCACAACGGCTTCTCCCACCAGGACCCGGGCTTCATCGACCTCATCGTGAACAAGAAGGCCGATGTCGTGCGCGTTTACCTGCCCCCGGACGCCAACACCCTGCTGTCCACCTTCGACCACTGCCTGCGCTCCACGCAGTACATCAATGTGGTGGTGGCGGGGAAGCAGCCAAGCCCGCAGTGGCTGACCATGGACGAGGCCGTCAAGCACTGCACGCGCGGTCTGGGGGTCTGGGAGTGGGCCGGCACCGAGGAGGAGGGCACCTCCCCCGACGTCGTCCTGGGCTGCGCCGGCGACGTGCCGACCGTCGAGGTACTGGCAGCGGCGGACCTGCTGCGGCAGCACATCCCCACCCTCAAGGTTCGCGTGGTCAACGTCGTCGACCTCATGCGTCTGCAGGACGAGAAGGAACACCCGCACGGGCTCTCCAACCGGGACTTCGACACCGTCTTCACGCCGGACAAGCCCATCATCTTCAACTACCACGGCTACCCATGGCTCATCCACCGCCTCACCTACCGCCGCACCGGCCACTCCAACCTCCACGTGCGGGGCTACAAGGAGGAGGGCACCACCACCACGCCGTTCGACATGGCTATGCTCAACGACATCGACCGCTACCACCTGGTGATGGATGTCATCGACCGCGTTCCCGGACTCGGCACCCGCTACGCGGGGCTGCGCCAGGAAATGTCTGACGCCCGCCTGGACGCCCGGTCCTACGCGCGTACCTACGGCGACGACATCCCTGTGGTGAAGGACTGGGTGTGGCCCGACGCGGGCGACGCCGCCACCCACAAGCAGGTCGACGAGGCGATCTTCACCGGTGGCGACAACGAGTAGCAGCCACACCTGCGGTGTGGGCGCGACAGACGGTGGCGCCATCGCGCCCGCAACGACATGGCCCCGTGCGATAGTGGATCAACGGAGGCACCGCAGCTTCCGACGGGGCGCATCGGCCTGGAAGGATGACAACGGACATGAGTCTTGAGAAGGTCGTTTTCGGATTCTTCGTCCTGCTCGCGGCGACGCTCAACTTCGGGTTCGTCATCGGCGACATCTCCAACCCGGAGCAGCACAACATCTACGAGTTGTTCACGGCCTTGGCCGTCAGTCTCATCGCCACGGTGCTGAAATTTGGTGACCGCACACAGATGGGGGCGGTCCACCTGGCCACGAGCCTGGTCGCGGATCTGCAACTGATCGCCGCTGGTGTCGCCTGGGTGTGGGCGACGGAGATCTCATCCGGCGGGCTCACCGCCTACGCGACGTCCAGCGTGGTCTCCCTGTCCGCCGGCGCGCTCCTGGCCAATCTCGTCTCGGTGGTGTTACTCGTGACCGAGACCGTCAGTTTCCGTCGCGTGTGAGCCCGGGATCTCCCGTGAGTGCTCGGCTGCACGCGTTCTGGAAGCACATGTTCAGGCAGCGTCACCTGAGCAGGAGGACGTCGATGGCTCACGTGGAGTCATCTCGTCAGGCGTCGTCGACGATCTTCCTCATCATGCGCCGCATGCGCGCCCCCCTCATCACCCTCATCGTCATCCTGTTCGTCAGCGTGCTCGGACTCTCGCTGATACCCGGTGTCGACCCGGAGGGCCGCCGTGCGTTCATCAGCTTGTTCCAGTCCTTCTACTTCATGAGTTACACCGCGGCCACCATCGGATTCGGTGAGCTGCCCTGGCCGTTCTCCCCGGGGCAGCGCCTCTGGGTCACATTCTCCATCTACCTCTCCGTCATCGGCTGGGCCTACGCCCTCGGGTCCCTTCTCGCGCTCATCCAGGACAAGTCGTTCCGCCAGGCGCTCGCGATGCAGCACTTCACGCGCAAGGTGTCGCGGATGCGTGCACCGTTCCTGCTGCTCGCCGGCTATGGACGGGCAGGGGAGCTGTTGACGAAGGACTTTGACGAACTCGGCCAACAGGTGGTGGTGATCGACTCGTCCCAGGACCGCATCGATGCCCTGGAACTGGGCTCCTTTCGGGCTGATGTGCCCGGGCTGGTGGGTGATGCTGCCAATCCCTATTTCCTGCGAGCGGGGGGCCTGGACCACCCGCGCTGCACCGGCGTGCTGGCTCTGACGAGCCATGACGAAACAAACCTGGCGGTGGCCATGGCGGCTGCACTCACACGACCCGATGTACCGGTCATCTCGCGCACCCTGTCGAGGGCAACCGCTGAGCGGATGCAGGCGTTTGACACGGTGACGGTCGTCAATCCTTTCGACCGGTTCGGCGACCATCTGCGCCTGGCACTCAACGCAGCATCGTCCTACAGGTTGCTCGTGTGGCTCGAGGCCGGCCCCGGCGCTGAGGTTCCTGAACTCGTTCGTCCGCCCATCGACGGCCACTGGGTGGTGTGCGGCTACGGGCGCTTCGGTCGGGAGGTGACCGCCGACCTGCGCGACGCAGGCCTCGAAGTGATCGTCATCGACGAGGCCGACGCCGATCCCGCGCCGGGCGTGGTCACCGGTGACGCCTCAGATCCGGAGGTGCTGGCGCTGGCTCGCCCGGGATCTGCGGTGGCCCTGGTGGCGGCAACCGACAACGACACCTACAACTTGTCGATCCTGGCATCGGCCAAGCGGCTCAATCCCGAGATGTTCCTCGCCGCACGACAGAACAGGCAAACCAGCGCCGCCCTGTTCGAAGCCATTGAGGTGGACAGCCTGATGGTGCCGAACGAAGTGATCGCCCACGAGGTGTACGCCCAGATCAGCACACCGCTGCTGTGGCGGTTCATCCAGGAGATGCCGAGGCGCGGCGACGGGTGCGCCGCGGATCTGGTGGAGAGGTTGCTGGAGTACTGCGGCACCAGACTGCCAGCGCTGTGGCGGATCAGTCTCCAGAGCGATCAGGCATTCGCACTGCTGCGCTGCATGGCTGAGGGGGATGTCACCCTCGGTGACCTGACGCGCAACCCCGAGGACCGCGACCAACAACTCAAGGTTGTGCCGTTGATGCTGCTGCGCGGGGACGAAGCGGTGCTCGCGCCCGACAGCTCAATGGTGCTGGCGCGCGGTGACCAACTGCTCTTTGCCGGACATGCCGTGGAGAGGCGCGAGCTGCAGGCCACTCTGCAGGACGATTCCGCTGCGGCCTACGTCGTGCTCGATCAGCGGGTCCCATCCAGTTGGGTGTGGCGTGCGCTGTTCAGTCCGGGCAAATAGCGGCCCGCACGTCGTGGAGCTCACGCTGCGTCGGCGGGGCCTACGACTCAGGCCATGAAAGTCAGTTCGTTGAACACGAGGTGTGCGACCCCGAGGAGGATGGCGTCCGCACCGGTCTGGGCCGCTTCGATGAGCAAATCGCGGGTCACCAGAGGGTGGCAGCCTTCATAGACCCGTCAACGATGATCCCACTGCCGATCGCAGTGCCCGCTTGACCGTGATGCTGTGGTCCCTCGCACCTTGGATCACATGGCGAGCACCCACGCAGGACCTGCCGCACCAACCGACCCGCGTCGAATGATCCTGTGTCCCACACGTCTGCAACGTCTTCGTAGGTGGTGTTTGTTAACGCCATACCTTTGGGTGTGATGCACACAACATGGCGAGGCGCGATCCGGGCGGTGTTGACGTACCACTCCGCGTGCTGATGGTGGGCATAGCAATCCTCCACCGGAACCGCTTGATCCTTCAGTTCCGCCCACGCCGTGGGAGTAGATTCCCAATGGATGAAGATCCGAGCCTAGCGTCGCGGTACCACTCGGGCACGCTGAGATCGGGATACTACGGTGCCGCATCCCCGAAGTCCGGTCCGGTGCGTTCGTCAAAATTCAGCATGATTTCCTCTCGTGATGACAGGTGTCAGGTCCGGTGTCCCTTCGCTGTCCTTGAACGGCCACACGCCCGGTTCGAGTCTTTTGTGCCCCAGCCGCAGGAGGTCCTGGTCGACACCTCCGGGTGTGAGCGCCAGGAGCCAGTCACCGGCGAGGTCGAACAATTCTGGTTCGAGATAGCCGATCTTGACCACAATCACAGCAGCCTCCGTGGGCTCCAACCCAAGCATTCGGAAGTCTTCAAGGTGATGGAACGGCTTGCGGTGCTCCGTGATGATGGCAGCCACCGCGCCGCTGCGAAGCACTATTTGAGTGCCAGCGACCGGATCGCCGGCCACGACGGCCTGCACGACGCCCTGTACGGCAACGGGAGGGGTCAACCGATCGACACGTCCACCCACGCTGAGTAAAACTTCGGCTCCGACTCCGGCCCTGCAGGCGGTGGCCACAGCTTCGGGGTCGAATATGGACGCGTGGATGACGAGATCCCGTGGGTTTCCCAGGCGCTGGTCGGTGAGGAGTTCCTGCAGGGTTGCTGTTGCGTCGCCGGACCCGCCTGCAGTGGGATTGTCCCCGGAGTCGGAGATGACGAATGGACGCGCAGCCTCCGGCCGCAATGCCTGGGTGACGGCCCCGGTGAAGCTGTCCGTGGGGCCAACGAACACGAAGTCGGCCCGGGCGTCCCAGTAGGCGTGGGCCAGTTCGGCCGCACCGTCGCGAACCGTCTGGGCGTCGTCGCCGGTCACCACGACCGCCGCCTGGCAGCGCGGCTCATCGGCCCATGCGTAGCCCACCCACAACGCCGCATCAAGAACACCCATGCGACGCTCCACCTCCGCAACCCGTGCGTAGATGGAGCGCGCCGGCTCCAACCGGGTACTGGTCTTCTCACCTGGGAGGAGGACGGGCACCTGCACCCAGGCCTTGAGGGGACGCCGTGCCTCGACATCGGCTCCATTCTCTGAACGCAACCTGACCAGGAGGTTGTGAACGGCACGCTCCTTGGTGTTGCAGCTGTCTTCGTGGGGTGCCATCCGGTAACAGGTGACGAGATCCAGGTGACGCAACAGTTCGGCCGAGACGTTGCCGTGCAGGTCCATGCTTGCTGACACGAGGGTTTCCGGTCCCAATGCGTCGCGGACGGCACCGGCGAGATCCGCCTCCGCGTCAGTCATGCCGACGACGCTCATGGCACCGTGGATGTCCAGGAAGAAACCATCGAATGGTCCCTGCTTGCGGATCATGTCGACCAATCGGTCCCTCATGCTGCGATATACGTCAGGATCCACCGCACCACCGGGGAGTGACCTGCCGTGCAGGAGCGGCACCCATTCCGCCGCCTCCCGTCGTTGTTCGCCAGCCGCCAGGAACGGGTACTGGTCGAGCAACTCGTCGCCCATCCGTATGCGGAATGCTTCTGCGCCGCTGATGTGGGCAGAAAACGTACTTGATTCGATGGACACACCCCCCATTCCGATACGGGGACGGCCGATTCCCCGTGTAGCCAGCGGCGGAAGGGGCGGAGACCAGATGTCAGCTGCGGTCCTGGTCATGACGCCTCACTGGGTGGGTTGGATGCGGGAATGTTGAGGGCCAGCGTCGCTGCACCCAGAGCCGGGAACCTCAGTCGGGAGGGCCGCACGATGAGGCCGCGGCCGGACACGGGCGGGTTGTCGGCGATCCGCGACGTGACCGCCGGTGACATTAGGTCCCAGGCGCCGACGACCACGCCCCCACCCACCACCACATGGCTGATGTCCAGCAGGGTGGTGGCTGCCAACAGGGCATCGGCGAGGGCCCAGCCAGCTTCCTGGATGACCGCCCGGGCGGTGTCGTCCCCTGCGCGCGCACGTTCGGCAACGTCCTTGCCGGTCACTGCATCGGCCCCGGACCGCTCTGAGTAGCGCAATGCCAGGGACCGCCCGGATGCCAACGTCTCCAGATGCCCGACGCCACCGCAGGTGCAGATGTGCTCTGAGTACCGGGGTGTGTGCCCGATCTCCCCGGCTCCACCAAACCGGCCCTCAACAAGTCGCCCCCGGAGCGCGATTGCCCCACCGACGCCCGTGCCGAGCATGACGCCCAGGGCATCTTGGACGTCCTGCAGGGCGCCCCATCGCAACTCCCCGAGAAGGAAGGCGTTGACGTCGTTGGCGACGGTGACGGGTACCCCCAGCGAGTCCGTCAACTCGTCCGCCAAGTGATGACCCACCCAGTCCCGGAACACTTTCGACGCCACGAGGACGCGACCAGTCCCGGCCTCGATCACACCTGCAGCCCCCACCCCGACGCCCGCCACGTTCATGCCGGCGATGGTCTCGAGTTCCCGCACCAGGGGTGGGATCTGACCCAGCACCGCCAATCCACCACTGCCTGTCATGGCGGGGACGGTCGCCGCGGCCCGGACCTCACCGTCGGGCATGGTGACCACGCCGGAGATACTGGTGCCCCCGATGTCGACCCCAGCGACAGCGTGCCGCATCATTGGACGTCACCCGCCGCCGCATGGCAAGGGGCATGACTGCTCTGGGAGTTCTGCATACCCGAGTCACCCTTCCTGGGAGAATTGGTGGATCGTCATCTTCCGCATAGATTACTCGGGGGTGAATTAATTGTCACCCAGAGCTGTAAATTACCGAATTCCTTCGCCGATCACCCGCGTCAGCGCCAAGCTGGCCGCTCCGAGGGCTGTGGCATCGACATCCCACGGACGATGGATGATGCGAGGAGACTTCGGGAGCGTCAGAACCGTCTCGGCAAGTCCACTGGCGAACCCGGCGTCCAAGTGATCCCACAGCGCAGTGGACTCTCCGGTGAGCAGGACGTCAGGTAGGCCCAGCATCGTGATCGCCCCTCCCAGCGCACGACCCAGCCAGTAGCCAGCCCTGTCGAGAAGGATCGCCACGGGCCTGCTGACCTCGGCGGCACTTGCTACTCCTGCCAGGTCCGTGATTCGCTCCCCCACCATTCGGCTGGCTGCGCCGGCGAGCTCCTCACCCCCAACCAGTGCCTGGATACACCCGCGGTTTCCACACCCGCACAGAGGGCCCATCGGGTCCACCGACACGTGGCCGATCTCCGTCGACGCGCCTCGGGCACCGGGCACGACCTGGTGGGCCCGCACCAGCGCCATGCCCACGCCCACACCCACCGACACCAGGAGAAAATCGTCAGGGTTGCGCACACCCGGGCGGGAGAGTTCACGATGGGCCAAGGCGTGGATGTCATTGGCGAGCATCACTGGCACGCTGACATGCTCAGCGACAAAATTCCTGAACGGCACCGATTGCCAGCCATGCACCACGGAGAAGAGCACGTTTCCCTGGCGCTCCCTGACCACACCGGACAGCGCCACACCCACCCCCCAGCAGTCGATGGAGGGGTACTGGTCAATGAGCGCCTGCGCCGCCCGGCCCACGCTCGCCCCGGCGGAGGACGCATCGGTCGTGTCCAGCGCATGGCGTCGAACCTCCAACACCGTCCCGTCCACACGTACTGCCGCCACGACCATGGAGAGCCGCTCCACCGACACACCGACCAGAAAGCCGACATCCGGGTTGACCTCCAGCGGCACCCGCGGCCGACCGGCTCCACTCGACTGCGCCGGGAGCTCCCGCAGGAACCCCATGTCAAGGAGTCGACGGACCTGCGTGGTCACGGTTGCACCCCCCAGTCCAAGACGGTCGACCAACTCCCGGCGGCTGAGGTTGGGCTCAGCAATCAGCCGGGACAGGATTTGCCCCCTGCTGGGTTCGGCACCACTCGACGCCTTGGCCACGCCAACCCCTTCCATACTCATCCACGGGCTCCCAGAAGCGGGACCCCGTCTCCGGCCACCGTCGGAGAAAAACTTTGAACTATTTCCCGAATCGCCCTTGACATTAGCTTAATTCGGAGGCAAATTTACCTCAACCCGTGACCATGCTCAAGGAGGAACCATGAAGTTCACCGGACTGAAGATTGGCGTTGTCGCCCTCGTTCTGGCTTTCGGAGCCACCGCCTGCGGGGGCAGCGGCGACGGCGGCGACAGCGACGGCGACGGCGGCGCCACGACGGAAAAGACCGTCGCCCTCGACTGGGGCTTCTGGAACCAGGGCGACGAGGGCAACAAGATGTGGCAGGGGCTCGCCGACCAGGTGAACAAGGAGGACCCAAACATCACGGTGTCGCTCACGAGCCCGCCGTTCGCGGACTACTTCACCAAGTTGCAGTCGCAACTGGCCAGCAATTCGGCCCCCTGCATCGTCAGCATGCAGAGTCTCCGTCTTCCCGCCTTCGCGGAGGCGATGGAGCCGTTGGACGACCTCATGGCGGCACAGGGCTTCAAGGCCGATGACTGGAACCCGGCAGCCCTCAAGGCACTGCAGAAGGATGGCAAGCAGTACGCCATGCCCTACGGGTTGTCGACGATGGCGCTGTACTACAACAAGGACGCTTTCAAACAGGCCGGCGTCGAAGAGCCTGCGATCGGTTGGAGCATCAGCGACTTCGAGGCGGCCGCCAAGAAGGTCACCGAGTCATCGGGTATGCCAGCCTTCGGCCAGAGCTTCTCCGACCTGCACATGTTCTCCCAACTGCTGGCATACAACGGCGCCCAACCCGTCGCAGAGGACGGCAGCCTCGACCTCACCAACGACAGCATGGAGAAGGCCTTCGCGTGGTACAGCGGCCTCGCCACCGAGCAGAAG
>JBBSRQ010000032.1:0-22942 GCA_038242845.1 Propionibacteriales bacterium | reverse complement strand
AGTGGTGTCGCGTCCCTCCTCCAGCGCGATCAAGGAGGTGATGGGGGTACCGGTGGCAGCCATCGATGCCTGGGACTGGGAGACCTCATCGGTCAGGACGCACGCCAGCGAGGTGACCCTCTCCTGCAGGCGACGGGCCCGCTTCATCAGGACGACACGCTCGGGAGCGCTCAGACCGGTGCGATGGGTGTGGTCGATGGAGGACAGCACGGTGTCGAACATGTCGAATGCCTGATCTGTGGTGTACCGGATCTGCTCCATGAACCAACACTATTGAACACCTCTGACAATTTTGGATCGGAGGGCGGAGGGGAGCCGATACGGTGCCCCGCTCATTCAACGAGGTGGTCAGCACGGAACGTGCGGCCGGCTGACGCAGCTGAGCAACCACTCATTGTCCGCGCAACACCGTTGTGCTTCTGGGAGGACCGCGGAGAGGGAATCCGGGGGATTGGCCTCAGGAGATGAGAGCGACGTGCAAGCGCTCAAGTACGCCCCTGTAAGCATTCGACGTGCGGGTCGCGTCTCCCGGGACGCGGCTGGTGATGCGCAGACTGAGGTTGCGTTGTGGATCGTTGAGCACGCAGTCGGTGCTCCCCTTTGCGGTGAGATCTGCTGGGCTGTCGAGGACTGCGCTGTCATAGAGACCCACGGTTGGCTGGAAGACGCACGAGACGTCGTCTGATTCGAGCGAGACGAGTGTCGGTGGACCGGTCGCGGAACCGGTCCTGGGGCCCTTGGGCAGGGCAGTGACTGGTACCCGTCGACGATGGTCAGGGTGAGCACCTGCCCGTAGTTGACAGCGGCGCCGGGGCCACCGTGCGCGAACTGGAATCGCGGTATCTGGTCCCTGAAGTTGGCGTCGAATTGTTGCAATGCCTCGACGTCGCCGATGCTGCGCGCCGAAAGGTCTTCCCGCTCCACGCCCAGGATGTGCTCCGGGAAGGCGTCGACCGTGACGGGCACAGGTTCGGGCGTGGGAAAGAACACGGTGGACAGAAGGCCTGTGGTGATCCCGCCGAGCACGAACCCGCCGACAGCGGCGGCCACGACCATGCGCACCCCGCGCCAACGCACGGCGGACGCAGTGGTGCGGGGAGGGTCGTCGATCCCTGATCCTGGCTCGGCAATCCTTTGGGATGCGCTGCTGAGCAGCATGGGTTCGGGGTCGACGGGCGGGGGATGGTACGGCCACAACTCCGACTGCGGCTCGTGTGAGGAGCCCGGGCGCTGGAACGGCCTGTCGGTCATGGTGCCGAGCGTATGCGCAGGAGGTTACGCCGTGGCCGATGGGTTCCCGACGAGAGCCCAACGGGGACGCGGATTCAGTCCACGAGGTTTGCGTGGATGCGATGCAGTTCGTCGCGAAACGTCGTGGCACTGTCAAATGCATCCTCCCCACGTGCCACCTGTGCGTGGTTGATTCGCAGGCTCAGGTCACGCTCGAGGTCCACGAGAACGCAGTCAGTGCGCCCATCACTGGTGAAGTCGCCGAGTCGGTCCATGCCTGTCGCAGGATCGGTCGTTGGCTTCGGCTCGAAGGTGCAGGAGACATCGATGGTTCGCAATGAGATCATGCGTCGCGCCTGGACTGCCCTGCCAATTGAGTCGATGCGGCCGTCCCGAGGAATGTCGGGAGTCAGGAGGCCGTTGACGATGGTGAGGGTGAGAAGCCGTCCGTAGCCGAACGACGCGCCGTCGCCACCGTAGGCGAAGCGGAAGGCGGCGCGCTGCTCCTCGAACTCGAGGTCAAGACGCTCGAGGCTTGGCTCGAACGAGGCACCCCGTAGGAGGAGGTCATTGCGTTGGGCACCCAACAACTCCTGCGGGAACGTGTTCACGGTAATGGGAATCGGTTCCGGCGACGAGGGCTCCCTGATCACCCCTGACACCCACACGGCACCCAGCGCGGCCCCCGTGATGACACCGGTTGTCGCGGCGACGACCAGCCGTGCTCGTCTGCTCGGCGGCCCCGTGTGAGCGGGCGCCGGTTCGGTGTGTTCGACCATGGTGCTGACGGGTGCCGGGGCGTCAGGAGTTGGTGCGTGGTAGGGCCAGTGCTCAGGAACCGGGCGTAGCGGACTGCCTGGACGCTCGAACCCACTGTCCGACATACCGTCAAGGATAAATCGGCGGGGGTGCGGTTTGGCTGTGTTCAGCACCGATGCGTCCGGATCCCACCTGACTCGAAGTGAGCGACGGTGCGCCGTTGTTCCTCGCGGACCGCGAGGAACGTGTGCCTGGTCGAGTCAGGGGGCCGGGACCAGGATCTCGCGCACGAGGGCGTCGAGGTCCGCGTCCGCTGCCAGGAACTGACGAAGCGTCGTGCGGGTGGGACCGAAGGTGTCGAACTCCTTCGTTGTCATACCGTTCTCGTCGTAGGCGCGGCGGAACTCCTCCAGTCGGTTCAGTTCGTCCAGGTATTCCTGGCGCACGGGCTCATCGATCCGGGAGACCGCCGTGTAGTCGGACCGGTTGATGATCTGTTGCCACTTGAACGGCGGGGAGACGACGACGTCGCCACCCACGAGGGCGGCCCACTGGTGCACATTGCGGAAAGCTGCGGAGAGCACCCGGGAGCGAAAGCCCCGCTCGGTGAAGACGGCGTGGGCCTTCTTGATGCAGGCGATTCCCGCCCACTCCAGCGCGGATGCGTCGATGAAAATGCCTTCGCGGGCAACCACGGTCTTGAGCCAGTCGTCGAGGCGCCCCGCCATGATCGTGACCACCGGGCCCATACGGGAAACGTCGTGGCCGTCGGCGGCGCGACGGTCCAGCCCTCGTTCGATGGCCTCGGCGGCACGGACAGCCTGTGGCACACAGAAGGAGACGGTCACGTTGATGCTGACCCCTTGGGCGGTGGCCTCCTCGATGGCCTCGATGCCCACCTTGGTGGCAGGAATCTTGACGACGATGTTGTCGGCCAACTCGTGGAACTCGACGGCCTGGGCCACGATGGCGTCGGCGTCGCGATGTAGTCGGGGATCCGTCTGGACCGACAGACGGCCGTTGCGGCCGTTGTGCTCGTCGAAGATGGGTTTGAGCAGTTCCGCGGCATCAACGGACATGTCCTTGACGGCCTGCCATCCGATCTCGGACTCTCCCCAGGTGGGATGCGCGTCCGCGATGGCGCGGATGCGTGGCGCCCAGTCGTCGAGATGCTTCTTGATGGTGGTGTAGGCGATGACGGGGTTGCAGGTGGCACCCACTGCACCGAACGAGATCGACTGCGTGAGCTCGTCGAGATCCGAGGAGTCGTTCCACAAGGCCGTCGGCGTGTTGCGAGCGGCGTCTAGCAGTGGTCCGGGGGTGGGGGACATGTCAGTCATCGATTGCTCCTCGAAGGACGGACGGCATCCTCGCCGTCAGGTGTGCGACGCCCCTCATTGAACTCGAATGTCCGCACCATGTCAAGGGCTTGTTAGTACAAACTGTCCGTTAGCCGCTGAAGAGGGAGAACTTGAACGAGTACAGGCCGGGTCGATAGACGTGGTCGCCTATCTCGACGGGACGACCGTCTGCGTTGCGTCCGACGCGGTGCATCGTCAGCAGAGGTGCGCCGACCTCCTCGCCCAAAGTTGTTGCCTCGTCCTCGTCCGCGCCGCGGGCGCCGATCTCCTGCTGCGCCGAGGCGATCTGGACACCGCGGAGTCCCAGGCACCGGTAGAGCCCGTGGGTGCCGAGCTCGTGCCAGGTGGGTGCGATGTCAAGCGGGATGACGTTGGTGAGGATGGCCAGTGGGTTGTCGTCGGCGTACCGAAGGCGGCTCACCGAGAGCACGCCCTCTCCGGCGGTGATACCGAGTTTTTCCGCCTCCTCGGAGGTCGCCTCACGCACGAGGTAGCTCAGTACTTTTGTGGAAGGGGTGAAACCTGCGTCCGTCAGGTCCTCGTTCAGTGAGGAGAGCTTCATGGGCCGGTGCACGTGTCTGGGAGTCACGCGGGTGCCCACGCCCCGGCGTCGCGAGAGAAGTCCTTTGGTGACCAGTTCCTGGAGCGCGCGGCGTGCCGTGGGGCGTGCGACGTCGAGGCGGGCCGCCATCGACACCTCGTCCTCGATCATGGCCCCCGCCGGCAGTTCACCCGAGGTGATGGCTGCTTCGATGGGGCGCGCAATCTGCTCGTACAGCGGCAAGGGGGAGTCCCGGTCGATCGTGATGTCCGGCGAGTATGCCTTGTCCATGCAATCCCTCTCCATGTCTTGTTCTGTGGCGCCCACCTGGAGGCCCCCGGGTGGTGAGGCCCATCGTAGCGGGGCAACCGCCACGCACCATGTATGGACAAAGGGTTGACCGCCTCCAAGGACTGGGGCAGACTGGCGACGGATGAAGGAGGTCCGACAAGGTGGATGGTTCTTGGACGCCTGAGGTCCTGACAATCGGTCGCTGCAGCGTCGACCTGTACCCCCTTGAAGTGGGGGTGAAGCTCGAGGATGTTGCCAGCTTCGGTAAGTTTTTGGGCGGTTCTGCGACCAACGTGGCGGTGGCCGTGGCGCGGCACGGCCACGGGGTGAGCGTCCTCACGGGCGTGGGTGATGACCCCTTCGGACGGTTCGTGATCAAGGAAGTCAGCCGTCTCGGCGTCGACGCCTCCCATGTCGTCACCAACCCCGACTTCAACACCCCCGTCACGTTCTGCGAGATCTTCCCGCCTGATGACTTCCCCCTGTACTTCTATCGGCAGCCAACCACTCCGGACCTGGAGTTGACGCCCTCGGATCTCCCGCCCCGGATCCGGGAGTATGCGATCCTCTGGCTCACCTGCAGTGGTCTGTCGGCCGAGCCGTCGCGCAACGCTCATCACGCTGCCGTCAGCGCCCGAAGCGGCGGCATCACCGTCCTGGATCTCGACCACCGTCCCCGCTTCTGGACGGACGAGGCCACGGCCACTCGTGAGGTGGGCGAGATGCTGACCCACGTTGACGTGGCCATCGGGAATGTCGAGGAGTGCCGCGTGGCGGTGGGGGAGACCGATCCGGAGCGGGCCGCGGACGCCCTCCTGGAGCGCGGCGTCGAGATCGCCATTGTGAAGCAGGGTATGACCGGCACGTTGGTGAAATCCCGCGACGAGCGCTCGTTCGTGCCCGCGACGCGGATCACGGTGCTGAACGGATTGGGTGCTGGTGACGCGTTCGGTGGAGCCGTCTGCCACGGCCTGTTGAACGGTTGGGACCTGCACCGCACCATCGCCTTCGCCTCCGCGGCGGGCGCCATCGTGGCGTCCCGTCTGGAGTGTGCGACGGCCATGCCCACCACCGCCGAGGTCGAGGAGCTCCTCGGCTCCGCCGGAGGATCAGCGTCCGGACATCGCCTCCCGTGAGCCTCATCCAGCGACTCTCGGACGTCCGGTTCTCCGACCCGGACGCCGTCGCCGACGCATTGTCGCGACGGGTGCCGGCCAGGAGAAAGCCGGGCGAACACCTCATGGTGGTGGCCGCCGACCACGCGGCGCGGGGCGCCCTGGCCGCCGGCGGCGACCCCTTGGCCCTGTCGTCGCGCGAGGATTTGCTGTCCCGGGTCTGCACAGCGCTGTCCCGCCCCGGCGTCAACGGGTTCCTGGGCACACCGGACATGGTCGAGGACCTGGCACTGCTCGGAATGCTCGACGGCAAGACGGTGTTCGGCTCCATGAACCGCTCGGGTCTCGGCGGCTCCACGTTTGAGGTGGACGACCGCATGACGGCGTTCGACGCGGCAGGCATCGTCTCCTCGGGGCTGGATGGCGGGAAGATGCTGCTGCGCATCGACCTCGCCGACCCGCTGACCTCGCCGACGTTGGAGCGCGCCGCGCATGCCGTCAACGAGCTTGCGGCGGTCCGGAAAATTTCCCTCGTGGAGCCCTTCATCTCCGGCCGACGGGGCGGTGTCCTCATCAATGACCTCACTCCCGCGGCAGTCATGCGTTCCATGGCCATCGCGTCGGGTCTGGGCCGCACGTCCGCCCGCACCTGGTTGAAACTGCCGTGTGTCCCGGACATGGAACGCGTCATGGCGGCCACCACACTGCCCTGCCTGCTGCTCGGCGGTGAGGTGTCCGACGACCTCGACGCCTCGGTGCGCTCCTGGGGCGAGGCGCTGCGCATACCAAACGTCAAGGGGCTCGTCATCGGGCGGGCACTGCTCTTTCCTCGGGGTGGCGACGTCGCCGCTGCCGTGGACCAACTCGTGGAGGTGCTGTGAACGGCAAGTACGTGATCCCATCCGGTTCAACCAGCCATGGTTATTTCGAGACCGACGTTGACGCTGAGCGGGCAGGCTGGGACTGGTGTTCCATCCGGGTTCTCGGGTTGCCGTCGGGGGGCTCGCAGGAAATCACCACGGGCGGGGAGGAACTCCTCGTGCTGCCGTTGGCGGGTGCCTGCAGCGTCGAGGTGGCGGGTCGAACGTATGAGTTGGTCGGCCGCGAGGCGGTGTGGACCGCGGTAACCGACTACCTCTACCTGCCGCGCGGTGTGACCGCGACGATCCGCAGCGAGACTGGCGGCCGGTTCGCGCTGCCGGGCTCCAAGGCGACAGCCGACCTGCCCGTGCGCCACTGTCCGGCCTCCGACGTCATCACAGGTTTCCGCGGCACCGGCAACTGCTCGCGCCAGGTCAACAACTACGCGCTGGGCAACAGCCTCGAAACCTCCCACCTCCTCGTGTGCGAGGTGCTGACCCCCGGCGGCAACTGGTCCTCCTACCCTCCCCACAAGCACGACGAGCACAACGAGAACGAGCGCGTGCTGGAGGAGATCTACTACTACGAGGTTCGCCCCGCCGCCAACGGCACCACCGGCATGGCCCTGCAGCGGATCTACCCGTCACCCAGCAACGACATCGATGTGTGCACGGAGGTGGGCTCCCGCGACGTCGTGGTCATGCCGCACGGCTACCACGGCCCCTCCATCGCCGCGCCGGGCTACGACCTCTACTACCTCAATGTCATGGCCGGCCCCGCCGAGGACGCCACCTGGCTCATGACGGATGACCCCCACTACACGTGGATCCGCGAGACGTGGGAGGACGCCGACGTCGACCCCCGCCTCCCCATGAACCCCCTCAACACCCAAGGACAGTGACCATGACCGCAACAGTTCGCCTCACAGTCGGCCAGGCCGTCATCCGCTTCCTCGTGAACCAGTTCACTGAGAGTGACGGCGAGCAGCAGCGGCTCATCGCCGGCGCCTTCGGCATTTTCGGCCACGGCAACGTCGCTGGTATCGGCCAGGCGTTGCTGCAGAACGAGCTCGACCCTGGGCCCGACGGCGGCGAAATGCCCTACATCATGCCCCGCAACGAGCAGGGCATGGTCAATGCGGCCGCCGCCTTTGCGAAGGCCACGGAGCGTCGCCAGACCTGGATGTGCACGTCGTCCATCGGGCCCGGCGCACTCAACATGGTCACCGGCGCGGCCGTGGCGACCACGAACCGGTTGCCCGTGCTGCTGTTCCCCTCCGACCAGTTCGCCACCCGCAACCCCGACCCGGTGCTGCAGCAGGTGGAGGACCCCACCTCCCCCCTCACGGCGGCCACTGACTGCTTCCGCCCCGTCTCCAGGTTCTTCGACCGCATCGAGCGCCCGGAACAACTCGTTCCCTCCCTGATGGCGGCGATGCGGGTGCTCACCGACCCCGTCGACACCGGCGCCGTCACCGTCGCGTTGCCGCAGGACGTCCAGGCCGAGGCCTACGACTTCCCCGAGGAGTTCTTCGCCCGACGCGTGTGGCGAATCCGTCGCCCCGCGCCCGAGGCGATCGCGATCGATCGAGCCGCCGCCATCATCCGCGGCGCCAAGCGGCCGCTGCTGGTCTCAGGCGGTGGGACGGTCTACTCCCGCGCCAGCCGGGAACTGCGGGACTTCGCGACGGCCACCGGCATCCCCGTCGCTGACACCCAGGCGGGCAAGGGCGCCATCAACTTCGATCACGAATGCGCTGTCGGAGGCGTCGGCTCCACGGGCACCTCGGCAGCCAACAAGCTCGCGGAGGAGGCCGATGTGGTGATCGGTGTCGGCACCCGGTACTCCGATTTCACCACGGCCTCGCACACCCAGTTCAAGAACCCGGACGTGACGTTCGTCAACATCAACGTGGCGGCATTCGACGCTGCGAAACACGCGGCCGAGATGGTGGTCGCCGACGCCCGCGACGCGCTCACCGCCCTCACCTCAGCGCTCGCTGGGCACCGCGTCGATGAGTCCTACAGCGCGGAGATCACGCGTCTCCGCGAGGAGTGGGCCGCCATCACGGACGAGTGCTACCACCTCGGACACGGTCCACTGCCGGCGCAGACCGAGGTTTTCGGCGCACTCAACGAACTCATGGGGGACGACGACGTCGTCATCAACGCGGCAGGCTCCATGCCCGGCGACCTGCAGTGCCTGTGGCAGGCCCGCACCCCCGCCCAGTACCACGTGGAGTACGCCTTTTCCACGATGGGCTACGAGATTCCCGCCGCCATGGGCGTCAAGCTTGCCCGCCCGGACTCTGAGGTGGTGGCCATCGTGGGCGACGGCACCTACCAGATGCTGCCCATGGAGCTTGCGACCATCGTGCAGGAGGGCCTCAAGGTCATCCTCGTGCTGCTCCAGAACCATGGCTTCGCCTCCATCGGCGGATTGTCGGAATCGCTCGGCTCGCAGCGCTTCGGCACGCGCTACCGCAAGGCGGGCAAGGGACACACCGTCGACGCCGAACTGCTGCCTGTGGACATCGCCGCCAACGCCGAATCCTGGGGCATCACGGTGTTGAGGGTGAAGACGATCGCTGAGTTCAAGGTGGCCTACGCCGAGGCCGTCGCCATGGAAAGGGCCGTGATGATCCACATCGAGACCGACCTCATGGGCCCCAATCCGCCCTCCTCCAGTTGGTGGGAGGTACCGGTGTCGGAGGTGTCCCGGATCGAGTCCACCCAGCAGGCCCGCGAATGGTACGAGTCGATGAAGGGATCCCAACGCCACTATCTGCGCTGACAGCGAGGCGCCGGATCTTCGTCCACGCGTCGCGTTGCATTCGTGTTTCACGGTGCTAGCATTGTGCAACATGAAGACGCTCTATCTGAGGAATGTTCCGGACGAGGTTGTCCGGAGGCTCCAGCAGCTCGCAGATCGCGACGGAACTTCTGTCAGTGCCCTGGCGGTCCGTGAGTTGTCCGAAGTCTCTCGAAGGGCTGACAACCCCGCCCTGGTCGGCGACCTTGCCGACCTTGGGATCGAGGTGGCCACGATCGTGGAGGGTGTCGAGCTGGACCGAGGAGCACGTTGATCGTGCTCGATGCCTCGGCGGCGCTGTCCGGGCTGTTCAACGCGGGTGCGGCACGGGACCTCCTGGCTGGGGAACAACTGCACGCTCCCCACCTGATCGACTCGGAGGTCGCCAGCGGCTTGCGCCGCCACGTCGCGTCGGGCCAGGTCACTGCCCATGATGGTTGGGCGCTGTTGGACACCTGGCGTCGCCTGGCGTTGAGCCGCTACGCCGTCCAGGGACTCTTGGGGCGTATTTGGGAGATGCGTGACAATCTTTCCGCCTATGACGCCGGGTACGTCGCACTCGCTGAGAACCTTGGCTGCGCCCTCGTGACCGCCGACGCCCGGATCAGTCGCGCACCGGGCCTGCGCTGTCCGATCACGGTCGTGCCCCGCTGACGCCGGGCGGGCGACCGGCTGTTGACAGCATGCTGTCGTAATGACACCATGTTGTCCATGACACTTACCGCCTACGTTGCCGTCTACGACGCTCTCGCCGACTGGGAGCCCGGCCATCTGCTTGCCGAACTCCGCACGGGCCGGTTCACCCGAAACCCGTTCGACGTGGTCGCCGTGGCCGAGACGCTTGAACCCGTCACCACGATGGGTGGTCTCCGCCTCGTTCCGGATGTGGTGGTCAACGACGTGGACCCGAGCACCGCCGACCTCCTGATTCTCCGCGGCGCCGAGATCTGGGACACCGACGGCGGTGCCGCGCTCACGCAACTGGCCGGGAGGTTCCTGGTGGCAGGGAAACCCGTGGTCGCCATCTGCGGCGCCACCTTCGGACTGGCCCTCGCCGGACTTCTGGACGCGCGCCGACACACCGGGGCGGCGCCGGAGTACCTGGCAGCCAGCGGTTATGCCGGCGGTGGGCTCTACGTGGACGAGCGGGTCGTGGTCGATAACGACAAACTGCTGATCACCGCGGGGCCGGACAGTCCCGTGCAGTTCGCGACCGCGACCCTGGTGACGCTTGGCCTCCTCAGGGACGAGGATCGCAAAGCCTACGAGGACGTGTTCCACCGGGCCGACGCATCGGCGTACCCGTCGCTCATGGAGGCGGCGGAAGCGAACCAGGCATGACGAGCTCGCGACCACCGGTCGCTGTTCCGGCGCGTGAGGAGTGGCCGACGCTGGTGGACCAGTCCCCGGCGGGCGCGGCCCTCACCGACGTGATCCTCTCGACGTTCCGCCTCAACGGCCGACTTATGGAGGCCGCCCAGGACCTTGCCGCCCAGGGCGACATGACGGCGGCCTGGTGGCAGGTGCTCGGGGGGGTGCTCGACGAACCACACACCGTCGCCGACATCGCGCGACTCATGGGCATGACGAGGCAGGGCGTGCAGCGGATCGCCGACATCCTCGTGGAGCGGGGCCTCGCGGAGTACCGCCCCAATCCCGCACATCGACGCGCCAAGCTGCTGGCATGCACCGAGGCCGGCTACTGGGCGGTGCGGCGCATCTCCGTGGCGCAACACCCGTGGGCGGATCGCATCGGCGACACCGTGGGGGGTGACGACCTTCGCGCGGCCCTTCTGGTCATGCGGCGCCTGATCGAGGCGCTGGAAGCAGACGGCCCCTGAGGCGCTGAGTCCGCCGGAGACCTGTCGGGCGTGCTGCCGTCAATCCGTGCCCGAGGGTGCAGTGACGTGGTCGTTGGGCCGCGACAGGAACGCGACGAGCTCAATCGGGTCGGGAAGGTCGTCGAGCAGGGCGATGAGGCTGTCGCGATCCTCGGGTGACACGGGTTCCAGCCCGCCCGGGATCTGCACTGTTTCTCCTGCAGGGACCACGCGGGCGCAGTACAGCTCTCCCAACTGGACCGTCTTGGTTCCCGTTGGTGCACGCGCCTCCGAGACGTCGCCGGTCCGCACGTCGCGCAGGGTGATCAAGCCTCCCGGCTGGACGCTGACGACTTCATGCACCGACCGCTCAACTTGCAGCCACCGCTGTGCCATCAACGCCTCGTCCTTGGGTAAAAGGGTGCCTCGCAGTGCCAGGAAATCCGCGAACGCCCGACCCTCGAACAGCACGACGTCGAGGACGAGGTCGTCCGAGAGGGCTCGCTCCAGCCCGTCGGGGGCGTCCCAGTGCTCCGACCGCCAGTACGCGACGTCCATGAGGTGGGCGGCGGAGGGGCCAGCGAGCAGGTCAGTGATCGCCTTTTGGTACAGCCATGCGGCCCTGTCCGCCAGTGGTAGCTGCTCCCGGTGCAGATGGCACTGCTTGTACTTGCGTCCGGATCCACACCAGCAGGGTTGATTCCGGGCGGGGATGGGGTGGGGGATGGGCTGGAACGCCTCCAGCATTCTCACGAGGGGGGCATCGGGCAGGGTTCCGGCACGGCGCAGCAGCGACAGCCCGCGCTCCGCGTCGCCGCGGTCGCTGGCGAGCCTGGCGAGGGACATCAGCGTCAGCGGCCACGACGGATCGAGTGCCTCTGCAGCACGGAAAGCATGTTCAGCCAGCTCGATCTCCCCGACATGCTCATGGGCCCTGCCTCTCAGCCAGAGCAGCGCCGGGCGTGCAGCGCGTGGGGCGACTTTCTCGAAGGAACGGGCGAACAACCCCAGAGAGAGGGCGGAGAAACCGTCAGCGGAGCTGGCTTCGGACAGGAACGCCTCCACGACGATGGGCTCCTCGAAGAAGTCCAGGGCGTCGCGAGCGTCCATGAAATCGGTATCGTCTTCGAAATCGGTGCCTTTTGTTGCCGCCTGAGCGCGCTGCAGCAGATGGGGTGAAGGTGCCCCACCGTCGCTCCAGTCGTCCTCGGTCGAGTCCGCGAACACCGCTTCGACCCAGCCGCGGATCCGCTCGTGCAGCATCACCGACGTCCACACGGCGGTCGCTTCGTCGAGGTCCAGGTCGTGCCGGGTCATGATGGCCCCGATCCTGAAGCCGGCTCTCCAGAGATCGAAATCGAACCCTGCGGGCGCGACCCACTCGCCTTCCACCACGAGTCCGATGGTCGTGAGAAGCTCACCCAACGGTGCGATCGGCTCCCTGAACGCATCGCTGTCCCTGTCGCAGGTCATCCACACGCAGACGGCAATCATTTCCGGGCGATCCGGTCGTTCGCCGAGCCGTGCGGCGACGGCAGCGACAGCCGTCGATTTGTGCACGGCGTCGACGGCGATGATCTCGAAGCCGAGATCCGTGACCTGCACCCCGAAGAGGTCCCGGGCTTCCATGCCCAGCCCAGCGAGGTACCCGGGGGGCAAAAACCAGACCTCCTCGGAGGCGATGAGTGCGGCAGGTACTCCACGCTCCTCCAGAGCTTCTGGCGCGAACTGTGGCAACACGGCCACAACGGGTGAGCCGTCCAGGAGCGTGTGATAGGTCTCGCTCTCGGTCAGCATGGCGATGGCCGTCAGATCCTGGCTGAGCTCCACCATGTCGTGTTCGAGTTCCAGTTCACTCACCCGATGGGTGAAGATGCAACCGTCGAGCAAACCGGGGAGCCAGGCGAGCCGTCCGTCATCCAACGCCACGACCACCTCGTCGCCCTCATCGAGGACCTCGTCCAGCCGGTAGCCCGGGTCATCAGTCCCGAGGTCGATGCCCTCTGCCGCCGCTGCGTCGATGACCTCGTCCCTAGTCATCGGTCCGTGCGAGGAAAGGAGCTCCCGGATTGTCGTTGCGGCCTGCTCAACAGGTGTGGCTGACATGACTGCGACACTACCGGCGCGGTCGGGTGGCTGGCCACGTGCCCGAGGGTGCCTCAGGGCAGTTTCAGCCGACCGACACCACGGAGGTGGATCACCCCGATCACGCCGATGATTCGCAGGACGGGATGAGTGCGAGTCAGTGATCGGGTGGCGACGTAGGGTCGAAGGCATGACGACGACACAGCGTTCCATCGGTCAGTTCCATGTCTCCCCCATCGGTCTCGGCGCCATGCCGTCGTCGATGAGCAGGGGCGAACTGCCGAGCGAGGAACAGGCCATCGAGACGATCCACGCGGCACTCGAGTCGGGTATCAGCCTCATCGACACCGCCGACATCTACGCCCCCAGTTGGGATCAGATGGGGCACAACGAGAAGCTCGTGGCCAAGGCATTGAAGGCCTACGGTGGGCGACCTGAGGGCGTTGTCATTGCCACGAAGGGTGGCATCACCCGCAGCAGCGAGGGGGAGGGACGCAACGGGTCGGCCGAGTACCTGCGCACCGCTGTGCAGAAGTCGCTCGATGCCCTTGAGGTCGATGTCATCGACGTCTACTACTGGCACCGTCCCGACCGCTCCCTCCGGTACGCCGACGTCATCGAGACGTTCGCCCAGCTGAAGCGGGAGGGCCTCATCAAGGAGATCGGCATCTCCAACGCCAACGTCGAGGAGATCCAGGTGGCCATTGACGTGCTGGGCGACGGTGAACTCGCAGCCGTGCAGAACGAATTCTCACCACGGTTCCACCACACGAGCAAGCCGGAGATGGACTTCTGTGGCAAGCACGGCATCGCATTCCTGCCGTGGTCACCGCTGGGTGGAACAGGTGGCGATGCCAAGCGGGTGGGGGAGCGATACCCCGCCATTGCGGAGGTGGCCAAGGCGCACGGCGTCAGCCCGCAGCAGGTCACGCTGGCATGGGAGCTGTCGCTGGGCGACCACGTCATCCCGATCCCCGGGGCGTCCCGTCCCGAATCCGTGCGTGACTCCGCTCTGGCGACGGGCCTCGAGCTGTCGGCCGATCAGCTGGCGAGTATCACCGACGCCATCCTGTGAGCGCAGAGTCGGACGGACCCATCCCTGCGACCCCGTCGTGACTGACTGGTGATGCCTCCACCGTCGGCCTACAACCGGATGATGCGGCCTTCGTGGGCGCTGACGGTGGCGGCGTCGGCGAGCCTGAGGGCCTCTAGGCCGTCGCGGACCGAAGGTGACATGGGGCGTCCCTCGGCTATCGCCGCCAGGAATGCATCCAGTTCGAGGCGGTAGGCATCGACGTAGCGGTCGAGGAAGAAGTCCATGATCCGCGACTTGGCGTCCGTCTGTTCGCCAGATGCCTTGCGGACCGCCGTGGCCGTGAGGTTGTCTGCGCTGAGCGTGCCACTGGAGCCGAAGGCCTCAAGTCGCTGGTCGTAGCCGAACGCGCAGGTGCGAGAGTTGATGATGGTGGCCATCTTGCCGTCGGCGGACTTGAGGGTGACCATCACCTGGTCGAAGTCGCCCTGGGCTTTGATGGCTTCGTCGACGTTTGTGCCGATGGCCACCACCTCCGCGATGTCGCCCAGGAAGAACCGCACCATGTCGAAGTCGTGGATGCTCATGTCCTTGAAGATGCCGCCGGAGCCGGCGACGTACTCAGCGGGGGGTGCGATGGGGTCACGGGAGACGACGGTGAGCTGCTGGACTTCGCCGATCTCGCCGGCAGCAACGCGGTGGTGGATCTCACTGAACGTGGGGTCGAAGCGCCGGTTGAAGCCCACCATCACGTCTGTGTTGTCGCCGAGTTCGCGCAGGCAGCGCTCGGCCTCGGCCAGTTCCAGGGCGACCGGCTTCTCGCACAGCACCTTCTTCCCGGCTGCGACAGCCGCCAGGATGTGGTCCACATGGAACCTTGTGGGGGACCCGATGATGACCGCATCGACGTCGTCGGATGCGAAGACCTCACCGGCGTCCAGACACCACGCCACAGCATGCGTCTCGGCCAGGGCTCTGGCGTTGGTCTCGAACGGGTCGCACACCAGCGCCAACTCGGCCTGCGGGTGCGCCTGGACGGCGCGGGCGTGGACCTGACCGATGCGGCCGGCCCCGATGATGGCGATGCGGGTCATGTGTTTCTCCTTCTGGGGTCCTGTGGTCCCGGCAGCCAGCGTTGGCATTCAGGGCATGGTCATCATGCCATATGTCCACACAAGAACAGTGGCGCCGACGAGCGTGGGCCAACGGGTCGGGCCCAGGATGACCGTGCTTTGCTAGCACATAGGGTCGCTGCTAGCCTCGGTGGCACAAGTCACCGGCGACGAGACCTTTTGGAGCAGACATGAAGATTGCTGGAGCGCCCATCAGTTGGGGAGTGTGTGAGGTGCCCGACTGGGGTTATCAAATGGCACCTGATCGCGTCCTGTCCGAGATGCAGCGGATTGGCCTCACGGCCACGGAGTTCGGCCCTCAGGGTTGGCTCCCTGTCGACGCTGAGGAGCGCGCCATTGTGGTGGGCGAGTTCGGCCTCAAGCCGGTGGGCTCGTTCTTCCTGGCGGTCATGCACGACCCGGACTTCGACCCGATCCCGCAGGTCGAGGCGGAGCTGCGCGCGTTCGAGGTGGCGGGCGGCGAGTTCCTCGTGCTGGCTGCTGATTCCGGCCGTGATGGCTACGACGACCGTCCGGTTCTGGACGAGGCCGGCTGGCAGACCTTGTTCTCCAACCTGTCCCGCATCCGTGAGGTGTGTGCGGCCAGGGGCGTCACGGCCTGCATCCATCCTCACTGGGGAACGATGGTGCAGAACGTCGACGAGGTGGAGCGCGTCCTCAACAACTCCACCGTGGGTCTCTGCCTCGACACGGGGCACCTTGCCTGCGGTGGCGCGGACGCCGTGGAGCTGGTGCGCACGTATGCCGACCGTGTGGACATCGTCCACGCCAAGGACATCCGCAAGGAGATCACCGACCAACTGCTTCCCGGCGACATCACGTGGAGCCAGGGCATCAAGGCCGGCATGTTCACCCCCATTGGACAGGGCGACATCGACTTCTCCACCATCGTCGGGTTGCTCGACGCCGCTGATTTTGACGGTTATTGGGTGCTGGAGCAGGACATCATGCTGGACGAGGAGCCGCCGGCCAATGGCGGGCCCGTTGCCAACGCCACGGCCTCGCTGGAGGCGTTGAAGGCGCTGGCCTGAGGTGTGGGCGCGGGGCGGAATCCGTGCCGCTGGTCCCATGTCCTGACAACCAAGGTTGCATGTAGGGCGGCATGCGCCTCTGCGAATCGGTGCTCCACGACCGGCTCCGCGTCGCTCGTGCATCGGGGGCCTGATACCAGCACGCATCGAAGCGAAACTTTGACCTAACAAAGTCTTGACAAACTGCGTGCCTATTGCGAATATGGCACAGCAACACCAATCACAGATGCTTGGTGGCGCGGTCCCCAAGGGGCTTGCGCCCGGAACCGAGACAACCCATGGCAAGACAACTCACAGCAAGGAGGCTGAGGATGACGCAACCCAGTGCCACTGCCGGCACGGTCATCTACGGCGGCGAGGTGCTGCTTGAGGCTCGCGGCATCAGCAAGTTCTTCCCGGGGGTGCGAGCGCTCCACGACGTTGACTTCACACTGCGGGCCGGCGAGGTCCACGCCCTTGTGGGAGAAAACGGTGCCGGAAAATCCACTCTGATGAAAATCCTCTCGGGCATCTACCAGCCCGACGAGGGCGAGCTCCTGCTCCGTGGCGAGAAGCTCGCCCTTCCCACGCCGCTGTCAGCCCACCAGGCCGGTATCAGCGTGATCCACCAGGAGTTCTTCCTGATGAACCACCTGACCGTCGCCCAGAACATCTTCATCGGCCGCGAACCGAAGCGCTTCGGTGGCCTCATCAACGACGACGCTGCACTGAACCGCAACGCCGCTGAACTGCTGGACCGGCTCGGAGTGAAGATTGATCCGAAGGTCCGTGTCGCCCAGCTCACCGTCGCCGCACAGCAGCTGCTGGAGATCGCCAAGGCGCTGTCGTTCAACTCGTCCATCCTCGTCATGGACGAGCCCACCGCGGCCCTCACCGACTCCGAGGTGGACACGCTCTTCCGGATCGTTGATGACTTCGTCACCCCCGAGACCGCAGTGGTCTACATCTCCCACCGCATGGAGGAGATTCGCAGGCTGGCCACCCAGGTCACCGTGCTGCGCGACGGTGAACTCGTCGCCACCCGACCCGGCAACGAGGTCACCATTCCCGAGATCATCCACATGATGGTGGGCCGGGAGATCGTCTCCAACGTCCGCCCGGAGCCGCGGGCCGAGACCGAGCCGATCCTCGAGGTGGAGAACCTCTCGACGTCCGACCTCCTCACAAATGTGAACTTCACGCTCGAGAAGGGTGAGATCCTCGGCTTTGCCGGCCTCATGGGGGCCGGCCGCACGGAGACGGCCCGCGCGCTGATCGGTGCGGACCCCAGGTCCTCGGGTGTCATCCGTTACAAGGGCTCCGAGGTCAGCATCAACCATCCCAAGGATGCGGTGCAGCTCGGGATCGGCTACCTCTCCGAGGATCGCAAGAAGTATGGACTCATCCTCGGGCAGGACGTCACCGCCAACACGGTGCTGGCCTCCATCGGCTCCTACACGAAGCTGGGGATCCTGCAGGACAAGGCGATGCGAGATGCCGCCGGGAAGTGGGCGAAGGCCCTGTCCACCAAGACGCCATCGGTGCGGCAGAAGATTCGGAACCTCTCCGGCGGGAACCAGCAGAAAGTGGTTCTGGCCAAGTGGCTGGAGCGCGACTGCGACATCCTCATCTTCGACGAGCCCACGCGTGGTATCGACGTCGGCGCCAAGCAGGAGATCTACGACCTGCTCGACGAGCTCACCACCCAGGGCAAATCCATCATCATGATCTCCTCCGAGATGGAGGAGATCCTGCGCATGTCGGACCGTATCGCAGTGATGTGCAACGGCCAGATTACCGGCTTCCTCTCCAATGCGGAGGCAACCCAGGAAAAGATCATGGAACTGGCCACCCAGTTCCACGAGACCGAGAACACGAGCGAGGCCGACAATGACGACGACCACTGAAACCGCGACGATCACCGGCAAGCGCGCCCGCTTCGGCGCCATCCCGGATCGCTACAAGGCCTTCATCCAGCAGGGCATGGTGGTGCTGGTCCTCATCATGCTGGTCGTGTTCTTCTCCGTGATGAACTCGAATTTTGCCAACTGGGGCAACATCTCCTCTCTGCTGCTCGCCTCCGTGGTAACGGGCATCCAGGCGCTGGGCCTGTCGTTCGTCATCGCCACGGGCGGCATCGACCTGACGCCCGGGTTCGGCATGGCGGCCACCTCGGTCTTCGCTGCCCTGCTCATCGCCCAGACGGGGGGCCTCGGACTCCCCATCTGGATCGGCATCCTCGGGGCCCTGTTCGCGGGGGCACTGCTCGGCGCCATCAACGGCTTCCTCGTGTCGTACGTAAGGATGCAGCCCATGATCGCGACGCTGGCGATGATGATGGTCGCGTGGGGCACCGCACTGGTGCTGGCTGATGGCAAGACGATCTCGCTGCGCAGCGTCGAGGGCTACGATCAGATCGCCATCGGGCAACTCATCCCCGGGGTTCCGAACGCCGTGCTGATCCTCATCGGGCTCGCCATCGTCGCCGGTGTCCTCATGAACAAGACCGCCGTGGGCCGCTACTCGCTGGCCATTGGCTCCAACGAGGAGGCCACCCGCATCTCCGGCGTCAACACGCGCCGCTGGAAGATGCTCGCCTACGTCATCGGCGGTACTTTCACGGGCATCTCCGGCATCTTGATGTCATCGCGACTCTCGGCCGCGCAGCCCACGCTGGGTCAGGGCTACGAGATGTACGCCATCGCCGCGGCCGTCATCGGTGGGACGTCGCTCCGCGGCGGCCGTGCCTCCATCTTCGGCGCGGTGATCGGCGCTGTCACCATCCAGACCATCTTCAACGGCCTGACCGTCATGGGCGTTCAGGACCAGTGGCAGAAGGTCGTCCTGGGAGCAGTCGTCCTGCTCGCCGTCTTCGTCGACATCGTGCGACGAGGAGGCAAGGAAGAGTGAGTTCGCTCCCCACCGCACCACCCCCACGTCACCCATCGCAGAACACCCCACACCAAGGAGACAACACCGTGAAGAAGATGATCGCCGCAGCACTCGGCGCAGCCCTGGCCGTAAGTGGCCTCGCCGCCTGCAGCCCCGACGACAGCACCACCGACGGCGAGAGCCCCAGCAACGGGGGCGGTGGCCGCGTAACCCTCGTCGCGAAGGCCAACGCCTCCGAATACTGGAGCAAGGTCAAGGAAGGGGCCATGGCGGCCGGCAAAGAGTTGGGCGTCGAGGTGGTCTTCAATGGCCCCGACACCGAGTCCGAGGGTGACAAGCAACTCAACCAGTTGGAATCTGCCATCAACGACAAGCCCATCGGTATCGGCTTCGCGCCGCAGGACGGCGCCCAGGACGGTGCCCCGCGGCTTCTGGACAATGCCAAGGCCGCTGACATCCCCGTCATCATCTTCGACACCCCGCTCGGTGGCTCTGATGTGCCGCTGACCACCATCGCCTCCGACAACGCTGGCATGGGGGCGGAGGCCGCCGAGAAGTTGGCGGAGGCCGCCGGCGGCAAGGGCAAGGTGGCCATCATCGCCCACGGCGAGGTGGGTACCGCCGGTGAGCGTCGCGATGGTTTCCGCGACTGGCTCAAGGAGAACGCCCCTGACATGGAAGTGGTCGACGTCCAGAACGGCGAGTCCGACCCGGCCAAGTCCCGTGACAAGGCCCAGGGCATCCTGCAGGCGCACCCCGACCTGGTGGGCTTCTTCGGCACCGACGACGACTCCGTCATCGCCATCGCCGATGAAGTGGCTGCCAAGTCCATGAAAACCACGGTCATCGGCATCGACGCCTCGCCCGACGTGCTGACGCTCCTGGAGGAGTCGAAGATCTTCGGCGTCGTCGTCCAAAACCCGTTCGGGATGGGCTACAAGACCGTGGAGATGCTCGTCGACGCGTCGAAGGGCACCATGCCGGCGGAAACCAATATCGTCTCCGAGTCCGTGTGGGTCACCCCCGAGAACATGAACGACGCGGACGTCCAGGAAATTCTCTGACGGTTCCGTGAACCGACGGACAACCCGTCGCTCACGACAACGCTTCCCGCGGTGGGGACTGGTTGATCCAGTCGCCACCACGGGGAGCGTTGTCGTGCTCCGCCCGCCGCGCGAGCGGAACTCAGTTGATCTCGGAGACCTTGACGGGGCGGTGCTCGTCGCGAGACTTGTTGCAGGCCAGCGCGATCTTCAAGGCTTCGACGGCGTCCCCGGCGGTGCAGGCGCTGGGCAGGCCCACCATGGTATTGCGCAGGAAGTGGTCCAGTTCCCTCTCGTAGCAGGGCAGGAACCGCGCGATGAAGTCATCCCAGGGCGCCTCCGGGGGGAACTCGACGCCGTCCTCCACTGAGCGGAATGGCACCCTGTTGTCCAGCCCGACGTTGGCGGAGCCGTCGGTGCCCATGAGGTCGAGGCGTACCTCGTAGCCCTGCCCGTTGTAACGCGAGGAGTGGACGCTGCCGACTGTGCCGTCGTCGAAGGTGAGGACGGCCACGGAGTCGGAGAAGTCGTTGTTCTCGGCGAACGCCTTGGAACCGCGTGCGGATCCGGTGGCGTACACCTCCACCACCTCGCGGCCCGTGACCCAGCGCAGGATGTCGAAATCGTGGACGTTGCAGTCCAGGAAGACGCCGCCGGAGCCGGGGATGAACCGGTCTGCCGGGGGCTTGGGGTCGCAGGTGAGGGCGTGGAAGCGGCGCAGCTCTCCGAGTTCGCCTGACTCAAGGAGGTGCTTGGCACGCGTGTAGCCCACGTCGAATCGTCGCTGGAAGCCGATGTGGTGGGGCAGCCGTGCCTCCTCCAATGCCCGCTGGGCGGTCAGCGCCTGCTCCAGGTCGAGCGCGATGGGCTTCTCGCAGTAGGTGGGCAGGCCGATCGAGGCGGCCGAGATGAGCAGGTCCGCATGGGTGTCGGTGCCGGTGGCGATGACGAGGCCATCCAGGGCAAGGGGGTTCTCCGGATCCAGCACCACCTCCACGAGAGCACTTTCGCAGCCCAGTTCCGCAGCGGTCTGCGTGGCACGCTGGGGGTCCACGTCGGCGAGCACGAGCCGCTCGACCAGTGGGTGGGCCGCGAGGATACGAGCATGCATGACGCCGATGCGGCCGATGCCCAGCAGAGCCAGGGAGTGTGGTTGTACGGAGTCGTTCATCGGTGCCTCTCTGCAAGTGTGGAGCTCACCCACGAACGCTACTGAGGGCCATTTGTACTGTCAAGCATGAGGGAAGCGTGGGCTCATCCCTATGAATCATGCCACTTGCCAGTGGCCGTTTCCCGGGATAATGTATGAACAAACATAGGTTGTGTGGTTGCGCCATGAGGGCGCTGGCCTCTGCGATGTGCGGAATGCATGACCGAGAACGCCTGCAAAACCCGCGACTGAAAGGCTGGACAGCATGACGACCACCATCACCCACTGGATCGACGGAGCCCCCTACGAAGGCACCCCCACGCACAGGATCGACGTGGAGAACCCTGCAACGGGCAAGGTCGAGGGCGAACTGCTCGCGGCCAGCAAGGCTGACGTCGACCATGCCGTGCAGGTGGCGCGCCGGGCGCAGAAGGGCTGGGCGAAGACGTCGCTGGCCAAGCGGATCGCCATCATGTTCAAGATGCGCGAGCTCGTGCTGGCGCACTCCGACGAGATCGCCAAGGCGATCGTCGCCGAGCATGGCAAGGACTACAACGACGCCCTCGGTGAGATCCAGCGCGGCCGCGAAACCCTCGACTTCGCGTGCGGCATCAACGCCGCACTGAAGGGTGAGCACTCCTTCGACGTTTCCAGCGGCGTCGACATCCACTCCATCCGCCAGCCCGTGGGTGTGGTGGCCGGCGTCTGCCCGTTCAACTTCCCCGTCATGGTGCCCATGTGGATGCACCCGGTGGCCGTCGCCACCGGCAACGCCTTCATCCTGAAGCCCGCCACACCGACGCCCACGGCGTCGCTCCTCATCGCGCGGCTCTACAAGGAGGCAGGCCTCCCCGACGGCGTGTTCAACGTGGTGGCCGGTGACGTTGACGTGGTCACCGCCCTCATCGAGCACCCCGGCGTCGACGCCATCTCCTTCGTCGGATCCACCCCCGTGGCCCGCATCGTGCAGCAGAAGGGCATCGCCAACGGCAAGCGCGTCCAGGCTCTCGGTGGCGCCAACAACCACGCCATCGTGATGCCGGACTGCGACCTCGCGTTCGCCGCCCAGCACATCTCCGCTGCCGCGTTCGGCGCAGCGGGGGAGCGCTGCATGGCGCTACCCGTGGTGGTGGCAGTGGGTGGGGTCGGCCCGAAGTTGGCCGAGCTCGTCAAGGAGCACGCCGTGAACATCAAGGTGGGCAACGGGCTCGACGAAGGTGTTCAGATGGGCCCCGTCATCTCAAGCGCCGCCAAGGAGCGCATCGTCGGCCTCATCGACGACGCTGAGCAGCGCGGTGCTTCCGTGGTCATGGACGGTCGCGGCCTCACCGTCGACGGTCACGCTGATGGTTACTGGCTCGGCCCCACCATCCTTGACGACGTCGCCCTCGACGCCCCCGTCTACACCCAGGAGGTGTTTGGGCCGGTCCTGACCATCGTGCACGCCGACACCTACGCCGAGGCCATCGAGATCGTCAACGCCTCCGAGTTCGGCAATGGTGCGGCGATCTTCACCAACGATGGCGGCATGGCCCGCGCCTTCCAACTCGACGTGGAGGCGGGCATGGTGGGCATCAACGTTCCCATCCCGACGCCCGTGGCGTACTACTCCTTCGGCGGCTGGAAGGGCTCGCTCATGGGCGACACCCACATCCACGGCCCCGAGGGCGTGAAGTTCTACACCCGCCTCAAGGCCGTCACGTCACGCTGGCCGTCGGAGTCCGGCGCCCACGCCGCGACCATGTCCTTCAAGCGCGAGGACTGAGTCCGGAAACGGCCTGTCATGCTCGTCACGGGTCTGTCCCGT
>JBBSRQ010000031.1:0-22971 GCA_038242845.1 Propionibacteriales bacterium | reverse complement strand
GGTTCGAAAGTGAGCAGCAGGCACGCTGTGGACCGGTGCTTGGTCCGACGTTGAAGTGAGGTGTCCCATGTCCCACATCCAGGACAGGGTGGCTGCAGAAGGTGCCCGATGGAGTCCGTTGATGAGCAAGGGGGCGGAGCGGCTACGCATCGGGATGGTGGCGCCGCCCTGGTTCGCGCTTCCCCCGGTCGCCTATGGGGGCACCGAAGCAGTCGTCGCAACCCTCGTTGACAAGCTGGTGGAGCTGGGCCACGAGGTGGTTCTCGTCGGTGCGGGTCGCAACGGCACGGCGGCCCAGGAGTTCCACGCTGTCTATGACATCCCACCCACCGCTCGGCTGGGCGAGCCGGTGCCCGAGGCATTGTCGGCAGCCCATGCCCACAGCGTGCTGGAGTCGGCTGGAGTGGACATCGTGCATGACAACACCTTGTGCGGCCCGCTGTTGGCGGGCGGCCGAAAGGTTCCCACGGTGGTGACCATGCACGGACCGGTTGCCGGGGAGAACGGCCGGTACCACGAACTGCTCGGGCGCTCCGTGTCGGTGGTGGCCATCTCGGATGCCCAACAACGCGCCAATCCGCGGATCAACTGGTGTGCCACCGTGCACAACGCCATCGACGTGTCATCCTTCCCCTTTCGTGAGCAGAAGGACGACTACGTGTTGTGGATGGGCCGCTTCACGCCGGACAAGGCACCGGGGCTGGCCATCGATGTTGCGCGCGCCGCGGGACGGCGCATAGTGCTGGCAGGGAAGCTCAATGAACCAGCAGAGCATGCATTCTTCGACGCGCACGTCCGGCCGCGCCTCGGGCGTGGCGTGGAATACGTCGGGGAGGCTGATGCCACCACCAAGAGGGAACTGTTCGCCGGTGCGCGCTCGCTCGTCTTCCCGATCCAGTGGGATGAGCCCTTCGGCATGGTCATGATCGAGGCCATGGCGTGCGGGACGCCGGTGGTGGCGACGCGGCGGGGAAGTGTGCCCGAGGTCGTTGTCCACGGCGAGACGGGCATCATCGTTGGTGCTGATGCGAACGTGAACGTCATCGCCGCAGCCGTCGATGCGGCGGATCAGATCGACGCCAAGGCGTGCAGGGAGCACGTTTTGCAACGATTCGACCTGTCCGTGATGGCCGCTGGCTATGAAGATGTCTACCGCCAACTCATCCACGCGCGCCTGCCCGTCAGCGATGTCGGTCCCCACGGGCTGCACACGGTGGAACCCGCGAGGATGCTCAACAGCATCACCGATCGGTTGCGGGATGTGGAGGGCGGGGTCAACGCCGCGACGCGTGGGCTGGCCGGTCAGGACGACCGTGTTGCCGATCGTCGGATACCAGCATCGCGCCCGGAGACCGTGTCGACGACGATCGTCAGGGGACCGTGATGCATGATCGGGGTCGGTGACGGCACCATTCCCGCCCGGGCAGATCAGCGCCGGGACAGCGTGCCAAGGGCCTTGGCCACCTTGTCCTTGCGTCGTTGGTCCTCGATGGGTGCCTGCGAGTGGAACAGGGTCAGGTTGTTGTCGTCCCCGGTGTCCAGTGCCAGCACCACAACCTCGTCGCCACTGACGGGTTGGTCGGGGACGTTCCAGTAGTTCTCGCGGATGATCCAACCGCCGACGCCGTCGGAGGTGGTGAAGGCCGCGTCCTCGATCCGCTCCCGGTGGTCGAGCGTGTGGTAGAAGAACGACGACGAGAGGCAGTCGCTCACCTGGCTGGCGGCGGCGCGTGGGTCGGAGCTGAAATCCTTCTTCGCAATCTGCCCGATGGCGGTGATGGACACCCACCCGGCCTTCACACGGTCCTGCTGACCGGAGCGCTGCGAGGCGAAGTCGATGGTCCAGCCGCCTTCCTCCTCCTCCCACCCCCGGACGCCCTTGAATCCGAGGCCACCTGAGATATACCAGCCGCCCTGTTGCTGCCCCTCAGGTGCGTCGATGTAGGGGCACGCGACGGGGCGCCCGTCCCCATCGGTGGGTTGGGGGGAGCTCGGCGTCTCGGTGGGTTCCAGTTCGTTCCACTGGCTGCCCGTGGGTTTGGCGGAGTTGGTGTCCTCGGGTGAGGCCCACTGCCCGGTGCGCCACGGCTGCCACACCATCACAGCCACCACCAGCAGGATCGCGACCAGACCTATTCCAAGGCCCATCAGCGACCTGCGACCGTTGCCACCCGCGGGACCTCCGGGGCCGAAGTCAGCGTCGGGGAGGGGGGACCATGCTGTGCCGTCCCAGTAGCGCGGGGTCCCTGATCCGCTGGGATCTGGGTACCAACCGGGTTGTGCCATGCCCACCATTATGGCCAATGGGATGCCCGGACCCGAACCGGAAAAGCCGCGTCCGGGGATGTTCCCCGGAACGCGGCTCCTCGGATCTGGTGTCAGCGGTCGACGCGGGCGCCTCCACCGGAGGCCAGCTTCACGACTTCCTCGCGCGTCACCATGGACGTGTCGCCGGGGGTGGTCATGGCCAGGGCGCCGTGGGCGGCGCCGTAGTCCACGGCTGTCTGCAGGCTTTCGCCGGTCATCAGGCCGTAGACCAGCCCCGAGGCGAAGGAGTCTCCGCCGCCGACGCGGTCGAAGATCTCCAGGTCGGGGCGATGGATCGACTCCACCACGCCGGTGTCCTTCGACCACGCGATGGCTCCCCAACCGTTGAGGGTGGCGGACTTCACGCTGCGCATCGTGGTTCCCACCACCTGGAAGTTGGGGAAGGTCTCCACGGCACGGGCGATCATGTTCGCGAAGTGCTCGGTCTGCAACTCGGTGAGGTTCTCGTCGGTGCCCTCGATCTCGAGGCCGAGGGAAGCGGTGAAGTCCTCCTCGTTGCCGATCATGACGTCGATGTGCTTCGCGATCTCCCTGTTCACCTCCTGTGCCTTGGCCTTGCCACCGATGCTCTTCCAGAGGCTGGGCCGGTAGTTCAGGTCGTAGGAAACGATGGTGCCGTGACGGTGGGCGGCGGTGACGGCCTCCAGCACAACCTCGGCGGTGGACTCCGACAGGGCCGCGTAGATGCCGCCCGTATGGAACCAGCGCACGCCCTGGCGGCCGAAGAGGTCATCGAAATCGATGTCTCCCGGCTTCATCCGGCTGACGGCTGTGTGGCCCCGGTCGGAGACACCCAGAGCTCCGCGGACTCCGAAACCGCGCTCAGTGAAGTTGAGGCCGTTGCGGGCCTGCGTGCCGACGCCGTCGAAGTCCGTCCACTGGATGAGGCTGGTGTCGACCCCGCCGGTGAGGATGAAGTCCTCGGCGAGTCGGCCCACGGCATTGTCGACGAACGCGGTGGCCACCGCGGTGCGCAGTCCGAAGCAGCGACGCAGGCCGCGGGCAACGTTGTACTCGCCACCACCCTCGGACACGGCGAAGGTGCGTGTGGTGCGGATGCGGCCATCACCGGGATCCAGCCGCAGCATCACCTCGCCCAGGGATACCGCGTCGAACGTGCACTCGTCTGCGGGACGGAGCTTCAACATGCGTCAGTCCTTCTTGGCGGAATGGATGAGCGCGACTGCGTCGCGCGTGAGCTGGGCGATGTCATCGAAGTGATGTGCGCGAACCTTGTCCTTCGGAACCATCCAGGACCCACCGATGGCGCTGACGCAGTCCAGGGCGAGGTACTCGGCGATGTTCTTGGGGCCGATGCCCCCAGTCGGAACAAACTTCACTCCGCCGAAAGGTGCGGACAACGCCTTGATGGCAGCTGCACCGCCGGAGGTCTCGGCCGGGAAGAACTTGACGGTGCTGAGCCCGAGCTCCAGGGCCCGGGTGATTTCCGTAGCGGTGACCGCACCGGGCAGCACCGGGATGCCAACTTTCTGGCAACGCCGCACAACGGCCCTGCTGAGGCCGGGGGAGACGATGTAGCTCGCCCCGGCCTCAACCGCCTCGTCGACCTGCTGGATTGTCAGCACCGTGCCGGCGCCGACGAGCATGTCGCCGCGCTTGGCCATCACGGCGATTGCCTCGGCCGCTGCTGGGGTGCGGAAGGTTACCTCCGCCACCGGCAGACCGCCGGCGACGAGGGCTTCGGCCAGACCGGCAGCGTCACCGGCGTCGTCGAGGACGACCACGGGCACGAGCCGATGGGAAGCGAACTGTTCGAGCAGGTCACCGGTCATCTCAGAGCATCCCGGCGATCGGGGCGGAGTCCATGTCGTCGAACGCCTGGTTCTCGCCAGCCATCGCCCAGATGAATGAGTACGACTGGGTGCCCACACCCGAATGGATGGACCAGCTGGGCGAGATGACACCCTGCTCGTTGCCGACGATGAGGTGGCGGGTCTCGGTGGGCTCGCCCATCAGGTGAAGCACGCGTGCGTCGTCGGCCACCTCGAAGTAGAGGTAGGACTCCATGCGACGGTCATGCGTGTGGGCCGGCATGGTGTTCCACATGCTGCCCGGGGACAGGGTGGTGACACCCATCATGACCTGGCAGCTCTTGACGTCACCATTGAACAGCAGCTGGCGCAGCTTGCGTTCGTTGGAGGTCTCGGGGGCGCCGAGGTCCTTCACGTTGCCGTCCTCCGGGCCCACCAGCGTGGTCGGGTACTCGGTGTGCGCGGGGGCGCTGTACAGGTAGAAGCGTCCCGGTGCGTCGAAGGTGACGTCCTTGGCGCCGCGGCCGACGTAGAGCAGGCCCTTGCGGGGGACCATGTACTCCGTGCCGTCGACGGTGATCGTGGCGTCCTCGCCGATGTTGATGATGCCGGCTTCGCGACGGTCGAAGAAGTGCTCGGTGTGGAGCGCTTCAGGCGTCGGCATGGAGAGGGTGCCGCCTGCGGGCACGGCACCAGCCATGATGATGCGGTCGAAGTGGCTGTAGACGAACTTCATCTCGCCGTCGACGAAGAGGTCTTCGACGAGGAAGCGCTTGCGCAGCTCCGCCGTGCCCATTCCTGCAACGTGCTCCGGTGCGCTGGCGTAACGGTTTTCCATTTTTGGTACTCCTTGTGAAAATGTTCTGCGCGGTGCAGAACTGCGGTTCTATCGGACGGAAGCTGTCTGAAGTTCCGTCGGGGGACACGGGGGGCGGAGCCTCCGTGCTCGGTATTCGAGGACGATGTGAAGTTGGGGGGTCACGGGGGCTTGCCCCCGTGTGGGTGGATCAGCGGCCGAGCCAGCCGCCGTCGACGGCCAGCAGTGTGCCGTGGACGTAGGCGGAGGCGTTGGAGGCGAGGAACACGGCAGCACCCGCCAGGTCGCTCGAATCTCCCCACCGGCCTGCGGGGATGCGCTCCAGGATGGAGTTCGAGCGGCCCTCGTCGGCGCGCAACTGGGCAGTGTTGTCGGTGGCGAAGTAGCCGGGAACGATGGCGTTCACGTTGATGCCCTGGCTGGCCCACTCATTGGCCATGGCGTGGGTGAGGCCGGCGACGGCGCTCTTGCTGGCCGTGTAGGAAGGAACGTTGATGCCGCCCTGGTAGCTCAGGAGGGAGGCGGTGTTGATGATCTTGCCGCCCGTGCCGCCGGCCAACATGGCCTTCGCTGCAGCCTGTGCGAGGAAGAACACAGCCTTCTGGTTGACCTGGATCACGTCGTCCCAGTCGGTCTCCGAGAAGTCCATGGCGGGGGTGCGTCGGATGATGCCGGCGTTGTTGATGAGAATGTCGATGTGGCCGAACTCGGCGACGACGTCATCCACCAACTTCCCCAGGTCGGCGACGGAGGCCTTCGACAGGTCCGAGGTCAGGAGCAGCGTCCTGCGGCCGAGCGCGTGGATCTTGTCAGCCGTGGCCTGGGCGGGCTTCGAGCTGCCCACCAGCGCGACGTCGGCACCGGCCTCCGCGAGGGCGATGGCCATGGCCTGGCCAAGCCCGCGTGTGGCGCCGGTGACAAGCGCCACCTTGCCTTCAAGGGAGAAGTCTTCGAGGATCATGCATTTTCCTTTCAGTCGAACCGGGTTTCGAGACTGCATGTTCTGTGCGTGAGTCCGGGGCGGAGGCCCCCTGTGTTCATGCGGGGAGCCGCCGTGCGTCAGGGTGTGGGGAAGTTCGGGGGGCTTGCTCCCGGGATGTCAGGCGTTGGGGGGATTCCGGGTGGCTCGCCCCCCGGATGTGGGGTGGGAGTAGGACAACCAGGACGGGTCATGGCGACGCTGGAGCGCCTCCATGTAGTAGTAATCGCCCCAGAGGTTGCCCTCATCGATGCCGCGGCCCCCGTGTTTGGCATAAACGCCGTGCAGGAGGAGGCAGTTCTCGGGGCCCTGGGCCGTTGTGGCGTAGTTGGCCTCGAGCGAGTCCAGGATGTTGTCGGCAGCCTCCTGGTACGCCGTCGTGCCGGTGATCGCCGCAAGGTCGTTGAGGCCGCACACGGCGATGGCACCGGCGGAGCTGTCGCGTGGCTCGTCGCTGCCGTCTGTGAAGATCATGTCCCAGAACGGCACGTTGTCATCCGGCAGGAGGTCGAGGAAGCGTCGGGCGCAGCGCTCCGCCACGGCCAGCAGTTCCGGATCCCCGGTGTGGAGGTGGTTCAGGGTGAAGCCGTAGATGCCCCACGCCTGACCGCGCGCCCACGTTGAGGTGTCGGAGTGGCCCTGGGCGGTGGTCCCGTGCAGCGGGATGCCGGTCTCCGGATCCCAGTGGAACGTGTGGTGGGTGGTGTCATCGTCGCGGACGATGGAGGTGCCAAGCAGAGTGGCGTGGCGTCGGGCAGCTTCGGCGTATCCCTTGTCACCGGTCACCTCGGTGGCCCAGTACAGCAGCGGCATGTTCATGAGGCTGTCGATGATGGCGCGTCCTGCCTGTGCCGGATCGTCGAGCTCGCCCCAGGACTGGATGATGCCGACCTTCGGGAGGACGCGGTGCATCAACTGGTCCGCGGCGGCCAGCGCTGCATCGCGCGCCCGCTCATCCTTGTCGTGGCGCCACGCAGGCACGCAGGACAGGGAGTAGAGGAAGCCGACGTCGTGGTGGTTCACGTGCACCAGGCGATCGATGCGGTCGATGAAGCTCGGCAGGTGGCGACGGCCTGCGTCGTACCACTTCTCGTCACCCGTGAGATCGCCCGCAACCCAGAACATGCCGGGGACGAAGCCGGTGGTCCATTCGGTGTTGCCGCCCTCCGGCTCACCGAACTGGGCCTCCCGCAGTGGGTAGACACCGTCGACTGTGACGTCGTCGGGGTAGCGGGTCCCGAACTGGTCGTCGAGCTGCTGCAGTGTCGTCAGCGCGCTGTCGACTGCGGGAGAGGTGGGCATCGAGTGGCCTTTCCAGGGGTGGGACTGCCGGATGCGCGTGGATGCACCGTCCGGCCATGTGACGGTGAAGATGGTGTCGTGGTCCGCCGATGTCGTTGTGATGAGCGTCTCACCCACCATGGTGCCCACGCCGAGCTCCACCAGTGTGGCGTGCCACTGATTCGCTGTCGCAGGGAAGGTGATGAACGGGGTGGTGGTGACATCACTGAGCGGGGTGGCGTCGGCGCGTCGGTCCAGGCCTGTCCTCCCGCCCGGGGTGAGGGCTGTCATCCGCGTGGTCAGACGCTCACCGGCCGAGCTGCTGCCGTTGTCGGTCAGGACGTCGCTGGCGCCGTCGGTGGACAGCGGCCAACCGCCGAACCGCAGGTGTCGCGCCATGGGGGCGGGGTCGCGCAGCTGGGCGAGCCGGATCTCCCACGGGCCCCGGACCATGGACACCGTCCACAGTTCACCGGCTTCGGTGGGTGTGCCCGGCCAGCCGGTCGCCTCCTGCTGGGCTGGCGGGCGGGCGTTCACCCAGTGTGTCGTCACGAGCGACGAGGCCACACCGACGTCACCCTCAGGTGTGTGGAGGACGCGGCATTCGAGAGGGCGCATCCCTGTGCGGTGGCTGGCGCGGAGGTTGGCGTCCAGGACGACGACGGTGTTGTCCAACGGGTTGGCCCAGCTGTCGTCGTCGAGCAGTGGCGAGGTGGCGGTGGAGTAGCCCATGCGGGCGTAGAAAGGGCTGTCGGCGGCGAGGGAGGCTTCAACGGAATGGTCGGTGCCGTGGTTGATCACGCGCACCAGCCCGTCCTCACGGGTTCCCTGGATGAGCCATCCCGGGGCGCGAACAGCGCGCAACTGGTCGGCGGTGTCGAGCGGCAGGTTCTCGGCCCGATCGGTCCAGACGGGGTGGGTGCCGGGAAGTGCGACGCCGAGGAGCCCCTTGACGGCCCAGTAGGGCGATCCGGGGCCGGTGTAGAACTGTGCGAGCTGGGGCCAGGGTCGCTTCCATCCGATCCCCAGGACACCGGGATCCGCGGCGGTGTCGGTGTCGACGAAGTGGCCCACGATGCGTGACGCGGCAGTGCGGAGCTGGCCGGGCGTCGGGCTGTCGATGCCAGCCATGGCGCCCACCCAGAAGGGGGCGGCGGCGGCGAAGCGGTAGGTGAGGCTGCGACCCTGGATCAAGGGGGAACCATCGCCACCGATGAGGCGGATGGAGTCGTCAAGGTAGCGCTGCAGGGAGGCGCGGTCGCCCTGGATTCGGCTGGCCGCGAGGTCCTGTGCACCCTGCATCCGCGACCACAGGGTCGGGTAGAGGTGCAGGGCCCATCCGACGTAGTGATCGAAGTTCCGGCCCTGCCCATCCGTCAGCCAGCCGTCCTCGCGGACGAAGGTGTCGTGGGTGGCGAGGTCCTCGGCGATGTCATCGAGGCTGTGGTGCGCACCCACGGAGCGAAGGAAGGTCTGGACGACAATCCGGAACCACACCCAGTTGTTGCGCCAGTAGGTTCGGTCGCCCACAACGGTGGAGAGGTACGCCACGACGCGGTCCTGCACTGCCGGTTCCATGCGGTCCCAGATCCAGGGGCGCGTCATGTCCAGCCCGATGGCCAGCGAGGCGGCCTCCACCTTGGCCTGGGGCTTCTCGTCGGGACGGGGCCAGCGTTCGGGGGAGCGGGGGTCGGTGCCGGTCGCGATGCCGTGTGCGTACCACTGCGCCATGTCGAGCGGATCGTGGCCGTTGTCACCGGAGAGGCGGAAAGCAGCCAGGAGAAAAGTGCGTGAGAACGCCTCCAGTGCATCGACGCGTGCTCCGAGGAGCCCCGGTGCTCCGGGGAAGGTGAACCCAGCGTGCTCGGGGGAGGCGTGGGGTCGCACGGCCAGGAGAAGGTGGTCAGCGAAGTCGGTCCACGTCCGACGGTCGTTCCAGTCGGGCGCCATGCGGGCTACATCGTCCACGAGCTCCTCCGCTCTGATCGATATGGATCACTTGTGATCACCATCGTAACAAATCTGATCGTCGTGTGGCTAAACTGGTCAACATGACAACGCACTTGCTTCCGGACGGACGTCGCGACCGCATCGTCGCGGAACTCCGCGCCCGCGGCATGCTGCGGATCAATGAACTGGCTGAATTGGTGGGCGTTGCTCCCGTCACCCTGCGTCGCGACATGGCGAAACTTGCTGCCGACGGCGTCGTGCGCCGGCTGCACGGCGGTGCCGTCCTCGTCGAGTCCGCGGACACTGTGGTGACGGCGCCGGCGAAGGTCATGCGGGTAGGGATGTTGGTGCCGTCCCTCGACTTCTACTGGCCGGAGGTCGTCCGGGGAGCCCAGGACATGGCGGAGGAGCGCGGCGCCACGCTGATGCTGCGGGGCACGACATATGAGGAAACGGACCAGCGAAGCCACGCCCTGCGACTCCTCGACGCAGGTGCACAGGCGCTGCTCCTGGCTCCCGACGTCACCGCCGCGGAAACTTTCGCCCTGCTCGAGTGGTTGCATGAGAAGGCCGTACCGTTCGTCCTCCTGGAACGCGAGGCCGTCATGGCCGCCACGGTTCTGCCCTTCGAATCGGTGACGACGGACCACCACAGTGGGGCAGGGGCGGCAGTCCGCGACCTCGTCACACAGGGGCACGAACGCGTGGGACTGGTCACCAATCCCGGCAGCCCGCACAGGGACGAGATCCGTCGCGGCTGGGCCGCCGCGGTCCGGGAATGCGGACTGGATCCCGACTCCTTCTTCCGGGACCTGCGTCGGCCACTACCCGGGGACGGCGTCTCCGAAGTGGGCACACTCGTCGACGACTGCCTCGCATCGGGCACCACGGCGTTGCTGGTGCATGCCGACAGGGAGGCGATCGCCATCGTCCAGCACTGCCAACAGGAGGACATCTCCGTGCCGGGTGACCTCTCGATCATCTCCTACGACGACGAGGTCGCAGGCTTGTTCAGCCCCGCACTCACGGCTGTCCGCCCCCCGCGCACATCCATTGGGCGCGCCGCCATGGGACTCGTGGTGGACCGTCTGCGCGACGCGGGCCGACCCATGCATCGTGTGGTCATCGCACCCAAGCTGAACATCCGCGACTCCACGGCGGCCCCGGGGGCGCATTCGCGCCCGTGAGATGTACCCATGGGGTTTCGGTACCGGGCACACTAGGGGGCATGGACAGGCAGACCGAGTACGTACTGCGCACGATGGAGGAACGCGACATCCGCTTCGTGCGGTTGTGGTTCACCGACGTGTTGGGATCGCTGAAATCGGTGGCCATCGCACCCGCAGAGGTGGAGGGGGCCATCTCCGAGGGCGTGGGTTTCGACGGCTCGGCCATCGAAGGGTTCGCTCGCGTCTTCGAGTCAGACATGGTGGCGCAGCCGGACCCGTCGACATTCCAGGTGCTGCCGTGGCGCCAACTGGAGCGTGGGACGGCCCGCATGTTCTGCGACATCAACCTGCCGGATGGCTCCCCGAGCTTCGCCGATCCCCGTTACGTCCTCAAGCGTGCTCTGCAGAAGGCCGCAAATCTCGGGTTCACGTTCTACATCCACCCGGAGGTCGAGTTCTTCCTGCTGAAGCAGCTGAACCCGCCCATTCCGCTGGACAACGGCGGCTACTTCGACCACACCACGCTCGGCGATGGGACCGACTTCCGGCGCGACGCCATCACGATGCTCGAGAAAATGGGCATCTCGGTGGAGTTCAGCCACCACGAGGCGGCTCCGGGGCAGCACGAGATCGACCTGCGCTACGCCGACGCCCTGACCATGGCGGACAACATCATGACGTTTCGGGTGGTGATCCGCGAAGTGGCAGTCAGCCAGGGAATCCACGCCACCTTCATGCCCAAGCCGTTCTCCAACGAGGCGGGCTCGGGGATGCACACCCACATGTCCCTCTTCGAGGGTGACACCAACGCCTTCTACGACGGTGCCGATGAGTACCGGCTCAGCAGGACGGCCCGCCACTTCATCGCCGGCCTGTTGCGGCACGCGCCGGAGGTCACGGCCGTAACCAACCAGTGGGTCAACTCCTACAAGAGGCTGGCCGGCGCCAGCGAGGCACCCACGTATGCGTGTTGGGGACGGGCGAACCGGTCCGCCCTGATCCGCGTTCCGCAGTTCGCGCCCAACAAGACCTCGTCGGCCCGCATCGAGTACCGGGCCCCTGATTCGGCGGTGAACCCGTACCTGGCCTATGCCCTCATGCTGAACGCAGGGCTGGCGGGTATCGAGGGGGAGTACGAGCTCCAGGAGGAGACGGAGGACGAAGTGTGGAGGCTCTCCGCCAGGGAGCGGCGCGCACTGGGTATTCAGTCGCTGCCGCGCAGCCTCGACGAGGCGTTGAACATCATGGAGAACAGTGAGCTGGCGGCGGAGACACTGGGGGAACACGTCTTCGAGTACTTCATGCGCAACAAGCGGGAGGAGTTCGAGGTGTATCGCCAACAGGTCACGCCATGGGAGCTGGAGCGCCACATCACGGTGCTGTGATGCCCGGTCCTGTGGTGGCAGGTGCCCCCGGATGCCTCAGGGGTGCCAGAGGGGGAACGCCTGCTGCGCCTCGTGTGCGTGGGCACCGGAACTACGGATGTCCTGCAGGCTGGTGTCCCATTCGTGGCGCCCGATGGCGAGGTCGATGAAGACCAGCGGCTGCATCTCCACCACGTTCGGCGGCGTCCCACGGGTATGGCGGGGGCCGTTGCCGAAACCGATCTGCACAGCCGAGACGGGAGGCACACGGACCTCGATGCTCGCCCCCGGGTGGCGCTTGCCGAGGCGTGCACATCCGGCACGGCACACGGCAGCGGTCAGCTCCTCGCCCAACTCGAGGGAGTGCTGGCGGGCTGCCTGCGCAGTCGAGAGCAGGACGTCGGTCAGGTCCGGTCGGGTGCGCCAGAGTTCGGCGTCGAGTTCGCGCCCGAGCGTGGCTGCACGTCCGCACTCGACGGCGCCCAAGCAGGTGTACAGGTCCCGCATTGCGGCGATGACGGTGTCCGTGGGCTTGAACATGGCACCACCCTATCCATCGCTAATGTGGACGTTGTGAGCAGGGTCAGATCGGCGGTCGGCGACTTCGCGCGTCGCGGATTCGATGCGCCGGCGACGGCCGCGGCAACGTGGGTGCGCCTGGTCGACGCTGGGGGCGACGACGTGCCCATTGACCTCGAGGCCTTCGACGCCGCGGCTGACCGTGATCGCGCGCTCGATGTGGTGGCCAGGCTCGTGGAGGCGGCGCCGAAGTTGCTCGCTGAGGTTGCGGGGGACCGGGGATGGTTGCGTCGCATCGTCCTCGTGGCAGGGGCTTCGACGGTGCTCGGACAGTTCCTCGCACGCAACCCCGACGAGGTGGAGGCCCTGCGTTCCGAGCGTCCTGTCCGTGACGCCGACGGGTGGCGATCCTTCTACGGCGAGCGCGTCGAGGTGGTGGACGGGGTTGCCACAGGTGACAGCGACGACCTGCGTCGTGCACACCACGCTGCTCTCGTGGAAATCGCAACAAGGGACCTGTCGGCGGACGATCCGATGGCGGTGGTCGAGGACGTCGCGCTGGAGCTGTCGCATGCCGCTGATGCCGTCCTGCACTTCGCACTGGCACTCGCCCGGGCTGAAGTGCCTGACTGGGCAATGGCGCGGCTGGCCATCATCACCATGGGCAAGACAGGGGCCCAGGAACTCAACTACCTCTCCGACGTGGACGTGATCCATGTCACCGAGCCCGGCGACGGTGCGTCCGTGGACGAGGCCACGCGGGTCGGTACGCAGCTGGCGGCAGCGGTGGCGCGCATCTGCTCCGCACACACCGGGAACGGCACCATCTGGCAGGTCGATGCTGCGCTGCGCCCCGAGGGCAAGGCCGGTCCGCTGGTGCGGACCCTGTCGTCATGCCGCAGCTACTACGAGAAGTGGGCGAAGAACTGGGAGTTCCAGGCGTTGTTGAAGGCGCGCCCGGCTGCCGGGGACGTCGCGTTGGGTCAGGAATTCTGCGACATGGTGGCACCCCTGGTGTGGGCGGCGGGGGAGCGCGACGGGTTCGTCGCGGAAGTGCGGGCCATGCGCACCAGGGTGGTGTCGCTCATCCCCGCGAACCAGGCGGATCGCGAGATCAAGCTGGGCGAGGGCGGACTGCGCGACACGGAGTTCGCCGTGCAGTTGCTGCAACTCGTCCATGGCCGGGCCGATGACCGCCTCCGTGTGAGGGGGACCTTCGATGCGCTGCGGGCGCTCGTGACAACGGGCTACATCGGACGAACCGATGGGGCCGAGATGGAGGAGGCGTACCGCCTTCAAAGAGTCCTTGAGCACCGGGTGCAGTTGCGGCAGTTGCGTCGCACACACCTCCTGCCCGACGACGAATTGGCCGTGGCACACGTGGCCCGCGCCGTCGGGCTGACGTCGGAGGAGATGATGCGGCGGTGGCGCGCCAGCACGCGCAGCGTGATGCGGTTGCAGCGCCGCATCTTCTTCTCGCCCCTCCTGGAAGCGGTCAGCACCATCCCCACCGAGGGGTTGCGGCTCTCGCCGCAGGCGGCTCAGACCCGGATGCGCGCACTCGGGTTCAGCGATCCCCGCTCCGCTCTGGGCCACATCCAGGCGCTCACCACGGGGTCCAGTCGTCGTGCGGCGATCCAGCGGCAGTTGCTGCCCGTGATGCTGGCGTGGTTCGCGGAGGGACCCAACCCCGATTTTGGTCTGCTGGCATTTCGGCAGCTGTCAGAGAAGCTGGGCGACACCAGCTGGTACCTGCGGACGCTGCGCGACGAGGGATGGATGGCGCATCGGCTGGCGCGGGTCGCCTCATCGAGCCGGTACGTGGTGGACCTGATGAAGCGCGCGCCCGAGATGGTGCAGATGCTCGCCAGCCGGGACGAACTGGAGCCGCGGTCGACGGTGGACCTCACCGACGCCATGATGAAGGCCGCGAATCGGCACGATGACGAGGAGAAGGCCATCGCCTCGGTGCGTGGGCTGCGACGGCGTGAGCTGTGCCGCATCGCGCTCGCCGATGTGCTCGGCAATGCCGACGTAATTCCCGTGGGCATGGCGCTGTCGGACCTGGCGTCGGCATCCATCGACGCCGCCCTGGCCATTGCGGCGCGCACGGTGGAGGCGCCCCCGGTGGGTGTGGTCGCGCTCGGCAGCTGGGGTGGCAACGAGATGAGTTACTCCTCCGACGCCGATGCGATGTTCGTGGTGGCGGACGACGTCGACTCCGAGGGCCGGACGGCGGCGACCGCGCTGGTGCGTCGTGCCGCGGACATCCTCGGCAAGCCCGGACCCGAGCCGACGCTCGTGCTGGATAGCGATCTGCGTCCCGAGGGCAAGGGTGGCCCGCAGGTGCGCACGGTCACGTCCTACGCCGCGTACTACGAGAAATGGTCCTCGACATGGGAGGCCCAGGCCATGTTGCGGGCGCGGCCGGGCGCCGGGGATCTCAGGCTGGCAGCCATGGTCATCGTCGCCACAGACAGACTGCGCTACCCCGATGGCGGGCTGACACAGGAGCAGACCTCCGACATCCGTCGGCTCAAGTCGCGCATGGAGGCGGAGCGCATCCCCCGCGGGGTGCCGAAGGAGCGCCACCTCAAACTGGGCTCGGGGGGTCTCTCCGACATCGAGTGGACAGTGCAACTGCTGCAGTTGCGCCACGCCCACGAGCATGAGGAGCTGCGGACGCCCTCAACGCTGGACGCGCTGGAAGCCGCCGCGTCGCTGGAGTTGGTCACGGCCCGCCAGGCCCACGACCTCAGGGTCGCCTGGGAACACATCAGCCGCCTGCGGAACGCCATGATGCTCGTGCGGGGCAGGGCCAGCGACTCGCTGCCTGCCGACTTCCGCGAGTTGGCTGCCATCGCCGACCTGCTGGGCTACGGACCACGCCAGTCGTCGCAGATGCTGGAGGACACCCGCCGCCTGATGCGGCTCGCCTATCAGGTGGTCGACGAACTTTTCTGGCAGTAGGCGGCCGAGCGGACCCGATGACTGGGGCGCAGCGTAGCCGTCGCATGCCACCGACACCACCGCTTCTTCAGTGGGGTAGTTGTCGCCAGCTACCGATACCACCGCTTTGGGTTGGGTAGTCGTCGCCAGCTACCGACACCACTGCTTCCTGGGCTGGGTAGTCGTCGCCGGCTACCGACACCAGCGCTTTGGGTTGGGTAGTCGTCGCCAGCTACCGATACCACCGGTTCCTGAGTAGCGCTGTGAGGGACGAACAGCGGTGTATCGAAGGACCTCGTGACGTTCGAGAGCGTCCATCGATACGCTCGGCGACTTCGTCGCGGGGCTACTCAGGACACGGATGGCGCCGCGTCCTTTCGCTGGGACGATGCGGGAACCGGCCCGGCGCTGGCCGGGGGTTCTGGAATCAGTGTTTGATTCCGAATGTTTCCCCACCCCACCGCTTCCTGGGTTGGGTTGTCGTCGCCAGGTACCGACACCACCGCCTCTTCAATGGGGTAGTCGTCGCCGGCTACCGATACCACCGGTTCCTGAGTAGCCGCTGTGAGGGACGAACAGCGGTGTATCGAAGGACCTCGTGACGCTCGAGAGCGTCCATCGATGCGCTCGGCGACTTCGTCGCGGGGCTACTCAGGACACGGATGGCGTCTCGTTCTTTCGCTGGGACGATGCTGGAACCGGCCCAGCGCTGGCCAAGGCTTTCGGAATCATTACGTAACCCCGAATTGTCCCCACCCACGGCGCCGGAACGACGCCCCCAGCCGGGGGCCGCGCCCCGGTTGCTAGGATGTCCCCAACATACGTGTTCCGGGGTCGGTGAAAGTCCGAACCGGCGGTGACAGCCCGCGACCCTTTGACGCTGCTTGCAGCAGACAAGGTTGATTCGGTGGAACTCCGAGGCCGACAGTCAAAGTCTGGATGGGAGGAACGCGACGCTGTGGCAGCTGTGCCCAGCGGCGGATTGTGCATGCCATTGTGTGCATGTGACTTTGCCGTCGCAGGACGCGGCCATGCTGTGGTGTCTCGATCAACCCCGGACCTGACTGAGAGGTTCCGGGAAGTGACTGATCGCACACAGGCCCGCGCTGCGGCGCACTGGGGGCTGTGGTCCGCCTACCCGGGGCGTGTCCGCCCCACACATGGCGCGTGGCGGTGGGCTCCGGCGACGCTGGCACTGGCGGTGGTGCTGCTCCTCTGGTGGGTGGCCAGCGTCACCCGGCTGGTTCCGAAGGTGATCCTCCCCAACCCCGTGGATGTCGTGGCCCGCGTGCTTGCCTGGGTGACGGACGGCACAGGCTGGCAGTACCTCGCACCCACACTCGGTGCGGCGCTGTTCGGCAGCCTCATCGCCATGGTGGTGGCCATCCCGCTGGGAACGGCCATCGCCCACTCACGACTCCTGGCCGCGGTATTCGAACCCTTCGTGGCCTTCTCACAGGTCATCCCGCTGGTGGCCATCGCACCGTTGCTCGCGTTGTGGATCGGCTACGGCGTCGTGCCCATCGCTCTGCTGTGCGCCATCATCTCCTTTTTCCCCATGGTCACCACCACGGTGATCGGCCTGCGGGGCATGGACATGAGAATCATCGAGCACGCCATGCTCGACGGGGCATCCCCGTCGCAGCGACTGCTCCACGTCGAACTACCGATCGCCGCCCCTGCCATCCTCGCCGGCATCCGCGCCGGGTTCGTGCTCTCCATGACGGGGGCCATCGTCGGCGAATTCGTCATGGGCGGCGCTGGGCTGGGCACCCTCCTCACCATCTCCAGGGAGGCAGCCGACAGCGTCGGTGTGTTCGCCGTCCTGGTGTGGATCGCCGCAGCGGCGCTCATACTGCAGGGCGCCATCCAGGTTGCCGAACGCGCAAGCACCCGCCGACTCCAGGGAGAACACTCATGAGAACCACACGTCGTCAGCTGCTCACCGGGGCGCTGGCCATCTCTGCCCTCGGTGGTCTCGCGGGTTGCACCACGACGGTCTTCGACCCGACGCCCGAGTTGCAGGCACTCACCATCGGCCTCACCTACATTCCCAACGTGCAGTTCAGCCCCTTCTACGTGGCGGTGAACTCGGGACTGTTCACTGCGCAGGGCCTCGACGTGACCCTGCGGCACCACGGCGCCCAGGAGGATGCCTTCGGTGCGCTGCTGGCGAAGCAGGAGGACGTGGTCTTCGCGAGCGGCGACGAGGCTGTCGTGGCATCCGCCAACGGGTCGACGGTGGCCACCTTCGGCACCGGATTCCAGCAGTTCCCCGGCGTGCTGCTGGCACCCGTGGACTCCGGCATCACGTCGGTGGAGGACCTTCGTGGTCGCACCATCGGCATGCCGGGACACTTCGGCTCCAGCTACTACACGGTGCTCGCGGCCCTGCACCTCGCCGGCCTGCGTGACGACGAGGTGAAGCTGCAGGACATCGGCTTCACGCAGGTGACTGCCCTGACCACTGGGCGCGTGGACGTGGTGGTGGGCTACAGCAACAACGAGACGGTGCAGTTCGCCACCACCGGGTTCGACGTCGTCGAGATCCCCGTACAGGATCCCTCCCATCCCACCCTGGTGGGCCCGGGGCTTGTCGCCGTGCCGGGCCGCCTCGATGACGACGTGCTGCAGCGCGTCAATGCGGCCGTCCTGGAGGCCGAGAAGCGCATCCTGGCCGACCCTGACCTGGCGATCGCGGCCACCAAGGGAGAGGTGCCGACGCTGTCCGACCCGGAGCAGGAAAAGACGGCGCGGGCCGTGCTTGATGCTACGTCGAAGCTCTGGCTGCGCAACGGCGTGCCCAGCCTCGACGTGGACACCGAAGCCTTCGTCCGCATGGGAGTGTTTCTCGCCGAGGCCGGCATCATCACGGAGCCCCCGGAAAACCCCACCATCGCGGTCTGACTCACGGGGACGCGAGCTCCTCCTCGTCGATTCCGTGGCGACCGAACCTGTCAACGTGCAGGCGCTTGGGCCACCAGATTGCCGGGCCGATGTCGTGGGCCAGGGCTGGCACCAGCAGCGTGCGCACCACGAACGTGTCCAGCAGAACGCCGAACGCGACGATGAACGCCAACTGCAGCAGGAACAGGATGGGCAGCACTGCCAGCGCGCTGAAGGTGGCCGCCAGCACGATGCCGGCGGAGGTGATGACGCCGCCGGTGACGGCCAGACCTCGCACGATGCCCTGGCGTGTTCCGTGAATGAGGGACTCCTCACGCACCCTGGTCATCAGGAAGATGTTGTAGTCGATTCCCAGCGCCACGAGGAACACGAACCCGTACAGCGGCACCGACGGGTCAGCTCCGGGCAGCTTCAGGACGTGGTTGAACACCAGAGCAGCCGTGCCCATGGCGGTGCCGAAGGACAAGACGGTGGTGGCGATCAGCAGCACCGGGGCAAGGACGCTGCGGAGCAGCAGCATGAGGATCACCAGGATCACGACGAGCACCACGGGGATAATGAGGTTGCGGTCGTGGATGGAGGTGTCCTTGGTGTCGATGGCCACCGCGGTCGTGCCACCCACCATGGCTGTGTCACCGAGATCGGCGCGCAGGTCCCGCACCGTCTTCTCGGCCTCGGGTGTGTCGGCGGGATGGGTGAGGGTTGCCTGCAACAGCACCTGGCCGTCGTTCACGGTCGGCCCAGGGACAGGGGTTCCGGGTGGGCCGAGGGGCTGGATGCCGTCGGTGGTGACAGGTGCGCTTCCTGACGGTGAGTCCGATGCCAGCACGCTGAGCGAGGAGACACCGTCGGATGCCAGCAGGACGTCGGAGACCTCTCTTAGCCGCGCCTTGTCCACCAGCACGTTCGCGGGGTCGCCGGAGCCGCCCGGGAAGTGGTCCGCCAACGCGGTTTGGCCATCGCGTGCGTCACTGGGCCCCCGCACGATGTCGCTGGTCGGCACGCCATCGGCCCTCAGGGTGGGGACGAAGGCGGCGCCGGCGGCGAGCAGCAATGCACACACGATCCAGGTGGCGCGTGGCCTACGGGAGATGAACCGCCCGGCCGTCGCATAGGGGCCGGACTGCATCTGCGTCTCGGCGGAGCGGGTGGCATCGAACTTGGGTCGGCGCGGCCAGAAAGCGGTGCGTCCCAGCAGATACAACATGGCAGGGAGCAGCGTCAGGGCGGCGAGCATGGCGAAGGCGATGCCGATGGCAGCCACGGGGCCAAGCGACTTGTTGGAGGACAGATCACTGAGCAGCAGGCACAGCAGGCCTGCGATGACGGTGCCGCCGGAGGCGAGGATTGGCTCGAAAGCGCCGCGCAGTGCTGTGAGCGTCGCGACGTGGCGGGACTCATGACGGCGGAGTTCCTCCGCGAAGCGCGAGGTGTACAGCAGCGAGTAGTCCGTGGTCGCACCGATGACGAGGATGAACAGGATTCCTTGGGTCTGTCCGTTGAGGGTCAGGATCCCGGCCTTGGCGAGCCACCAGTTGACCAGCAGCGCCACGCACAGGGCGAAGAGGCTGGTGGCCAGGACCAGGAACGGCAACAGCACCGCTCGGTAGACGAGCAGCAGGATGACGAGGACGGCGCCCAGCGCCACGAGTAGGAGGATGCCGTCGATACCGGCGAACGCGCCGGTCAGGTCGGCTGTGAACCCGGCCGGGCCTGTGACGTGGGCGGTGACACCCACCGGCAGGTCCGTGCGGAGAGTGTCACGCATGGTGGTGACGGTGCCACCAATTTCGGAATCGGTGGACAGCGGCACAAATGCCTGTGCCGCCTTCCCGTCCTCGGACAGGATGAGGGGCGACGTGCCGTCGACGCCCTCGAGATCGGCCAGTGATGCGACCTTGTCCGCCAGGGACTTCAGGGTCGTCTCGTCGAGAGCCGACTTCGAGGAGACGATGACGATGGCCGGGATCTGGCTGTCACCCACGAAATCGATGAAGCGTTCGCCCACTGCTGTGGCATCGGCGTTGGCGGGCAGGAAGCTCGCCTGGTCGTTGCTGGCCACTTCATCGATGCGGCCGAAGTAGGGGCCTCCCACACCTGCAGCCGCAAACCAGATGACAACGAGCACGGCCGGCACAAGGATGCGCAGGAGGCGCCGGGAGTGTGGCGATGGGGCATTCGGCGTGTCGTCGGGTGATCCCACTGCTCGTGTTCGAGTGGCGGTCATGACGACTCCTCAAAGGGTGGATAACTAGCTTGTCTAGCTGTTAGACAAGCTAGAGTATTTGGCATGGCGTCGTCAATCCCTTCGGAGAGCCCAGTTCCACCGGAGCGTTACCAGAGCGTCGGGAGCCCCACGACCTTCGCGCTGCGTGCTCTTCTGCGCAGCTACACCGACCTGCAACGACACGTCGCGGACGAGTTGCGGCTGGGGCTCAACGACGTCGCGGCCTTGGAACATCTTGTGCGACGCACCGATCTGGGGCCGGCTGATCTCGCCTCCCTTCTCGGCATCTCCACTGCATCGGCCACGGTTCTCGTCGACCGCCTCGAGAGTGCTGGTCACGTGGAGCGTCGCCAACACCCCCGGGATCGGCGACGCAAGCAGCTCGTCGTGACCCAGCACGCCCAGGATGCGATGTTCCGGGCGCTGCAACCCGTCTTCGACATGCACACGGAAATTGATCGGCACTACACCGATGAGGAGCAGGCCACCATCGAGTCCTATCTGGCTCGGGTCAGCAAGAACTACGAGGAGTACGTCCACGGCGGTGTCGGCGATTCCCTCCCGGATGTCCAAGAGTTCCCAACACCATCGTCCTGACGCCTTCTATTCCCTGTTTCGCTGGTGGCGGACACAGTTGGTGTCCAGCTTCATCCGATGCTGGGATGAAGTCATGGTCCTGCTTCTCGTCACCCGTGCTTGGGTCGATTTGCAACGCCAGTCCAGCGCGATCTGTTGAGGCACCGAGCCTCCTCATCGACTGAGCCCCGATCTCATCCGGGGCCTGGACCATCCGTTGACCCACTTCCAGCAAGGGACCCCCATGTCTGCAACCACACAGGTTGAGGCGCCACAGTCGGCGCCCGACAAGAAGAAGAATCCTCTCTCCAAGTTCAGCGTCCAGATTTTCCTCGGACTGATCATCGGTGCAGTACTCGGTGCCCTTGCTGTCGCAATGGGCAAGAATGGCGTCGGTGAGGACGCACCGCCGAACTGGCTCGCTGCGACCCTTGCACAGGTGGGTGGCTCCTATGTTGGGCTGTTGAAGCTGCTCGTGGTCCCACTGGTTGTCACGGCTGTCATCTCCTCGATCTCCCGGCTGCGCGAAGTGGCCAACGCCGCGCGCCTGGCCCTGCAGACGTTGCTCTGGTTCGCCATCACCGCCTTTGCCTCAGTCCTCGTGGGGATAGTGGTGGGGCTGGTGACGCGGCCATGGCTGACCGGCGGTGTGAGTGCCGATGCGGAGCGCGACGTGGGGTTCGTCGGCTCCTGGACTGCCTTCCTGACCGGACTCATTCCCGAGAACATCTACGGCCTGGGCGTCAAAGTTTCGGAATCCGCTGACGCAGGCCTGGCCGGCAGCGCGTCGGTGAACGTCCTCCAGATCCTGGTGCTGTCCATTGCCTTCGGCATTGCCGCACTCAAGGTGGGGGAGAAGGCTGACGGCTTCATCAACTTCGCCGAGTCCGCCCTGGCCGTCGTCCAGAAGGTGCTGTGGTGGGTCATTCGCCTGGCCCCGATCGGCACGGCTGCTCTCATCGGTCACGCCATCGTTGACTACGGCTGGGCCTCACTGGCTTCGCTCGGCACCTTCACGGCTGCCCTGTACGTGGGACTGCTGATCGTGTGGGGCGTCGTCTACCCGGTCATCCTGAAGCTGAATGGATTGCCCGTCGGGGCGTTCTATCGCAATGTGTGGCCGGTCATCACACTGGGCTTCGTGACCCGTTCCTCCATGGGCGTGATGCCCGTCACCCAGCAGGTGGTGGAGCGCAACCTCGGCGTCCCGCGGTCCTACGCCAGTTTCGTGGTGCCGCTGGGCGCCACAACCAAGATGGATGGTTGCGCTGCAGTGTACCCGGCGCTCGCCGCGATCTTCGTTGCCCAGTTCTATGGCATCAATCTGAGCATCACTCAGTACCTTCTGATCATCTTCGTCTCCGTGCTCGGCTCCGCCGCCACGGCTGGCACCACCGGCGGGGTGGTGATGCTCACACTGACGCTGTCCACACTGGGCCTGCCCTTGTCCGGCGTCGGTCTGCTCTTGGCCGTTGAGCCCATCGTGGACATGGGACGCACCGCCCTGAACGTCACTGGTCAGGCACTCGTGCCCACCATCGTCGCCAAGCGCGAGAAGATCCTCGACCGCGAGATCTACGACGCTGCACCCTCCTTCGACGGTGTCCGCATCTGACGAGCACACATCAATGCGGAAGTGCCCGGGGCCGTTGGCCCCGGGCACTTTCCTGTTGTTCAATCTTCACGGCCGACGGCTCAGGTGGTCCGCCGCTCACGCCGGCGCCCTCAACCCTTCTGGCCCTTCGTCACGATGAAGGTGACGGAGTTTCCCCCGGAGTTGGGAAGCTGGGCGTTCGCCTGGGTGACGACCCCTTGGCCGTCGAGCTGTGGCGTGGCCTGGCTCGCGAGCGTTAGTGCCACCGACAATGAGGCAGCGATCGCTGTGGCGGCCGCGATCATACCGAGTCGACGGGTGAGCGGGCGCTCCCCGCGGAGAACCTCAGCCTTCTGGTAGTCGACCGTAGGGTTGTGGCTGGTGCCACGTGGAAATGAGTTGCGCATGGTGTTCCTTTCGACGTGGTCAGCTGTCGAACCGGCCGTGATTGTGGGCCACTGCTGACGTTGGCGTTGATGAGTGTGGGTGGGGGTTGTGCTCCCGGTCATGGGCGCCTCACGGTGATGGTGGTTCCGTCG
>JBBSRQ010000030.1:0-23895 GCA_038242845.1 Propionibacteriales bacterium | reverse complement strand
TGTACGCACACACCGAAGGAGGAGTCCACGACATGATACGAACCTGGCTGACTGATCGCTTCGATCTGACCGTTCCCATCATCGGAGCACCGATGGCTGGCCCCGGAGGGGGTCGGCTCGCAGCCGCAGTCTCTGCCGCGGGTGCCTTGGGCATGATCGGTGTCGGTGGGACACGGCAGGGTTTGTGGATGCGTGAACAGGCGGCCATCGCCGCTGGAATCCCAGCGCTTGGCGCAACTTCTGCTATTCAGAAAGTCACTAGCCCCTTTGGGATCGGGCTGATGGCGTGGGTACTGGATCAAGACGATTCCCAACTCGCTACGGCGCTGGAGTTGCGCCCCAGCATGGTGTCAGTCAGCTTCGGGAACTTCGAACCCTACGTCCGGCGGTTCAATGACGCCAAGATACCGGTCACTGTGCAGGTCGGTAACGTCGAGGAGGCGCTTCGCGCGGAACAAGCGGGCGTTGACTTCATCGTTGCCCGAGGGGCTGAGGCAGGCGGACACGGCCGAAACGACATCGCCACCTTGCCGCTGCTCCAAGCCGTACTCGAAGCGGTGGAGGTGCCAGTGGTCGCAGCCGGCGGGATCACAACGTCACGTGGACTGGCGGCAGTTATTGCCGCCGGTTCCGTTGGAGCGTGGGTCGGTACTGCGCTGCTCACCGCCAATGAGGCCGCCAACAGCTCCCAGGCAAGGGCACGGTTGATAGCAGCCCGATATGACCAGACGGTCTACGGCCGCGTCTTCGACGTGGCCCAGCGGCTCGGATGGCCACCAGAGTACGGTGCCCGCAGCCTTCGAAACCCTTTCTACGACCACTGGCATGACCGACTCGACGAACTCGTCCACGACGAGAAAGCGTTCAAACAGCTCACCACGGCCCGCGAGGTAGAGGACTACGACGTTGCTTACCTATACGCAGGCCAGGGCGTGGGCTCCCTCACCATGGAACAACCCGCAGCCGACATCCTCGCTGAGCTGGCCCACGCTGAACAACTGCTCCAGGATTGAATCGATCGGCGGCTACCGGGCCTCTGGTACCCAACCGGGAGCCGAGACACCGGCACCCGTGAGATCGTCCCTGCGTACGAACTGGGTTCCGATCCGCTCGAGTCCGCCTCCCGAGGCGGTGACGACACCACAAGGGACATTCGTATGGTGGACCGTGCCCGGTGAGACGTTGGCAAAAAACCGAATCGATCTCGCGCGCCTGGTGTGAAATCAAGACGGGCCTCGCATCGGCCACGAGCGCACGGTCTCGGACGCATGGCCACCGGCCAGCCGTCAGTGTCATCAGAGGCGTTGAACAATAGTCGGCTACATCGTTGTCGCCGTCGCGGCTTGATCTCAGTCAAGGGCAAGCTCGGACTTCATCCAAGGCCTACACATGTGCAGCAATCCATTTAGGAGACATCATGCCAATTGCCAGGATTCAAGTCATCGAAGGAGTGTTCTCCGATGAGCATCTCGACTCGATGATCAAGAAGGTGACGGAGGCGATGATCGGCATCGAGGGCGAGGCCATGCGCGACAAGACCTGGGTCATCGTCGAAGAGGTGCGAAGCGGGCTATGGGCCATCGGTGGCGCTATCCCAAAGCTCAAAGCAACCGGCACCTGAGGCTCAACAGCAGACCAAGGGCCTGCGGGCTTGCGGTGAGTGCAGGTCTGGCGACGACCTCGCTGTGGTTCAGACTCGACCGCGCCCGTCGACGACCTGATGTCATCCCAGGTGCTGAACGCCTGCACTCCCCACGGGTTCCGGGTTATTGCCAGTCCGGCCGCCCTGGCGGCCTTGGTGCATCCGGGTTTTCTGACGCTGCGACCGATGGTGGCGCAGGCGATCGCTGTGGGGAACTCCGACACATTCTGCCTCACAGTCCTGCGCGAGGGCCCTTCTGGATACGTTGCTGAAGGGTGGGGACCCGCCGGGAACGCATCGCCAGGAAGCTGCGAATCAGTCTCAAGTCCGTGCGCAACCATCTCAGCGCGATTTCACGGAAACTTGGCGTGGGTCACGATCGCCGGGGGCGCATCGCATCTCCGGGAAATCCGAACTCGGTTCGTACGCCGGGGCTGAATGCCACATGATCGGGGGGACGGGCGGCCAGGTTCGGTAACCCGACTGACGCCATCAGCCCGTCGTCCAGCGCCACCACCTCCGCGTCGTGCACGGGCCACGCCTCGTGGCGGTTGGGAACGTACAACGTCCTTCCCCACCAGCGCACGTGCAGCCCCCAGCGTGCGCTGAGGAAGTCGTCGAGCTCGGTGCTCTGACGCTCCGCTCCTGCACGGATGACGATGTGGCTCTGCGCGCGCCCGGGAAAATGGAGGAGCGCGTCGTAGGAGTGCACGTCGCCGCTCGCGCTGTAGCGCATCCGTGCCCAGCGATAGGGCAACCCGAACGCGGCACGTGCACCGGCCACCACCGCCGCCCGGTCGGCGTCGAGGCTCAGGAACACAATCCCGCGGCGTCCTGTTTCGTCAACCGAGTAGAGCCGCACGTTGGTTTCCAGGAACGACCCCAACCACGGGACGCCCTGGCCGCCAGCGATCCCTGCCCCGACCATCCGGAACGGAATCAGCCCGACGTACGTCACACCGTTGAGGGTGTCCGGCCGGACACCGGGCGGCATCCGGTGCGCAACATCCTTCGGGTCGACGGCCCAGTGCAGGAAAGTCAGGTCGCGCCAGCTCTGGTTCATCATCAAGGGACCGGTCAGCTCTGGTGCACTCGTGGAGACGGGCTCGACGCCTGAGCAGCTCATGCGTCGATCGTAGTGCCCGCGTCCTGGGGGGCACGCGGGCCCGCCCGACTACTCGGCATGAAGAGTCCGCTGTGGTGCTGACGGCTCAGGGCCGGCCGGGTCGGTCACACTTCCTCGCCCCGAATCGTCATGTCATACAAGAGGCCGTTGCGGCCCCGAGTGAACAGGAAGGATCCACCGATGAAGACCATGACGTGCCGACAGCTGGGTGGTCCGTGTGACCACGAGCTTCGCGGAGAGACCGCCAACGACGTCATCAAGGACCAGGACCGACACCTTCGCCAAGCAGTCAAGGACGGTGACGCGACACATGACCATGCCCACCGTGAGATGAAGGGGCGGTGGAAGCACCCTCGGCAATCCATGGACTGGTACAACGCCACCCAGAAAGCGTTCGAGGAACTTCCCGCGGCCTAGCCCTAGAAGAGTCTGTTTTGGGCGTACCGCCGGCGGGGACGAGCAATGATGAAGGGTGACCAGCATGGATCGGACCGCCGTGTTCGAGCAGGAGAGGCCGAGGCTGTTGCGGGTTGCCACACGGGTCCTCGGCGATCCACATGAGGCGCAGGATGTCGTCCAGAGTGCGTGGCTGCGCATGGACGGCGCGCCCGATGACATCCGCAACCTTCCGGGCTGGCTGACCACGGTCACCACCCGGCTGTGCCTGGACCGGTTGCGGGCGCGGACTCCGCTCCCGGTCGCCGAGGTGGAAGTGCTCGAGTCCGCGTTCGACCCGGCTGAGGAGGTGGCGCTCGCGGACACAGTGGGGATCGCCCTGCATGTGTTGCTGGACCGGTTGACCCCGGCCGAACGGGTCGCGTTCGTGCTGCATGACAGCTTTGGGTTCGACTTCCCAACGATCGCCGAGATCCTCGGTCGTACTCCAGTGGCCACACGCAAGTTGGCGTCCAGAGCACGCAGCAAGGTCGCTCAGCGTTCACCCGAGACGACGAACACTGATCACCGGACCGATTGGGAAGTGGTGGATGCGTTCCTGGCGGCGGCCCGGAACGGTGATTTCACCCGTCTGTTGGCCCTCCTCGCGCCCGACGTGGTCGTGGAGGGGGATGCCGCTGCTGTCACGTTGGGGACCCCCGCACGGCTCATTGGTGACCAGGACGTGGCGCAGTTCTTCGATGGGGCGGCAAAGGCGGCGTTCCCGATCTACCTTGGGGACCGCCCCGGCGCAGCATGGTTCCACCGCGGTGTGGCAAAGGTTGTCTTCGACTTCACCATCGAGAACCAAGTGGTCCGTCGCCTCCATCTCCGCGCCGAGCCGAAGGCATTGAGGAATGTGGAGCGTCGCGAGGGTCCACGCCGGATCTGATGTGCGCTCACACCGTACGAGCCTCAGCAATCGGTGCGGGGGCTGCCATCAGGGATCGTTGTCCAATCGTGACTCCGCGTCCCGTCCACGACGTCGCATATGTGGTGGGGTGTGAGAACGCGCTTCTATCGAGGGGGTTGTGATGGTCACTCGTCGCCACGTCGTAGTGCCCAACTCTGGTTCCGGACACGGGGGTGCACGGAGGCGAACCGGGAGGATCCGGACGCTCCTGGCATTCATGGCCGCTTTGATCATGGCAGCGTTGGTCGCCGGTTGCGCCGCAGGTGGTGATGCGAGCATGCCTTCGGTTGGTGAACCTTTCCCCATGGATGGTGGTGGCTCAGCCGATATGCCTGAGGAAGGTGGCGACGGAGCCAATGGGGACCAGGGGCGACTGATCATTCGTACGAAAGTGATGCGTCTCGAGGTTGGGACAACCACGGAGGCCATGGACCAGATCCGGGAACTCACGCGAAAGAGTCTGGGGACCGTCTCTGACCTGCAGGTGGCCACTGACAGCGAGGAAGGTCTCTATCGCTACAACGAGAAGGGCAACCCGGAGGGCGATGGTGCCGCACTGCGGGGTTGGGTCACCGTTCGGGTCCCCACGGATTCCTACGAGGACTTCGTCGCGGCAGTCGCCGAACTCGGCGTGGTGAAGTTCCAGTCCGAGGCCACGAGCGACGTCACCCAGGAGCACGTGGATCTCTCTGCGCGGCTGAAGAACCTGCGTGCCCAGGAGGCACGCCTGAGGGAGTTCTTCGAAGCGGCGAAGGATGTCGACGACATGCTGGCAATCGAGAAGGAACTGGGACGGGTGCGTGGCGAGATCGAGTCCATGGATGCGCAGGTCACCTACCTGGAGAGGCAGGCGGCGATGGCGACGATCACCGTCGAACTCACCGAACCACGTGCACTGGTCCGGCCGGGCGGCGTGTCGTGGGGCTTCTCCGAGGCCATCACCACCGGCGTCCGGGGTGCTGCTGCGCTGATGACGGGACTGCTCACGTTCCTCATCGCCACCGCCCCGCTGTGGATCGTGGGTGGCGTGCTGTTCCTCGCGATCCGGGCCCTGGTGCGACGGCGTCGCGCCAGGGTTGGACGCATCCTTCCGGCGAGTCCAGCCACACCCGCAGAGGAAGAACCCCGGCCGGAGGTGTGACTGGTTCATCCCGGCGGCGCCGCGTCACCGTGCCCGTAGTGACCGATACGTCTGGGGCTTCAGCGTCGACAGCTCTGCCACCTGTCCCAGGTAGAGCTCGGCACACGCCATGGCGTCGCTGAGGGCCTCGTGGGCACTGTAGGTGGGCAGGCCGTAGCGCTCCCGGGCGCTCCACAGTCGCAGTTGGTTGCCACGCGCCTCGTCGTCGAATCCCTGCGAGAGCAAGCGACGGTGCAGTTCGAGGGTGTCGATCATTGGCACGACAAGGGGAGCTCCGAAGTGTCGTTCGCACGCCCGTGACAGGAACTGCTCCTCGATGGTGGCGAAGTGCGCCAACAGGATCCGACCCTTCAGGGCTGCAAGTATCTCGGTCAGGACGTCTACCCCGAGCGTTCCCCCCGCGATCATGTCGTCTGTGAGATGGTGCACCACCGCGCTCTGCCCGACCTCCGTGTCACCCCGGATGATCAGGTGCCGGGCGCCGCCCAGGACGATGTCCTGCCCGTCCACGGGCACGAACCCCACGCTGAGCGCCTGGTTGCTCGCAGAATCAATGCCCGTGGTCTCCAGGTCGATCGCCAGCAGGCGCAATGCGGATGCCGGGGTTTTTGGCTCTGGCCAGGCGTCTGTGTAGAAGTCCGCCAGCGGCCCCCGCGCCTTTGCACGGGCCCGGTCGCGGCGGCGCTCGGTCCGGGCGAACAGCCGACGAAACACACCCGTGCTCATCAGGTGTACTGGATCTGGTGGAGGTAGCCGACGGCGCTCTGCATCTTGCGGATGATGCCGAAGGCGTCGCGCAGGTGCCGCTTCTCGAACGCGGTGAGGTCGCTGGGAGCCAGTCGGCTGTCAGGCGTCTGGCCGGACTTCAGCTGCCGGATCTGGTGGCGCAGACGCACGTAGTTGATCAACTCGAACGCGTCGGCGAGGTTGTTGGCGTTCTCCTGCGACAGTGCCTGAGCGGACGCTGCGGCCTGAATGCGAGCCCGGGTGTTGACCTGGGTGAGCCCATTGGACAGTGCGAACAGTCTGGCCATCTGGATGACGGCGACGATGCCCCCAGCCTTGAGGTCGAGGGTGTTCTTGTGCTCGCCCTCAGTCTCGAGGACGAAGTCACGGAAAAACCCGATTGGCGTCTGCCATGCCTGGCACTGCTTGGCGAGATGTGTGAGGAACCTGGTCGATTCAGGTGCCCTGCTCACCACGCTGTTCTGCAAACGGGTGAACAGTGAGTTGTCGCCGTGGACCGGCCGCATGTCGAAGAAGGTCTGTGCGTACAGCAGCGCATCAGGCTCGGGTTCGTTCATCCATCCGCCGAAGTAGTGGCCCCACGTCTGCAACGGCTGGCGCCACTGCGGGTTGCTCGCCATCATGTCGCCCGGGCAGAGCGGATAACCGCACGCCTCCAGGCCGCCAACGACGTGGCGGGCGAGGTCCGCGAAATAGGACAGATGCTCCGGTTGGACGGAATCGTCAAGGATGAGCGCGTTGTCCTGGTCGGACTGGAGCCCCTGCTCGAGCCGCCCCTGGGAGCCGAGGGCCACCCAGCAGTAGCGCACAGGTGGAGCCCCGAGCGTGGCCTCGGCGAAGTTGAGCAGTTTGCGAGTGAAGGCGTCGCCGACGGCGGTCACGACCCGGCCGATGTCGTCGGCGCTGGCGTCCCGGGCCGCGTAGGTCTCGACGATGGATGGGAGCCGGATGGCGCACCGCTGGAGACCCTCCAGGTCCGTCTGCTTCGCGATGTCGCCCACGAGATAGATGGGGTTGGCCTGCTCGAGCCGCATCAGGTCGCCGGCGGTGACCACCCCCACCACCTGCCCGTCCCGGAGGACGGGCAGGTGGTGGACGTTCCTCTGCGTCATGTCGAGTAGGACTTCGAAGGCGCGGGCGCTGGCGTCGATGGTGTGCGGCTCCGGCGTCATGATGGCGGACACGGGTCCCGAGGTGTCACGCCCCACAGCGACGACCTTGCTGCGCAGGTCCCGGTCGGTCAGAATGCCGATGAGTTCATCGTCCTGCATGACAAGCAGGGCGGACACCCCCTTCTCGCTCATGGTCAGTGCGGCGTCGCGGATGGACGCAGTGGCTGCCGTCATGATGGGACCCCTCTGCACGATGTCGCTGACCCGCGTCTTCAGGATTGCTCCGCCGGAGTCGGCGACGTGGACGGCCTCCACGGCGCTGCGGATGCGTCCTGCCTGCTTGGTCATGAAGAAGTGCGCAGACGATGGTTGGGTCCGAATGAGCTCGTGGAACACTTCCGCCGACATGCGGTAGGTGAGGGAGTCCTCTCTGGCCACCATCGTGTACGTGGACGGCCCACCGGAGATGACACTGGACATGCCGAAACAGGTTCCGGGTTCGGAGCGCTCCACGAGCGCCCCGTGTGGGTCAAGGATGTCAACGGCACCGGAGCGCAGGATGAACATGTGGTCGTTGGAGCCCCCGGCCGTCACGAGAGTCGAGCCGCGCTTGTAGTAGCGGGCTGTCAGTTGATGGGGGAGTTGGCTGAGGGTGGGGGTGGGCAGCAGGTCGAACGGGGGGTACTTCGCGAGGAACTGCTGGATCTCTGCCAATTCGATGTCCATGGGTTGATCGAACCGCGCGCGGCTTCGGGTGTCCAGCCCCGTGGTTTCGGGGGCGTGCCTCCGACCCGGCGAATCCGCTGCTGGTGGGTCAGCTCGTGGTCAAGGAACCGTGGCTGTTCTGGTAGACCTTGCCCGGCTTCGGATGGGTGAACTTGAGCGCTGACCACGTGTCGTCCACGCTCAGGCAGGTGCTCTCAACCAGTCCGTGGGAGTACCCGATCCGGATCACGGTCGGCAATGACAGGTCCGTGCCCAACTTCCGGGCCTTGGGCCAGGACACCCAGAGCATTCCCGATGGCGCGAGATGCTGCTTGAGAGTGGGGAAGGCTTCGTTCATTTCTTCTTGCGACGCCGTGAACAGGTGCAGGTAGTCGAACTGTCCCGTGAGCTCGGGGGAGACCGCGAGCGGGGGAAGTTCCATGGCCGACATGGTCGACGGCGGCGCACCCACCAGATGGGCAGTACTTCCCGTCCTGATGCCCATTTTCGTGGCGACGGTTCTCCGCGTAGGGGCGTCGGCGCCGCTGCCCGACCTGCTGTCTGATCTGGTCATCGGTTGGTCCAATCCGTCGCCTTGGGGGAGAACAGGTCCACGGTCAGCAGAACGCGTCGCGCTCGTGGTAGCTGCTGATGAAGTCCTGCAACACGTCCACAGTGGCTTCCGGGGACGGAGTCGATGTTGAGGTCGCGTTCGATGTCGATAGACCAGCCCTGCCGTGGCGTGGTCGCCGTCAGAAGGACGGCCAGCCACAGGGCACCCAGCGCGCCGAGACCAAAACACACCTTGTCGTACAGCCTGACCTGCGCCTTCCGGGTGATCGGGCTGTCGAACACCTTTTCCGGCTGTTCGTCGTGGCGTGTGCGGATGGTCATGGCAACAGTGTGTCCCAGGCGCGGATTGGCCGCTGAGGAGCCTGTCAACTGTCAAGAAGTGCTCAGCGTCGGGTTTCACCGGAGCTGGGTGTCACTCTTCAGTCCCTGCTCACCCTGAAGCCTGTCCTACGACCCGGCTGACGAGGATCCGATGAATGCTGCCCGCTTCGCGAATGCACGCCAGTCGGTGTACCCATGTCGCGCGTGGCGCGAGGCCACCGAGGTGGGCCACAGCAGCCGAACGGCCACGACAAGTACGAGGACGGCGAAGACCTAGCGCACCTGGCTCTCGGAGAGCCGCTCAGCGGGGCACCCTGCGGCGGTGTTGCATCCAGTACGGAAGCTCGCTGCGCAACATGGGACGCACCACCGATTCGCTTGCGGTGTTCGCGGATGCGCGGCAGCAATTTCCGGAGTCCGTCTCCCTCGCAGTCTTTGAAGCCTTGTCGTTGCGCGCCGGATGGTACCGACTGCATAGTGTGCTCCACGATGGGGAGATGCACGAGAACCGCAGCGACTCACGCCACACACCGGGGCGTGCCGGCTTCGTCGCAGCCGGTGTGTTCGGGACCATCCACGCAGGATTCAGTCTGTACTGGGCTTTCGGCGGGACGTGGCTGCTCTGGTCGTTGGGAAGCGGTCTCCTGAAAACCTTTGATGGGCGGGAGTGGATTCTGGTCCCCGTGGGTGTCGTGAAACTCGTGGCCGCTGTGGTCCCGCTGGTCCTTGCCCGGTGGGGTTGGCCTGCACGTCGGCTCACACGTGTATTGTGCTGGTTGGGGGCCGCAGTCCTGATCGTCTGGGGTGGGATGAACACCGTCCTGGGCAGTCTCGTCCTCACGGGGGTGGTCCAACCAGACTCTGGCTACGACCGCCCCGGCATGATCGGCCACGCCTGGCTGTGGGATCCGCTCTTCCTGGTGTGGGGGATTGCCCTGGCTATGGGACTGGCGGCGGCGTCGGAACGGGCTCGCTCCCGGCGTCAGCTCCCGCGAGGGTGACAGCCGCACGAACGAGGTCGCGAAATGCGGCGCGGTCGAGGACGCCATCGGGCGTGACCTTCACGGTGAGCATTCTGCTGTTCGTGCTCGGCTCGAAAAGACCCTGCGGATCAGGAAGTTCTCGTCAACGGAAGAAGTAGACGTTGATCCAGTCCTTCGCACAGAACCTCTTGGTGACCGCTGAGCCGTCGTGGTCGAAGTAGGGATTGCCCCATTTGATGTGTTCGCCGAGGCATGCCACATCCCGCACGTCCTCCAGGATCCTGGTGCAGGCCTGACGCTGCCACGCCGGGCCCAGCGAATCGATGAAGCGGTCAACCTCATCCATCGGGAGAATCCGTATGCGCGGAGTACGCGTCGGGAGTCGGGGACGCCTGCGAAATCATGACGGACGCGTGCCCCACCAACGGCGGGTCATCGCGCGATACCGCTCGTAGGCTTCACCGTGGGCCGTGGCGAGTTGCCGTTCCTCGACCGGTATCCACTTCACGTACACCAAGCCCGCCGCGACGGTGAGGGCCATTGCGGTGAGGCTGCGCCGCACGACGGCGGCGCCTGTCAGTGTCAGCAGGTACCCCAGATACTGGGGGTTGCGCGACCAACGGTAGACCCCGCTCGTTGTGAGTGCCGGGGCGCGTGTGCCCTCCACCTCGGTCGGATCGCACCAAGACCAAGACGGTGGCGACGGCGTGGAGTCCGAAGGCAGTCCACATCCACATCGCGGTGAAGCGCCTCAGCGCCCCTGCTTCCTCCACGAGCCATGGACGACAACAACGGCCATTTTGGCCGGTCGTGCAAGGCCGGGCTCATCTCCTGATATTAGCTCTGAACTCCTCGTCCTGGACGTGGGATTATGGCTCCCGCCTACAACAGAATCCCCCTGTTCAGCTGATCCAGCGGCTGTAGCATCGAACATGGCCAAGGAACAGGTCCCTGCGGGCACGGTGCACACGCTCCCAACCGACCTCTGCGATGCGCTGGTCGCCGATTCGCAGTTCCTCGACGCGTGGCAGGACATCACTCCGCTCGCCCGCAACGAGTGGATCTGCTGGGTGGCGGACGCCAAACGCGACGACACGAGGCAGAAGCGCATCAGGCAGGCCCAACAGAACCTGGCGGAGGGCAAGCGACGGCCGTGCTGCTGGCCGGGCTGCAGTCACCGGGAAAAGAACGGCACCTGAGGCTCACCGAATCCGGCCAGCGCAGGGGGTTGTGGTCGATCGGGTTGGCGGACCAGCCACGATCGACGAACGTCCTGCGGCGACGCCGATGGCTGGCCGAGGTTCTGGTTCAGCCGTACGTCGGTGCCTGCGGCCAACCCTTCGGACTGTCCTCGAAGTCCGGCTGGCGGCCGTAGACAGTGCGGTCCCAGATCGCAGGCACCGGCATGATGGCCTCGGTGCCGCGGCCGTGGGTGCGATAGGTGAGAAAGTGCAGCTTGGACAACCGTCCTCCCATTCGGGATGGAACATGAACGTCTGCAGAACGAGCTGGGGGTGCTCCCCGAACAGTTCGCTGAGGCGCACCGGCCCGTCGTCCCCGTCGAAGACGTAGTCCTGCACCGACGTCATCGGCAACCGTCGGCGGCGGGCTGCGACCCGGTCGCCGAAGCGGGTGAGTTCCTTCTCCACCTCCACGTGCTGGGCGAGCAGTCGCTCGTACTCTTCACGCAATACCACCGGTGGTGTCGCAGTGGTCGTTGTGATCATGGATCGTCCCTTCACGCAGCACGCACGCTGTCGAACAGACGCTAATCGCACGGGAGCGAGTGTGTGGCCGGTTCGCTGAACAATTGACACGTTGTCCCAGTGGAGTTCCGGATGAGGGGTGACGCACCACCACCGCTTCCGATAAAATGAGTCAGCAGGACTGACCGGAGCAATGATGCGCTGGTGAGACGATCTCTGGGGAGCGTCGCCATGACCGAAGCAGCGAACGTGACAACCGGCACGGTCCTTTCTGCCGACGGCACGCGAATCAGCTGGAGCAAACAGGGCTCCGGCCCGGCGCTGGTGATGGTGCACTGCGTCGCAACGTCGCGCGCCCGCACGCCGCAGTCCACGCTGCCGTCCGCCCTCGCTGAGCACTTCACCGTCCTCACCTACGACCGACGTGGAACGGGCCTGAGTGGGAACACCGGTCCCTACGCTGTGGAGCGAGAGTTCGAGGACCTTTCCGCTGTCATGGCCCTGGCGGATGGCCCCGTCGATGTGTACGGCTTCTCATCGGGAGCAACGCTGGCGCTGCTGGCGGCGGAAGCAGGGGTTCAGCTCGGGCGACTGACCCTGTTGGAACCGCCGCTGAATCCGGAGCCGGACGCCGACCTCGTCGTGTGCGCGGAGGCTCAGCGCCGCATCGACGTGGACCTCGCGGATGCCCGGCACTGGTTCGACACAGAGGTGGTGGGGGTGCCGGAGGAATTCCTTGTGGGGTTCCAGCCGAGCGCGGAGGACCTGGAGAACACGCGCACGATCGTCCACGAACTGACGTTCCTGCCCGGCACGCCGGCGCAGCGCTTCGCGGGCGTGCAGACACCGACGCTGCTGATGGCGAGTGACCACACGGCTGCGAAGTTGCTGGAGTGGTCGGCTGAACTCGAGGAGGCCATCCCGAATGCGACCCGCAAGGTGCTCACGGGGGGATGGCATGGTGTGGACGATGCCACCGTGACCCGCACAGTCCACGAGTACCTGTCCGAGAAGTGATCCACTCACCACCGTGTGGGACGTGGAATCCGGTGCGTCAGTGCATCCGGCCAGCCTCCCTCTGCCTGCGCCGCCAGCGTGAGAACCGCACAAAACCGAGATAAAGGATCACTGCCCCGATTGCGCCCACCATCAGGCCGCCGACAAAGTACTGGAACAGTTGGCCCGTGGAATTCGGATCCGGCGACCCCGCCATGGAGCCGGCCAGCAGGCCGAAGAGTGGTCCCAGTACGGCGATGGCTGCGCCCAGGACCATGATCGCGACCCCCGGCATGCCTTCGGACCGAGCGGGATCAGTGGGTTCGAACTCACTCATGGCTGGCTCCTCTCACTCGCGTGACTGTTTCTGGTTGCACCTTCATCCGCATGGATTGGCTGCACCCCACCCGGAGGGGCGCTGTCACGAGGAGGTGCGGGTGGAGGCGTGGGCGGATGGTCAGCCGTGAGTCTGGAAAGAATCTCCGGCGCCTTCTGGAGGAACGGTCCAATGATGTCCATGGGCAGGGGGAACACCACCGTCGAGTTCTGGTCAGCACCCAACTCCAGCAGCGTCTGCAGGTAGCGAAGCTGCAGCGAGGCCGGTGCCCGGCTCAGGATCTCGGCTGCCTGGGCGAGCTCCTCGGATGCCTGGAGCTCACCGTGCGCATTGATGACCTTTGCCCGCCGCTCGCGTTCAGCCTCAGCCTCCCTCGCCATGGCCCGCTGCATGGCCTGCGGGATCTCCACATCCTTGATCTCCACCACGTTGACCTGCACACCCCACGGCTGGGTCTGTGCGTCGATGCTGCGAGCGAGGTCCTCGTTGAGGTCGGCGCGGTGTGCCAGCAGCGTGTCGAGGTCTGCACGCCCGACGACGGATCGCAGCGTGGTCTGTGCCATCTGGGACGTTGCCATGGCGTGGTTCTCCACCGCCATCACCGACTGGACCGGGTCGGTGACCTGGAACAGGACCACCGCGTTGACTCGCGCGGGGACGTTGTCCTTGGTGATCACGTCCTGCGGGGGAATGGTCAATGTGACCACGCGCAGATCAACCCGCACGAATGAGTCGACGATCGGCAGGAGCAGTCGTACGCCCGGCTGCAGTGGCTCCCGCAACCGACCCAGCCGGAAGGCCACGCCGCGCTCGTATTCCTTCAGGACCCTGATCGAGGCCATCAGGAGGGCGAGCACGATGACCCCAACTGTGATCAATGCGATGCTCCACGGGCTCATGAATTGCTCCTCGTCCCGGGTGCCTGTCGAACAGGGAACCCCGGTTGGTACGTCTCTATCGGCTTCGAACGGGCGTCGCTGGCGTAGTGAACTTTGGGCATGGGAAGCGGAGTGGCCGCAATGCGGGACCGGTCTTTGTCGAGGGCCTCGCTGCCGTAGTTCGCGTGGCGTTGGCCCACCATGCGGGCCATCACCTCTTGTTGCGCGACTCTTTCGTCGAGTTCCTCCACCGGGACCTGCACGGGGAAGTCGACTCGGGTGCGGCGCAGGTGGGACCACAGCGGTGCGTTGGCCAGCACCACCACGACGACGACAGCGGCCAGCATCAGCCGCTCAGTGGTGGTTGTGGCGGTGAAGAAGGTGATGGCGGGCCACAGTATCGCCAGGACCGCAACACAGCAGGCGACCCCTCTGTGGAAACGTTCAGCCTCGGAGCTGGGCCAGGGGTCAACGTTGCGGCTGACCTCCCTGCCCGTGTTCGACACCGTGCAGGTGTCCTTGACAGGGCACGCATTGCAGACGGTCGGGCTGGCGCGGTACCGCATGACCCGGTTCCCCGGGTCAAAGGACTGCGGCCACAACCACTGGTCCTCAGGACAGAGCCAAGCATCATGGTCCTCGTGATAGGTGAACGCACCGGATCGCCATTCAGTGGTGCGCTGCGCAGCACGACGTGCCGCCAGATCGATCCCCCAGGCGACGGCGATCAGGAGGAGCCCGTAGCCGGCCGCCAGCCAGACCATGATGTCAACGGTCCCCATCAGTGGGTGTCCATCGGCCGATGGTCCGAGGCATACGCCGAGCTTCCATCAGCCTCCAGGGCCGTGGCCGGCCCGTCGACGCCCACAGGGTCATCCACCACGAACAACTGCTCTCTGGGCACGTCGTGTGTAGTGGCGGCGATGCCGTAGCGAATGCCCAACCACGTGATCCACAGGAACGCGACGGCGCCACTGATGAGCGCGACGTCTCCGGGTAGCCGCAACCACTCGAGGATGGCGTTGCCCGGTTTTGCGATGTAGCCCAGCGTGCGGGCCTCGAAATAACCGCTGTTGACCGAGTGGTAGAGCTGCAGGACGCCCAGCGGCAGCAAGGTCGCAAAGGTCATCCACGCCAACCCGATGTTGGTTGCCCAGAAGGAGAACTTGGCAGCCTTTTCCGGCCAGCGATCAGCCGGGATGATGTATCGCAGCGCGAACAGGGCGAGACCGATGGACAGCATCCCGTAGACGCCCATCATGGAGGCGTGGGCATGGTTGGCCGTCAGCGCGGTACCGATTTGGTAGTAGGAGACGATTGGCAGATTGATGAGGAAACCGAACACACCGGCGCCGAGGAAGTTCCAGAACCCCACCGCCACCAGGAACATCACGGCCCAACGGTGTGGGAACGGTGCTGAGGAGCGCGATTCCTGACGCGAGCCCAGCTGCAGGAAGGTCCATGCCTCGATGGTCAAGAAGGTGAGTGGGATGATCTCCAACGCTGAGAAAAGCCCTCCGAGTGCCATGTGTTCCACGGGGGTGCCGGAGAAGTACAGGTGGTGCATGGTGCCGATGACGCCACCGACGGAGTACAAGATGATGTCGAGGAAGATGATCGCCATCGCGATCTGGCGTCGGATCACGCCCAGCATGACGAAGATGTAGGCCACCATGACAGTGGTGAACAACTCCAGGAAGTCCTCCACCCACAGGTGGACCACCCAGAACCGCCAGAACTCCGCGACGGTGAGCTGGGTTTCTGGCTTCGCCAGCATCCCCACCGCGTAGAATCCGGGAATGGCGAGTGCCGCGTAGAGGAACAGCCAGGGCAGGTTGCCGCGACTCTCCAACTTCAGGCGTGCGCGCATCCCGCGGTAGAGAATCGCCACCCACATGAACAGGCCCACAACGAGCAGTCCCTGCCAGAAACGGGGCAGGTCGATGTACTCCCACTGCTGATCGAAGAAGATGGACCCCTTGGCCCACTCGACGCCGAAGATACTCAAGGCCTCACCGGTGAACGAACCCAGCACGACGATGACCAGCGCTCCGAGCAGCCCGTAGGCCAGCAGGTTCTGGCGCCGTGGTTCACGTCCGGAGATGAATGGGACGAGGAAGATCGCTGCCGCCAGGAACGCGGCGGCGGTCCACAGCAGGGCCAACTGAACGTGCCAGGTGCGGGCGAGGTTGAAGGGCAGGATCCGGGCAAGGTCAATACCGAAGAAGCTGGTGAGATCGGCGCGGTAGTGCTCGATCGCCGCACCGAGGAAGACCTGCGCGACGAACATCCCTGCCACGACGAAAAAGAACCAGGCGGTGGCGCGCTGCGCCGGAGTGATCTGAACCTCCCCTGGTTGCGAGAACGACAAGGCAGGTGTCTCGTTGCTGTGCCAGCCAATTTTGGCGCTCCACCGACCGTAGGCGGCGAACAGCACCCCGATGCCCACCAGCAGCGCACACAGCGAGAGCCCGCTCCACACGAGGATGTCGGCTGTGGGTTTGTTGTCGACCAGCGGCTCCGAGGGCCAGTTGTTGGTGTAGGAGTAGCTGTGCCCGGGGCGCTCCGCAGCGGCCGCCCACGCCGTCCAGGCGAAGAACGCGGTCAGCTCATGGATGTCCTGCGGGTCCGTGATGGCATTGGGGATGAGTCCGTACTGGGTGGTGGGGGAGCCGAAGTAGTCGCCATAGTGTTCCTTCAGCAGTGTGAAGGCCTTGGCCTGTAGGTCGGTGAAGACCAGGGTGCCGGACTCCTTGTCGTAGCGGTTGGTCCGCATCTCCTCGACGAGTTGGCCTTTGGGGTCCTGGATGCCTGAGTCCGTCAGCTCTTCCAGCGCGAACGTGGAGGCGCGCCGTAGGTAGTCCGCGGTGTAGTCAGGTCCCAGATAACCGCCATGGCCCATGATGGAGCCGTACTGCTGCAGTCCTCGCCGTAGAAAAATCTGTTGGCCTGAGGTGATCTCAGCCCCACTGAACACCTCGTCGCCATTCTGCGTGACGACGGTTTTCGGCTGCGGCATTCCGTCGGTGTAGGTGCGCACCGCGAGGAAACCCATGACGAAGAAACCAAAGATCATTACGAGCGCGACGCCTTGGACCCAGCCTTTCGAGACCAGGAATTCCGTCCGCTGTGGTGTGGTGGTTTGCGATGGTGCGGCCACGTCTGTCCCTCCAAGAAGTATTCCCATTTCCCGGGGGCAACCGTTACTCACAAACTGGTCCCGGGTAAAGCGTCCGACTGCGTTCGTTGCGGTTGATGGGTTATTCAGGTGCCTATGCATTTGTACGAGTAACGCGATGTTCGAAGTTAGCAGACCAACGATGTATGAACAGCGAAATCGGTGGACGGGGTGATTGTGGTCAGCTACCGTCTGGCTTCGATGAAGCCGTCGGACGTGAATGCCCGCGGGCGCTTCTCGCCGTTGAACAACACGGTGTCGCCCGCCCTGATGCGCACGTCGTCGACGAAGACGCCGCGGCCTCGTGTGGTGGAGTCCGTTGTGTATCGCCACCGGACCAACTGTGCCGTGGGCGGCAACTCGGCACGGGCCGTCCCCCACGTCCTGGTGCCCTGGTTGTTCCAGGTGCCGTCCGTAGTGATCGTCTGCGGGTCATCGTGGGTTTCGGTGGTCACGGTCCAGGGCAGCAGCGTCCAGGTGAGGCCCCCGTCCCCGGAGGTCTCCAACGCGAAGACGTCGGTGGCCTCGTTGTCGGCGAAGACGTCGAACTGCAGGGCCGCACCCTCCGGCCGGTCGGGGAGTTGCAACTGCAGCGTGTGCTCGGACGCGTCGGTCGCACCGCCGGACCACATCGTCGAGCCGGCCCGGGGCTGGATGGCCAGCGCGGCCGCCAGCCCGTCCGTGACGGCTCGACGGGCAGGGTTGTTGGAGCCCCAACTGCGGCTGGGGTGCACCCGGTTGGTCAGGAGTACGGCGAAGGAGCGGGACTGGAAGTCGATCACCATCGATGTGCCGGTGTAGCCGGTGTGACCTGCGGTACGCGGACTCGAGACTCCCGACATGTACCAGAGCTGGTTCAGCTCGAACCCAAGGCCGTGGGCATCGCCGAGGAAGGCGGTGTTCTCGTCGGTGACCATGGCCTCCACGGACTCCGGCTCCAGGATGCGAGCGCCGTCGTGGACCCCGCCGTTGAGCATGGTCTGGGCAAGGATCGCCATGTCGTGCGTGGTGGAGAAAACGCCGGCGTGCCCTGCGACGCCACCGAGGCTCCACGCGTTCTCGTCGTGCACCTCACCCCAGACGATGCCGCGAGGAGGGCTCGCCTGGAACTCGGTGGCCGCGATCCTGGGCCGCAGGCTCTCGTGGGGGTTGTAACTGGTGTCGACCATGGCCAGGGGCTCGGCGATCCGCTGCTGCAGCAGGTCATCCAACGGGGTGTCCGTCATTTTCTCCGCCAGCACGCCGAGCGAGATCAGGTTGAGGTCGGAGTAGGTGTACGTCGTCCCCGGGGGTGCGGCCGGTGTGGTCTCCATCACGGCCCGGATGCGGGAGGCCTTGTCCGGGTACTGGCTCCACAGTGGGAGCCACGCCACCAGGCCGGAGGTGTGCGTCAGCATCTGCCGGACGGTGACGGCCTCCTTGCCATGGTTGCCGAACTCAGGCACGTACTTGGCGTAGGGCACGTCGAGTTCGACGTCACCCTGCTCCACGAGCTGCATCACCAGGATGGAGGTGAACAGTTTTGTGACCGAGGCCATGTCGAAGATGGTGTCCTGCTTGGCCGCGATCCTCTCGTCCGGGGGGAGCAGGGTGCCGTCACCGTCGGCGTACTGGACCGCCTCGCCCACCACGTGCTGGCTGACGATCCGGCCCTGGTGGCCCATCACCCCGGCTGCCGACGAGTACATCGGCTGCACGGGAGCCGCTGGGTGGGCGAAGGCGTCGATTCTGTCCCAGGCCTGCTGGATGGGCGCCGGGTCGAGGCGGAGCCGGACCGCCCTCTCCGCACGCAGCACCGTATCAGCGGGGGCGAACCCTCGGTACACGACGTCGAACCGCCCCGTCACGGGATGGCGTTCGTCCGTGGGGTCAGCGGCGGCAACGGCGGGGGCGGCAGCCAGCAGCATCCCAGCGACGGTCACCCCTGCCAGGATCTCCCGAAGCCTCACCGCTGTCCCCGGTAGAGCAGGAAACGATTGGTGTCGACCACGAACCGGCGCAGGTCGCGCTGCCATGCGGAGATGATCTCCGGGGCGCTCGCACCCGCCTCGAACTGCGTGCGGAAACGGTCCGAGCCGGTGAGCAGGTCGATCCAGCGTCCACCGTCGCCGCGCCAGTCGAACCCGTCATAGAGGTCGCGGGCCGTGACCAGCATGTGAGTGCCCACAGCCAGGGCATCCACCTTCCCGGGATCCATGAGGTGCACCTGGACACCACCGCAGACCTTGCCCTGATTCTTGGAGAAGGTGGGGACGAAGTACGCCTCCCGGAACTCCACACCGGCCAGCCCCCGCTCGTTGAGGGCGGCGGCCCACCGGTGGTCGCCGTAGGGGGCGCCGATGAGTTCGAACGGACGGGTGGTCCCTCGGCCCTCGGACATGTTGGTGGCCTCGAACATGCCCGTGCCCGGGTAGACGGTCGCGGTCCACGGCGTCGGCATGTTCGGTGACGGCATGACCCACCGGTCGGCGATGGACTCGATGTCCATCTGCCGTTTCCACCCCTGAACCTCGACCACCTCGACCTCACCCAGCGGGTCCAGGCCGGCGCGGGTCATGAAGGTGGCGTTGAAGTATCGGGCCAGTTCTCCGACGGTCATGCCGTGCTGCTGCGGGATCTCCAGCTGCCCCACACCGGAGGCGAACTCCGGCTTCAGGACGGGCCCGCGTGTGTGCCCACCCAGCGGGTTGGGGCGGTCCAGCACCACGAAGTCCACACCGGTGGAGGAGGCTGCCTGCATGGCCGACCACATGGTCCAGATGTAGGTGTAGAACCGGGCACCGACGTCCTGGATGTCGAACACGACCACGTCGATCCCGGCCTCCGTGTAGGAACTCGCGAGCTTGGCGGCGTTCGCCCCGTACGCGTCGTAGACGGTGACTCCGGTGCGCGGGTCCGTCGACTTTGGTTCGCTGGAGCCCGCCTGGGCAGTGCCACGGAACCCGTGCTCGGGCCCGAACACGGCGCCGACGGTGACCCCCTGCGCCACCATGTCGTCGACGATGCTGGTGAAGTCACGGAGAACGCCGGTGGGGTTGGTAATGATGCCCACCCGGCGTCCCGCGAAGATCTGCCACCCATTTGCGGCGGCGACGTCGGCGCCGGCCAGGACACCGTCCCCGGACTTCCTGCGGCTGCCATCGGTGGGTGCAGCGGCGATGGCGGAGGCGGCGACCCCTGATACCGTTCCCGCCGCAGCGGCAATCCCCGCGGCGCGGAACAGACTTCGTCGGCTGGTGCTCATGATGGTGGTCCCTCTCGTCGTTGGTGCTCTGTCAGTTGAATCCCCCCGGATGTGAAAGTGCGTGTTCGCCTGGTGCTACCAGGTGAGGCCGTACCCGAACGGGTACAGCACCTGGTCCGGATCTTCTGCTGTGGGCACGTCCACGGGCAGCTTGCCCCTGGGTGTGATCTCCCCGGTGATCACCTTGGCCAGCGAGACGATGGCCACGGGGGAGTAGGAGTACGTCGCGATGACGTTGGGTGCCTCAGGCAGTTTCGCAATGTCGTAGGGGTTGCGGACGGCGGCAGTCACCACGTCGGCACCGCTGGCGTACAACGCACTCGCGAACTGTTGCTGAGCGCTGCCCGTGGCCACGTTGTTCGTCAGCAGGACGGTGAGGTCGCTCTGCTGGGCCTGGGCAACGATGGCGGCCCGCTGGGCAGCGGATGGACCCGTGCCAGTGGTCACCGTGGTCACGAATGCACCGCGTTTCGACAGCTCGGCGGCAAGCGTCTGCGTGGTCGAGACGCCCCATCCGGTGACGAGTACCCGCTTGCCACGGACTGCGACGGGGAGGGACGCCTCCTCGTTGCGCAGAAGCGTGGTGGTCCTGTCGCTGATGTGCTCCGCGGTGCGAAGGTTGCGGCCGGTGCCGACCCATGTGCCCAGTCGGGACACCTGCACGGTGGGCTTCGCGATGACGCCCTGCTTGTGCTTCATGGCGAGAACGCGCTTGACGCTCTCGTCGATGCGCTTCTCCGTCAGGCGACCGCTGTCCAGGGCTTCGTTGATCGCCTGGTAGGCAACCCGCGGGTCGGCGGGCAGCAGCAACTGGTCCACGCCCGCCTCCAGTGCGCGGACGGCCACCTCACCGTCGCCGTACTTCTCGCGGACGCCCGCCATCTCGAGGCCGTCGGTGACGATGACGCCGTCGAAGCCCATGTTCTCGCGAAGTTGGCCGGTGACGATCTTCTTCGACAGGGTGGCGGGGTCCCCACTGTCGTCCAGCGAGGGGACGACGATGTGAGCGGTCATGATGGAGTCCACGCCCGCTGCAATGGCCGCCCGGAAGGGCGGGGCGTCAATGGTTTCCCACTCCTCAAGGGTGTGGGTGATCACGGGGAGTCCCGTGTGGGAGTCCGTGGCGGTGTCGCCGTGGCCGGGGAAGTGCTTCGCCGTGGCGATCACCCGGGCGTCGTCCTGGTAGCCACGGATGGTGGCCGCGCCCATCTCCGACACCAGGGTGGGATCGGAGGAGAACGCCCGCACACCGATCACAGGGTTGTCAGGGTTGATGTTGACGTCGACGTCGGGGGCATTGTTCTGATGGATGCCCATGGCCGCGAGTTCCCGACCGGAGATGGCGGCTGCCGTGCGCGCGTCTGTGGTGCTGCGGCCGGCGCCGAGCGCCATGTTGCCCGGGAACTGCGTGGCCGGCGGACCGATTCGCGTCACGATGCCGTGCTCCTGGTCGGTGCTGACCAGCAGCGGGAGTCCCGCGCCGGTGCCCAACGCTGCGGCCTGGAGACCGTTGGACAACTGCGCCACTTGGGTGGGGTTGGTCACGTTGTCACGTGCCGAGAAGAGGATGAAACCGCCCGGCATGAACTCATCAATGATCTGACTGGCGTTGGGCACGCCGTAGAGAGTGGTGTTCCTGGCGTCGTTGCTGTCTGCCGTCTGGCCGTAGGCGAACAGGATGAACAGTTGCCCCACCTTCTCCTCCAGGGACATCTTCTTGACCGTGCGCTCCGCGTAGCGTTGGGAGGCCACGTCCCGCGGGTTGTTGCCCGGTCCCGGGTCAGCCGACGCGGTCGTGGCCAGTGGGGTGAGCGTCATCGCAGTCGTCAATGCGACGCTCGCCGCCCACAGTCCTGATCTTCTCAAACTCTTCATGACAATCAGCCGCCTCAGGGTGTGTTGTGCGTGGTCGAGAAAGGGGGTCAGAGCTGTGCCGGGCCGGCGGCCTCGGCCTGCTCGACCGCGGAAGCACGCCGCTGCGCCACAGTCGTCTGTGCGTCCTGCCCCCGGTGGGGCTGGGCCGCCATCATGCGTGCCCGCGCCTGCGTGGACGGGCCAAGGTCGGCGAACTGACCAGTGCTGGCGCCGCGCACACGATTGTCGTCGCCTGTGGGGGCGGGGTCGTTGCCGTTTCCGGAGAGGTCCCCGCGGATGATGTTGCCGTTGACGATCACGCCGACGGTGTTGTCTGCCACCTGCACGTTCCCGCCGAAGTAGTTGACGCCGTCGTCGCAGCTGCCAAGCAGGTTTCCTGCGCCCAACTGGACGCCAGCGTTGCCCGTCAGCCAGACATCGCCGTCCACCTCGCTGGCACAGACGCTTGTGCCCTCTGCGTTGTCCTTGACAGTGAGGGCCTCCGACAGAGTGCTGTTGACGACGTCGACGAACACGGTGCCCAGCCCGCGGACCTGACCCTCAATCGTGCTGGTGTCGAGCAGCAATTCTCCGGCACGGACGTCCACCTCCCCGGCCACGCCGCTGTTGTAGAGGTAGGTGAACGACGAAGCCTCCGAGCCCCCTCTGCCGCGGACGTCCTTGCCCACCTGCGTTCGGTCGAGGTAGACGCCGAAGCCGCGGTTTGTGACGGTGCTGGCGATGGAGCTGGTTGTGGCGTCGAAGTAGCCGTCCGCGGCCACCACGACGGTGTCGTTGAATGTTGCGTCGAGGACCACCAGATCCGCTCCGTTCTGGACGCGCACCTTTCCCTCCACGGTGGTACCGGTCAGGGTGCAGGACGCACCCTTGGGTACCACCAGGTCACCGGGGACGGTGACCGCACCCGCTGTCCCCACACATCGTGTGACGAGATCGGCAGAGGCGGGAACTGCCGAGGCGGCGAGGGTGATGCCGGCCACCATGACGGTGCCGAAAACGGTCCTGATCTTCATACGACATCTTCTTCCGGAGTTGGCCACTTCGGTGTGGCGCAGGGGTGCTGGTCAGAGCGGGGGAACGTCATGCTCCTCATTAACGTTCACACAACGTGGCGTTAATTTCGGGCATCGGTGCATGTCAATAGCCACAGGTTGATCGATTCTCAACGACCGGCAACCACTACGTTGACCTCACGCGAACGTCGGGGGCGCCTCAGTCCAAGGATGCTGCGGGGGGAAGGTCCCCCGTGCCCCACGCCGCGGAGGATCGTTCTGGGACTGGCCTGACCGTTCGAACCGCGGCCGAACTGGCCGCCCGCGCACTGCACGAAAGGCGGATCGAGGGACCCCAGCCACGCCACGGCCATCACCGATCCGCCCCCCAGCGGAGCGGCGACAGCCGTGGAGTAACTGTGCGTCAGTGCCCTCGTGGGCCCTGACGCATCGCAGCGGTTACGACCACGCCAGAATAGACGATTCCGCGATTCGGCGACAGGTGTCCGAAAAGATTATTCGGACCCGCGTCGGCGGGGCGTGGGGCAGTACAGCTGTCCGCGCAGACGGAAGAACAGTGCTCCACCGGTCAACACCAGAGCGCCGACGGCCAGCAGTGGCTGGATGGGGGCAAACCAGGTGTCCACGCGCCAAGTGCGGACGCGACCGCGCTCAGTGATCCTCGGGGCTCAGGGTCTGCGGTGATGGCGGGAAGGATGAGAACCTCCGGTACGAAAGGTGGGTGAGGACACTGCGGCGGAGGCTATACCCCCATGGGTGTGAATCCAAGAACCAGCACACCCAACCGACGCGTCCCGGACAGATTCCCACGAGATTCGGGACGAGGACTCCCGGTCCCGGTGGTGACGAGCTTCGCGACGCCGGTTGCCCTATAGGTTTCGTCCATGACCGCCGACGACGCCACAGACATCACTGCCACCCAGGAGGAGGCTGGCAAACCCGCCCGCCACGTCTGGAGCGCTGGCGTCTC
>JBBSRQ010000029.1:0-23926 GCA_038242845.1 Propionibacteriales bacterium | reverse complement strand
GGAGAGCTCTTCATCAGCGTCACGACGGTCAAAACCCACGTCGGACGGATTCTGGAGAAGCTGCAGGTCAGCAACCGTGTACAGATCGCGGCATGCGTCCAGCGCTCGGAGCGGTAGGCCGTTACCGTCGGGCCATGGCGACCACGCTGGCGCTACTCCCGAGTCCACTGCTGGGTCCTCGTGGGTCGCGAGCATCTGCACATGCTCCGGGATCCCGGAGCAGCGCCCTTCAAACTTTCAGTGTCGTCTGCGTGTCGGTGGGAGAGGCCACGGGCGATCATTGCCTCACGGGTGGGTTGAACAGGCCCGCCCCACCAACACCATAGGACCACTCGTCACGCGGAGCGTGACCGGATTTGAGATCGGATTCCAGCAATGAACACGTTTAGAAGCGCCACTGTGGCGGCCCTGCGCCGTGTGGGCCTTGCCGCAACAGCAGCCATGCTGATGTGCGGATTTGCGGCCTGTGGCATCACCGTCGGCGAGCCGTCCAAGGCAACCCAGGAGAGCGCCATGCAGGACACTGAATTTTCGCGTCTGGACGCCGCCGGGGTGGCCCAGATCAAGGAAAGCGGCGTCATGCGCCTTGACTTTACCGGGGATGCCATTGCCAAGGCGGACGTTGGTCTGTCCGACTCAGCCATTGCCCCGGACGTGGTGGCTCCGAAAGGCACCACGTTTGCACTGTCCGTCAAGGGCAGCAACGGCGTCCTCTCTGCGCAGACCGACCATGTCCGCTTCACCACCACGAGCTCCATACCGGACATTTACATCGTGTACTACTTCTTGACCGCCACGAACTTGCCGGATTTTGCGAAGCTGGTCCGGGACGGCGTTGCCGCCTACGGCATGAACAGCGACGCCGCCGAGCGGTGGCTGGACACGACGGAAGCTGACCCGGGCCGCAAGAGCAACTACTCGCTGGGCAGCGGCGACAAGCTCGGCTTCGATGTTGGCTACGAGCTTTCCTATGACGGAAGCAAGGACATCCAGGTCATTGTCGTCACGGTCTCAAAGCCCCTGGACTGACCGGTCCTGCGGTTGGCAGCGCGGGCACCAATCAATATCCCGGGCAGCACGAACCGGGAACGCCGTGTCGGCCATGGTGGAAGGCCGAAGCAAGACCGGCCTGCCCCTCTTTGCTGTCACTGGAACCGCAGGGCTTCAGCGTATTCCCGGGTGCGGGACGGCGAGGGGAATCCACAACGTCCGCGACCCGTTCAACGGGACGACGTCGCGGCTCTGTCAGCCGTCCGCCAAGTCCAAGCAGTCCCGGCGATGAAGAGCAGCAGCACCACTTCGATGGCACTCCCCGCCACGTAGTAGGTCCAGGTCTCACCGATGCACGACCCGATGATCGTGAGTGCGTAGACAAGCGCGACGACGAGTGTCAGCACACGGCCGATCCTCCGCGGAAGCACCAGGGACAAGGTCACCATCAGCGTCGGAACCAGGATGTAGCCGAGCGTGGCCACGAGGAAGGCCTGGTTGACGACGAAGGCCGTGGTGGCGATCCTGCCATCGAGCGCGGCGTTCAGGACATCGGCCCGGTAGAAGCCGAAGATGTCCACGTAGGCAAAGACGAGGACCATCGTGGCCCACAGGGCGCCCAGAACGATCCGCACGTCAACACGGGCGTCGACGTGCCGACGGCTGTCTTGTTGTGCGCTGGTCATGGTGATGCTGCCTCTCCACTGGCGTGTGCGGTCCGGATGTCTTCCGGGAACGACGCCAGTGACACGAAGTCTGCGCGCCACGGATCGCTGGCACATCGGGCATCGGGCCAGTTGTCGGCTGGCCGAAGGGACAGTCCGCAGTCACCGGTGGCTGACTGTTCTTTCGGCTGGTCCGCGGGAGGGCCCGAATACGTACCCTGAGGTATGAGGCGAATGCTCCCGCAGGACGTGCCGGGATCCGGCACGCTGGGATCGCCCACGTCGCGAGCAGGCGACTGGGTCCTGGCGGGTGTGGTGGCGGCAGTGTCGGTGGCGGAGGTCCTTCTCCGCGACGACATGGCGTGGCGACTTCCGGCACTGACCACGGGCCTGCTGTTGGCGTCGACCATGCTGTTTCGACGCACCCATCCCCTGGCGGCGGTGGTGGTGGCATCCGGTTCCTTCGTGCTCCTAAACGCAACTTACCTCGTCGTGACCGGTGCGCCGTTCTCCCTGTACGCAGGGGGCTTCATCCTCGTTCTCGTCCACTCCCTCATCCGGTGGGCTGACACCCTGGGGGCGACCATCGGTATGGGTGTGGTGGCGCTGCTGTGGGGGGCAGCCGTGGCCACCGACGCATCCACCGTCGAGGAGGCGGTCGGTGGGGCGCTGGTGCTGTTACTGGCGGCGGCCCTCGGCTTGGCCATGCGGTACCGCTCCGTCATCTGGGCACAGAAGGTGGAGCACATCCGTTCCCAGGAGCGGGAGAGCCTCGCCAGGGAACTCCACGACACCGTGGCCCACCACGTCTCGGGCATCGCCATTCAGGCACAGGCTGGACGGGTGATGGCGTCCTCGGGCAACACCGACGGAGCACTCCGGACCCTCGAAACCATCGAGCAGGAGGCGTCGCGCACCTTGGCGGAGATGCGGTCCATGGTCAGGGCATTGCGCCGGCACGCCGTCGCCCCCGACCCATCAGTTCCCCATGGCGTGGACGACATCATGGCCCTGGCCACGCCTGCGGGAGCGACGATGCGGCCCGTCATCGAGGTGGAGCAGCACGGCGATTTCGACACCGTCGGACCCACGATACTGATGGCACTCCACCGCGTGGCACGGGAGGCCGTCACCAACGCGCGACGCCACGGTCGACCAGCACTGGTCCACGTCCTCCTCAATGGACGTGGCCGAGCAGCCTCATGGACAAGATCGGTGCGCACAACCGGGTGCAGGTCGTCATCTGGGCCTACGAGACCCGACTGGTGAAACTGTGACCGCTTGCGGTTACGCGGGTCAGGGCGAATTCATGCTCGACGGATGGTGTTCCCAGTGACGACCGCCCGCGTGTGGATCGATGTGCGCGCTGCCACCGACATCGACGGGTTCGTGGCTGACCGGCACAGGGAAGGGGAATCGCCACCGAAGCGCTCCCGGTGGTCCTCGATCCGGTCTTCACGGGATTCTGCGCCCACCGAGTCGTGGCATTCTGCGACACCCGGAATCCACGGGTGGCGAGTCTGTTGCGTCGTTGAGCGGGCTCACTCCAGCTGCGTCGAGATCCGGGGGGACCCCGGGGACGTCCGCTCAACAGCCCACGCGACCAACGCGTGGAACGCCTCGGTGTTCTGCACGTCGATGCCGTCGCCGCGGACAACTTCGTGGTTGCGGCGCCCGACCGCAATCCAAAGACGGGTCGTGATGCCGTCATAGACGATGTGGTCCGGAATGGCGTTGCCAACGTTGAAGAAATCGGCTTCCGCCACCAGCCGCCGCAGCTCCGCTTCATCCTCTTCAGAGAGTTGGGTGCTGTCCGTCTCGAACGAGGTCTGTCCGCCTGCGATCCCACCCTCTTGCGTGTAGCGCAGACGGATCTCTGTGTCGGTCGGCCGGTCGGTGGTGTCGGGCTCGCACGCCACGTGCCCCTTCTGGTCCGCACGGTAGGTGATCCCGTTGCCCAGCCGGATCTGGTAGCCGGGCGTCAGCGCACGGCCGCCAGCGCCGTTCAGACCCAGGCCGGTATCGGGCCACACACGTGCCTCCAGCAACTCGACGGAGATCTCCTCGACCGGCACCTGGAGGATCCCGGCGGCGTCCTCCAGGACGGCCGAGAGTGCAATAAGAGAAGGATGGCTGAACGGGGCCATGATGGGCACCTCTCGTCGTAGGTACCCCGAAGTCGGAGCACCCGAAGGCACTCACGATACTCCGATTCGAGCGTTTCGTACCCCGAAATGTGGGTCGCGAGATGCCTGCACTTCGTCGCCTGCGAAACCATCATCCGATGAGTCCCCGCCAACGCAGTGAAAGCCCAGACACGCCACGATGGATTGCCCCCGAAACGTCTTGTTCCGACGCCGGCGTTGAATCTGGCGTGTCCGGACAGTCCGTGCGGGTGTCAAACGATCCAGAGCGGCTCCGCGAAGTGGCACGCCGACGTGTGCTCACTGACGCCGTCGGGACGGTCGATCAACGCCGGCACCTCGACGGAGCAGATCGGCTGCGCCTTCCAGCACCGGGTGTGGAAGGTGCAGCCGGACGGCGGGTTCGCGGGGCTGGGCACATCCCCCTCCAGCACGATCCGCTTCTTCTTCCCACGCTGCGACGGATCCGGCACAGGCACGGCCGAGAGCAGAGCCTGCGTGTACGGATGGGTGGGTCGCTCGTAGATCTGTTTCTCGTCGCCGATCTCCACGATGTGCCCCAGATACATGACAGCGACGCGGTCAGAGATGTGGCGCACCACGGACAGGTCGTGGGCGATGAAGACGTAGGCCAGCCCGAGCTCGTCCTGCAGGTCCTCCAGCAGGTTGACCACCTGGGCCTGGACCGAGACGTCGAGCGCGGAGACCGGCTCGTCGCAGATCAGCACCTTGGGGTTGAGTGCGATGCCGCGCGCGATGCCGATGCGCTGCCGCTGCCCACCCGAGAACTGGTGCGGGTAGCGGTTGATGTGCTCCGGGTTGAGCCCGACGAGGTCGAGCAGTTCCTGGACCCGTGCGCGACGGCCCTTCTTGCCCACGGCGTCCGGGTGCACCTCGAACGGTTCGCCGACGATGTCACCGACGGTCTTGCGGGGGTTCAGCGATGTGTAGGGGTCCTGGAACACGATCTGGATGTCGCGGCGGATCCTGCGCATGGCGGCGCCCTTGAGTGAGTACATGTCCTGGCCGTTGAACTCGAGGCGGCCTGCCGTCGGCTCCTCCAGGCGCATCAGCATCCGGCCGAGCGTGGACTTGCCGCACCCGGACTCCCCCACCACACCAAGGGTCTCACCGGCATGCAGATCGAAGGAGACCCCGTCGACGGCACGCACGTGGCCCACCGTGTGCTTGATGACCCCGGCCTTGATCGGGTAGTGCTTCTTCAGGTCGTGGGCTGACAGGATGACGTCACCGCGCATCGTTCATCACCTCGTCGGCGTTGAGGCAGGCATGGAGCCGGCCTGTCGGGAGTTCCATGAGCGTGGGCGGAGCACCCACGGTGCAGTGCTGCGTCGCGAAACGGCAGCGGGGATGGAAGGCGCAGCCCGCTGGGATCTTGAGCAGGTTGGGCGGCAACCCACCGATCGCTGAGAGCTTCTGGCCCTTCTGGTCGATGCGGGGAATTGAGTCCAGCAAGCCACGGGTGTAGCCATGTGCCGGGACGGCGAAGATCTCGCCGATCTCCCCGGTCTCCACGATGCGGCCCGTGTACATGATGGCCACCCTGTCCGCGACGTCGGCGACGACGCCCAGGTCGTGGGTGATGAGGATGAGCCCCATCTGTGACTCGGCCTGCAGTTCCTGCAGCAGTTGCATGATCTGCGCCTGCACGGTGACGTCCAGAGCGGTTGTCGGCTCGTCGGCGATGAGCACGGTCGGATTCAGCGCGATGGCCATGGCGATCATGATGCGTTGCCGCATTCCCCCAGAGAACTGGTGTGGGAAAGCATCGACGCGCTCCCTGGCCCCGGGGATGTGCACCCGCTCCATGAGTTGGATGGCCCGCTCCTTTGCGTCGGAGCGGTTCATCCCCCAATGGATCCGCATCATCTCGGCGATCTGCCAGCCGACGGGGAACACGGGGTTCAGTGAACTAAGTGCGTCCTGGAAGATCATCGAGATCTCCGGTCCACGGATCGTGCGCCGCACCTTTTCCGGCAGGGTCAACAGATCGGTGCCGCAGTAGCGGATGGCGCCTCCGGTGATGAAGCCGGGCGGGCTGTCGATGATGCCCATGATGGCCTGCGCCGTGACGGACTTGCCGGAGCCCGACTCGCCAAGGATGGCCAGCGTCTCGCCCTCGCGGAGCTTGAACGAGACACCGTTGATGGCCCTGGCCACACCTTGTGAGGTCCGGAACTCCACCTGCAGGTCGTCGACGTCGAGCAGCAGACCGTCGGCGCCGTGCTCCCAGGTGCGTGCGTGCTTGGAGACCTCGCGGTGTCCGGCCGGGGTCATGGTGACGTTGGTCATGGGGTCCTCACCGCAGCTTCGGGTCCATGGCGTCGCGGATGACTTCACCGAGCATGATGAAACCGAGCACCGCGAGCGACAGGAACAGGGACGGGAACAGCAACATGTGGGGGGCGGCAGCAATGTAGCCGAGGCCGGACGCCTCCGAGATCGCGAGGCCCCACGAGATGGCAGGCGGCTGCAGGCCGATGCCGAGGAACGACAGGGCAGCCTCCGTCGTGATGAACGCCCCCAGGTCGATGGTGGCTACGACGATGACAGGAGCGACTGCGTTCGGCAGCACGTGGGACAAGATGATGCGAGCAGGACTGGCACCCAGCGCACGGGCGGCCAGTACGTACTCGTTGGGCTTGACCTGCAGCACGCTGGAGCGCATGAGGCGGAAGATGTTGGGCCAGTACAGAATGGCCAGGGCGAACACCACCTTGCCGACGATGAGCGAGTACGGGGCACCGGGCGGGGAACGGAAGGTGTACATGATGATGATGCCGCCCAGCAGCAGCGGGATGGCGAAGAACACGTCAGCGATGCGGGACAGCAGCGCATCCACCCAACCCCCCGCATAGCCCGCGATGATCCCCAAAGAGCCACCGATGACGACCGTGGCGACCATCGTGAGCACGCCCACGAGGATGGAGGAACGGGCACCGTAGATGGTGCGGGAGTACACGTCACAGCCCTGGAGGTCATAGCCGAACCAGGCCCCGCTCTCCGGCGGGAGGCGGGCGAAACTCAGGTCACAGTACTCGGGGTCTGCGGAGGTGAAGAGCTGTGGGACGACTGCCATGGCCACGAACACTGCGATGAGGAACGCGGAGAACCAGAACAGTGGGCGGGAGCGCATGATGCGCCAGGCGTCGCTCCACAGCGAGGCGTTGGCCTCCTTGGGCGCTTCGGCGGGCGCATTGACCACCTCGACGGTCGGCTCATCTGGATTGCGGATGAAGTCGTCAGTCATTGGTGATCCTCGGGTCCAGGACGCCGTAAAGCAGGTCGACGAGCAGGTTGACGAGCAGGTACACCAGCACGAGCACCAGGACGGCACCGACCACCGACACACCGTCACGCTGGCTGATCGAGCGGTAGATGAAGAATCCGACGCCGTTGATGTTGAAGATGCGCTCCGTGATGATTGCCCCACCCATGAGCGCGCCGACGCTGGCGCCGATGTAGGTGACCACCGGGATCAAGGAGTTGCGCAACGCGTGCACCCCCACCGCGCGACTCTGGGACATGCCCTTCGACTTGGCGGTGCGGACATAGTCCGAGCGGAGGTTCTCCACGAGGTTGGTGCGGGTGAGTCGCGCCACGTAGGCCACCGACAACGCCCCCAGCACGAATCCTGGCATGAGGAGTTGGTACCACGTGCCCTGGGTGGCAGTGACGGGGAACCACTTGAGCTTCAGGCCGAACAACATCTGGGCGCCGCCACCCAGCACGAAGACGGGGATGGAGATCAGCACCAGCGTGACGATGGTCACCATGTTGTCGATGAACTTGCCCTTCCGGATGCCCGCCAGGACGCCGGAGGTGATGCCGACGATGATCACCACCATGATGGCAATGAAGGCGAGTTTCAGGGTGGTCGGGTACCTCAGCAGCAGTTCGTCCACGACACGGTTGCCGTAGAAGTTGGTGCCGAGGTCTCCCCGCACCAGTTTGCCGAGGTAGAGGAAGTAGCGCACGAGCAGCGGCTCATCGAGGTTGTACTCGGCCCGGAACTTGGCCACGTAGGCCGGTGAGCATGGACGCTCACCGCAGCGCCCCTCCGCTGGGTCGCCGGGCAGGACGAACACCATGGTGAAAATCAGGAACGAGGTGCCGATGATCACGGGGACCATCTGCAAGAGCCGTCTGATGATGTATTTACCCACGGGTCTCACCCTTTCTTCTGGCCCGAAGAAGCGGCCCACCGGAAACCGGCGGGCCGCCTCGATCAGTGTTGGTCAGTCCTGGATCACTTGACGGTGATTGAGGTGAGATCCCATGTGCTGAACGGGTTCATCTTCACGTTGTCGACCTTGTCGGAGTAACCGTAAGGCGTCTGCTGGTACCACTGTGGCATGGTCGGGAAGTCAATGGCCAGCTGTGCTTCGGCCTCCTGGTACTTGGCGTTGGCCTCCTCTGCCGTCGGAGCGGCGTCGCCCTCTGCCAGCAGCTTCATGAACTCGGGGCTGTCGTAGTCGGTGTCGTTCGACGAGGCACCCGTGGCGTAGAGGGGTGTTAAGAAGTTCTCGATGGACGGGTAGTCCATCTGCCAGCCGCCTCGGAAGGCCCCCTTGAGCTCGCGGGCGTGGACCTGCTGACGCAGTGTCTTGAAGTCCGGCGTCGCGTTCACCTGGCAGTCCATGCCCAGGTTGTTCTTCAACTGGTTGCACATGGCGTCGGCCCACAGCTTGTGTCCACCGTCCGCGTTGATGGAGATCTGGAAGATGCCGTCGTAACCGCCGGCGGCGTCATACATCTTCTTGGCCTCCTCCGGATTGAACACGCAGGCGTCACCGCAGGCGTCCGCCTTGTAGCCGTCCACGACAGGGGAGACCCAGCCGGTGGCGGGCTTCCGTGCGCCGTTGAAGATCTGGGTGGTGATCTGCTCCCGGTCGGTGGCCATGGAGATGGCCTTGCGCATGTTGACGTCCTTCAGCTGCTCGTCGGTGGACGAGAAGGACAGGACCTGGATGATTCCGGTCTCACGGGTGTCGCTGCGGCCGTCGAGGGCCATCTTCCACGCATCGCCCACCAACTGATCGGCGGGGATGACGTCGGTGAGGTCGAGATTATTGGCCACAACGTCGTTGTAGGCGGCGCTCGGGTCGTTGTAGATGCGGAACGTCACCTTGTCGATGTTCGGCTCGTTCTCGCCGGAGTAGTCGGCGAACTTCTCAAGCACGATCTCGGTGGCGGTGTTCTCGACCACCTTGAAGGGACCCGCGCCGATGGGCGTCTTGCTGAACTCATCCTTGTCCTCGGCCGCCAGGAAGGCGTCCGACTGCGGGATGAACGTGGAGTAGCCGAGGCGAACCGGCAGGTTCGACACCGGAACAGACGTCTTGATGGTGAAGCTGTGGTCATCGACGACGGCCAGGCCGGACATGGTCTCCGCCTTGGGCTTCTCGGCGCACTCGTCGTCGGGGCACTGCAGATCGGCGTAGCCCTCGATGGGCTCGAAGAAGTAGGCACCCTGCTGTCCGTACGGGGCATAAGCGGCCCAGTTCCAAGCGTCCACAAAGTTCTTGGCCAGCACCTCGGTGCCGTCCTGGAACATGTAGCCGGGCTTGAGCTTCACCGTGAAGTTCTGGTTGTCGCTGGTCTCGATGGACTCCGCAATGTCCATCTCCGGCTCAGCGGTATCGGCGTTGTAGTGGATCAGCTTGGCGGTGAAGGCATCAATGATGTTTCCCCCGCACACCTCGGTGGTGTTGGATCCGATAAGCGAGTTCTCGGGAGTACAGCCGCGAACGCTGATCTCGCCGCCGGCCTTGGCCCCGTCGGATGTGACGGCGGTCTCACCCGGCGCTGGAGTGTTTCCGGGATCGCTGTCACCTCCGCAGGCGGACACGGCCAACAAGGCGGCGCCGGCTGCAAGGGCCAGGAATTTGTGTGGGGCTCGCATGAGTCTCCTACTTGAGAAATGCGCCACGCGGTGCGCGGCGCTCGGATCGATTGGCTTGTTTATACCGTCAAACGACACCAAAAGACAGACTCAGCGCCACGCGGTTACCAAGTCGTTATGGGATGGTGTGAACAATGCACGATCCCGCCACCCGGAAGGGTGGCGGGATCCTTGCATCTCCGGACGAGGGATCAGTCGGCAGTGCGAACTGGGAGCGTCTTCGGCTTGAAATCGGGGCGCGTGGCCTCGAAGTCGTCGATGTCGTTGGCGTGCTGGAGCGTGGAGGAGATGTCGTCCAGGCCGTTGAGCAGGCGGTGACGGGTGTGTTCGTCGATCTCGAAGGGGTAGGTCTTCTCCCCCACTGCGATCGTGCGGTCCTCCAGGTTGACGGTCAACTGGTCCTCAGGATTGTTCTCCACGGAGTCCCACAGCTCGCCCACGACCTCGGGGTCGACGCCCGCCACAAGCAGGCCTGCCTTGCCCGAGTTGGAGCGGAAGATGTCGCCGAAGCGTGACCCGATGACCACCTTGAAGCCGTAGTTCTGCAGGGCCCACACCGCATGCTCGCGGGAGGAACCGGTGCCGAAGTCCGGACCCGGGATGAGGATGCTGCCCTGCTTCCACGGCTCCTTGTTGAGGACGAATTCCGGGTCGTTGCGCCAGGCGGAGAACAGTCCGTCCTCGAACCCTGTGCGGGTGATCCTCTTCAGATACACGGCCGGGATGATCTGGTCGGTGTCGACGTTGGAGCGGCGCAACGGGACGCCGATGCCGGTGTGTGTCTTGAAGGCTTCCATCTCAGACTCCAATCAGGTCGGCGGGGGCGCTCAGGCGGCCGGTCAGTGCCGTCGCTGCAGCGACGGAGGGGGAGACCAGGTGCGTGCGTCCACCCTTGCCCTGACGACCCTCGAAGTTGCGGTTCGACGTTGAGGCGGCCCGCTCACCGGGTGCCAGTTGATCGGGGTTCATCCCGAGACACATGGAGCAGCCAGCGGCGCGCCATTCGGCACCGGCATTGAGGAACACCTTGTCGAGTCCCTCGATCTCCGCCTGCAGCCGTACCCGGGCGGAGCCGGGGACCACGAGCATGCGCAGGGTGCTGGCGATGTGCTTGCCTTCGAGTACCGAGGCCGCCAGACGCAGGTCCTCGATCCGACCGTTGGTGCACGACCCGAGGAAGACGGTGTCCACGGCGATGTCACGCATCCGGGTCCCGGGCGTCAGCGCCATGTACTCCAGCGCACGGGCGGCGGTGGCCTGTTCCACCTCGGAGGCGAAGTCCTCGGGCGCAGGCACCACGCCACTGAGCGGAACGCCGTGGGCGGGGTTGGTTCCCCACGTGACGAACGGTGTCATCTGCGTGGCGTCAAGGTCCACCTCGACGTCGAAGCTGGCGTCGTCGTCACTGCGCAGCGTCCTCCAGTACTCGACGGCGGCGCTCCAGTCCGCACCCTGGGGCGCATGCGGACGACCCTCGAGGTAGTCGAACGTCTTCTGGTCGGGGGCCATCATCCCGGCTTTGGCGCCCCATTCGATCGACATGTTGCAGATCGTCATGCGGCCCTCCATCGAGAGGGACTCAACGGTGCTGCCGCGGTACTCAACGATGTAGCCCTGTCCCCCACCGGTGCCGACCTTGGCAATCAGCGTGAGGACGACGTCCTTGGCGGTCACACCTGCGGGCAGCTCGCCGTTGATGTTGACGGCCATCATCTTGGGCTTGTGCTGCGGCAGCGTCTGGGTGGCGAGCACGTGCTCGACCTCACTGGTGCCGATACCGAAGGCGATGGCACCGAAGGCGCCGTGCGTGGAGGTGTGGGAGTCGCCGCACACGATGGTCATCCCGGGCTGTGTGACGCCCAGCTGGGGGCCGATGATGTGGACGACACCCTGGTCGCGGTCACCCAGCGAGTGGATCCGCACGCCGAAGTCGGCCGCATTCTTGCGCAGCGTGTCCACCTGGATGCGCGACACCGGGTCGGCGATGGGGCGGTCGATGTTGAGCGTCGGGGTGTTGTGGTCCTCGGTCGCCAGCGTCAGGTCCGGGCGGCGCACGGGGCGGCCGGCCATTCTCAGTCCTTCAAACGCCTGCGGGCTCGTGACCTCATGCACCAGGTGCAGATCAATGTAGAGCAGGTCCGGCTCCCCTTCGGCGGAGCGCACCACGTGCGCATCCCAGACCTTCTCAGCGAGGGTCTTTCCCATGTGTACCACCCCTAAATGATTTGTCCTGGGTCACAAGTTAGCTGCGTTCACGCGGCCGATCTGTTGCGTGTCCAACATGCGAGATGATAATCTCGCCATATGGACGAATCCAGTGGCGTCGGAGTACTCGACAAGGCAGCAGCTGTCCTGTCGGCTCTCGAACAACATCCCCTGACCCTTGCAGGCCTCGTGACCGCGACCGGGTTGGCCCGTCCGACGGCCCACCGGCTCGCCGTCGCACTCGAGCACCACCGCTTCGTGGGGCGGGACCTGCAGGGCAGATTCGTGCTCGGCCCGCGCCTGCTCGAGCTTGCAGACTCCGCCAGCGAGGACCCGCTCATCGCGACCGCAGCACCCATCCTCACGCGCCTGCGCGACATCACGGGAGAGTCCGCCCAGTTGTTCCGGCGTCAGGGTGATGTGCGCGTCTGTTCCGCTGCGGTGGAGCGCCCATCAGGTCTGCGTGACACTGTGCCCGTCGGCGCGCAGTTGCCCATGACGGCCGGTTCGGCCGCACAGGTGCTGATGGCGTGGGAGGAGCCCGACCGCCTCCCCAAGCTGATGGAGACCGCGGCCTTCACCCAGTCCGGCCTCCAGACCGTCAGGCGTCGCGGCTGGGCCCAATCGGTGGGCGAGCGCGAAGCGGGGGTGGCATCGGTGTCCGCGCCCGTCTTGGCACCATCGGGTCGCATCCTGGCCGCCGTGTCGGTCTCCGGTCCCATCGAGCGCCTCACCCGCCAGCCCGGCCGTCTCCACGCCCCAGCCGTGATGGCCGCCGCCGAGCGCCTCAGCGAAGTGCTGCGCCGATCCGGCAGCCCCGTCTGACAAACCCCCTGACCTGCAGAACACCCCGCGACCCAAGGGTCGCGGGGTGTTTCAACCTGGTAGCCCCGACGGGATTCGAACCCGCGCTGCCGCCGTGAGAGGGCGGTGTGCTAGGCCGCTACACAACGGGGCCAGGCGATGAAGAAATGGTCACGCACACGGATGTGCTTTCTCATTTCGCAGGGGTACTAGGACTCGAACCTAGACTAACTGAACCAGAATCAGTCGGGCTGCCAATTACCCTATACCCCTATGTGTCCAGCGTTCTCGGGCACGAGATGTGACTCTACACGACCCCTGAGACGGCGCACAAATTGGGATCCGTTCAGGTTGCCGAGGTGTCCTACGTGGTGGTGGCGAGGTTGAATCTGCGCCCCACCCAGACAGCCACGGCAGCAAACACGGCGAAGCCGGCGATGTCGAAAGCGGCTTTGTCCCAGGTGATTTCGGAGACGGCCTTGGTGGCGGCCACCCCTCCCGTGAACAGGGCATAGCCGAACGCAAACAGGTTGTTGATGACGTGCGCGGCGATGCCAGCCTCCAGCCCACCGGTGCGTAGTACCAGCCACCCGGCCAGCAGCCCGAACACGAAGCGGTGGACGAACAACGCGGGGCTCTGCGAGCCATGGAAGAAGGCGAACAGAAGCGCGGAGGCCACGATCCCCACCCACGCGCGACCGGAGGCCGAACCAATGGTCTGCAGCAGGTACCCCCGGAAGAACACTTCCTCGGCCACCGCCTGGAGCGGGGACGTCACCAGCAGCACCAGCAGGAACGCCACCCACCCGGCCTGGGGTGGCCCGAACTCGGGGGCGCCAAGGAGAAATGATGCCCACAGGGCAGCGTTCAACACCACCGCTGCCGCTCCGAGGCAGACCACCAGGTAGCGCACCCGCCAACCCGGCTGGACCGACACGAGCCACTGGGACTCGCGTCTGTGCAGGAACCTGTACATCAGCCAGGCAATGACAAGCAGCGTCGACAGAGCGAGGTGTGTGGCCGCAAGGCCCTCCGGCAGCTCGTAGGCAGAGGCGGCGGCCGAGTACGCCCCGAAGCTGCGACCATTGCCGAACAGCAGCCACCCCAGCCCCATGAACGCCTGCGCGGCCAACGGGACAACGAGCACGAACGCGGAGACCGCGAGGACCGCCCCGAACGCGAGGCGGACGGGGTCCTGGGCGGGTCCCTGCAGCGCCGTCGGGTACGTCAGGTCCGGCGGCGGTGACGTCAGTCCGGGGGCGGCAGGCCTCACGCGGATGCGACGGGGTTGCTCAGCGTGCCCAGTCCGTCGATCGCGATGTCCACCGTGTCACCGTTGCCCATGTCGCCGACGCCGGCCGGGGTCCCCGTGAGGATGATGTCGCCCGGCAGCAGGGTGGTGAAGGAGGAGATGAAACTGACCAGCTCGACGATGCCCCGTACCATCTTGGAGGTGTTGCCGTCCTGGCGCAGGTCCCCGCTCACACGTGTCTGGATGGACAGCTTCGAGGCCTCCTCGATGGTCAGGTGGGTGTTGATCCACGGGCCCAGCGGGCAGAACGTGTCGGAGCCCTTGGCACGGGTCCACTGGTTGTCGATGGCCTGCCATTCGCGCTGGGTGACGTCGTTGGCAATGGTGTAGCCGAAGATCACCTCGGGTACACGCTCCGGCGGCACCTGCTTGCAGATGCGGCCGATGACGATGGCAAGTTCGCCCTCGAAGTTGAGGTTGGTGACGCCCTCGGGCACCACGATGGCCTCGTTGGGGCCGATGACGCTGGTGTTGGGTTTGAAGAACAGCAGCGGTGCCCCCACGGGGACTTCGCTGCCCATCTCGGCTGCATGGTCCTCGTAGTTGCGTCCCACGGCGACGATCTTGCTGCGTGGGATGACGGGCGCCAGCAGGCGCACATCCTCCAGGTGGTGTCGCTCGCCGGTGTAGTTGACGGGGACACCCGCGAGCGGGTCGTTGCTGAGGACCGCGATGGTGTCCGGGTGTTCCCCGGCGTCGACGGCGAGTTCGATGATGCCGTAGGCCGGGTCCTTGCCGGCGGCGGCGAAACGTGCAATGCGCATGCCACGCACCCTACCGGGGTGAGCCCTCTCCTCGGTGGTCGTGCCGCCGCCGGCTGAACGATGCACGTCGGGGGCTCCCCGCCCCAGTGGAGCCTGTCACTGATCAAACGTTCAGTTGGTGAACAGCACCTGGTTGTAAAATCTCCACACGTTGTTCTGCGTGTACGCGCCACCCTGCCGACTGATCTCCGTCGTCCAGATGTAGCTGCGGCAGGCGCCCCGGCCGGTGGTGGTTGTGTCGCACTCGGTGTGCCACTTGCGGCCCTCGGCACTGGTCCAGGCGCCGGTCCGCCCCAACGGGTTGTTCTCCCACAACGCACGATCCGACCAGCGGTACGTCAGTGAGTTGAAGACCCAGTCGTTCACGCTCTGGTAGCCCGAGGGCGTCTTCTTGATGGTCGTGGCAAAGATGTCGGTGCGGCAGCGCCCGGTCGCGGAGTAGTTCTCGCAGGTGGTTCGCCACCTGCGGCCGTTGACGGTTCGCTCACCCTCAATGGTGTAGACCTCCATCATCGGCCGGAACAGTTTGGCGACCGGGGCCAGGTTCTGGTCTCCGTACAGACCGCTCATCAGAGCGACTGCTCCCGGTGAGACCTGCCAGTACACGAAAGTGGGGCTGAGATCGACCCATCCGAACGCGTCTTTCCCGAGCGCCGCTATCGGGAACGGGGAGAAGCCGGACGGGTAGCCGATCTCAATCAGCCCGGCCCCGATCTCATCCTCTGCCTGTTTGGGCGTTGACACATCGGGGACAAAAGTCACTTCCAGGACCCGCCATGCTGTGCCCTGTTTGAAGTCCTGGCATCTGGCCGGAGTTGCCTCAAGTCTCACCAGCCTGGGGTTCAACCCACATGACGGCATCGCCTGGTTGACGGCGGCGACGCTGGGACATGAGATGCGCTTGACGGGGGCAACGTCAGCAGCGGCTGTAGACAATGACCCGAGCACTGATGCGAGGGCAAGGGCGAGAGCCATGACGAGAACTCGTGCGTAACGCTTCATACCGTGCCCCCATGCACGTGAACGAATTTAGTGCCCTGATACTACGCTGCCGTCTAGTATGAGCAACGGTTTTTCAACACCTGCCAGTCCGGGAGATGTGGATGTCACCTGCCCCGCCCGGCGTCCCGTGCTCAGTCCTTGGGGATGTGGGTGAAGATGCCGTAGACGATGGCGTCCAGCAGCGCCTCCCAGGATGCCTCGATGACGTTGGTGCCCACACCGACGGTGGTCCACGTCTCGCCCCGCCAGGAGGTGTCGATGAGCGTCCGAACGGTGGCGTCGGTGCCGTGGCCCTCGTCCAGGATGCGCACGCGGTAGTCGGTGAGCTCGAACTCGGCCACTTCGGGATAAGCGGACGAGACAGCCTTCCGCAACGCCATGTCGAGGGCATTGACGGGGCCGTTGCCCTCCCCCACCACCATCTGCCGCTCACCCTTGGCGGTCAGCTTCACGGTGGCCTCGGTCATGGTGTTCCCGGCGCTCTCCTCCGAGAGCACCCGCCAGGAATGGACCTCGATGGGGTACTCCAGGATGCCCATCTCGTGGCGCAGCAGCATCTCGAAGCTGGCATCGCTGGACTCGTAGCTGTAACCCTGCGCCTCCTTTGCCTTCACCCTGTCGGTGATGCGCGCGGCCAGATCGCGGTCGCTGAGGTCGACGCCCAGCTGCTCGCCCTTGATCTGGATGTTGGCGCGGCCAGCCATGTCGGAGATCAGCATCCGCATGTCGTTGCCCACGAGCGACGGATCAATGTGCTGGTAGAGGTTCGGGTCCACCTTGATGGCGCTGGCGTGCAGACCGGCCTTGTGGGCGAAGCTCGACTGGCCCACGTAGGGCTGGCGTCCGAGCAACGGCTGGTGCGCCACCAGCGCAATGGCGTGCGCCACCCGCGTGAGCTCGGAGAGGTTCTCCGGCGGCAACAACTCCCAGCCGTACTTCAGCTGCAGATTGGGGATGAGGGCGGACAGGTCGGCGTTGCCCGTGCGCTCGCCGTAGCCGTTGAAGGTGCCCTGGACGTGCATGACCCCGGCCTCGACTGCGGCCATGGTGTTGGCGACTGCGCAGGCGGTGTCGTTGTGGCAGTGGACACCGAGGTTGGCGCCGGTCTGGGCTGCTGCGCTGACGACGTCGCCCATCCAGCTCGGCAGCATGCCGCCGTTGGTGTCGCAGAGCACCACCACCTCGGCACCGGCCTGTGCTGCGGTGCGCACCACTGAGAGCGCGTACTCGGGGTTGGCGCGATAGCCGTCGAAAAAGTGTTCGCAGTCGACGAAGACGTGCCTGCCCTCTTTGATGAGGAACTCCACGGTGTCGCGCACCATCTCGAGGTTCTCCTCCAGCGTGGTGCGCAGCGCCCGGATCACGTGCTCGTCGTGGCTCTTGGCGACGATGCAGACGTAGTCGGTGCCGGCGTCAACGAGCGCCCTGGTGAGGGTGTCGGTGGCTGCCGAGCCACCGGGCTTCCGTGTGGCCCCGAACGCCACCAGTTTGGAGTTCTGCAGGTCGAGGACCTCGGCGGCCTCCCTGAAGAACTGTGTGTCCGCCGGGCTGGCGCCGGGCCATCCGCCCTCGATGAAGGTGACCCCCAACTCGTCCAGGTAGGCGGCGATCTTCAGCTTGTCGGTAACGGTGAGTCGCAGCCCCTCCTGCTGCGCGCCGTCGCGCAGGCTGGTGTCGAAGATGTGGAACTCTTCGGGGCAGGTGGGTGTCGTCGTCATGGTGTCTCCAACGGCTCGAGGTCGCGCATGAGGCTACCCCTGCCGTCTCGCTGGGTGGGACGGCGTTCACCACATGGTGAGACGATCCTTGTCCGTGGCCTAGTGTTTCGCACCATGACGACACAACCCAAGACCCTTGCAGTCATCGGCGGCGACGGAATTGGCCCCGAGGTCACGGCCGAGGCCCTGAAGGTCCTGGAGGCCACCGTGGGCAAGGGCTCCTTCTCCTACACCCACTACGACCTGGGCGCCGAGCGCTGGCAGCGCACAGGTGAGGTTCTGCCCGACACCGTGTTGGAGGAACTCAAGGGTGTCGACGCCATCGTGCTGGGAGCCGTGGGTGCCGCACCGGGAAGCAAGACCATCCCCAGCGGTCTGCTGGAGCGAGGGCTGCTGCTGAAGCTGCGCTTCGCGTTCGACCACGCCGTGAACCTGCGTCCCTCCCGCCTCTACCCCGGGGTGTCCAGTCCCCTGTCCGAAGCGGTCGTCTCACAAGGTCACATCGACTTCGTCGTCGTCCGTGAGGGAACCGAGGGCCTGTACTGCGGCAACGGCGGTGCCGTGCGCGTGGGCACGCCCCACGAACTGGCCACCGAGGTCTCCGTCAACACCGCCTACGGCGTGGAGCGCGTCGTGCGCGACGCCTTCGACCGTGCACGCGCCCGTCGCGGCAAACTGACGCTGCTCCACAAGCACAACGTGCTGGTCAACGCCGGGACACTGTGGAACAGGGTCTTCAACGAGGTGGGCCAGGAGTACGACGACGTCGAGCGCGGCTATTTGCACATCGACGCCGCCATGATCGCCATGGTGGTCAACCCTGCCCAGTTCGACGTCATCGTGACCGACAACCTGTTCGGCGACATCATCACCGACCTGGCCGCAGCAGTCACCGGTGGCATCGGACTGGCTGCCAGCGCCAACATCAACCCCAGCGGCAAGTTCCCGTCGATGTTCGAGCCCGTCCATGGCTCCGCCCCCGACATCGCGGGCCAGGGCATCGCCGACCCCACGGCAGCCATCTCGTCCATGGCCCTGCTGCTGAACCACCTCGGCATGCCCGAGCAGGCCCGACGGATCGACGACGCCGTCGCAGCCGACATCACGGGGCGCGACGCCGGGCCGGTACGCACCACGGAGGTGGGAGACCGCATCGCCGCCCGCGTCGCCTGACCTCCCAACCCGCGGGGTCCCGAGGCCGGAACGGGAAGATCCGGCTCGGTCTCCGGTGTCTTTCAGGTCAACGGATGCGGGTGGTGCTCGGAGCGAGCCTGGAATGACAGGATCTTTGGGTTCTGTACCACACCGTCGCGGATCTCGACGGCGCGCGAGATGGTCATGTCATCGTCCCAGCTTCCACTCATCACCGTCCGCAGATGTGGAATGAGCGCCTCGCTGATGTCCCACGTCGCGCTGTTCCACAGGTAGCTCGGGGTGTGGTCGACGGCGTAGTAGGTCACGTTGTCCCCCACCATGAACGTCGGCTCGTCGAACGACGTGGGACGAGCGAACTCGAACCCCATCCCTTCGTCGCAGGAGACGTCGACCAGGAGAGAGCCGGGCGCGAACCCGGCCAGGTCTTCGTTGCTGACGTAGAGCTGCGGCTGGTCGGTGTCCTGCAGGACGCAGTTCACGACGACGTCATATCCTGCGAGGACCTCGTGGGTCGGGACGGGCCCGTCCAGGAGCTGCACCACGGTGCGGCCCGGATCATCCGTCGCATCGTCCATGCGCTCGAGCACAACCCCGGACATCGGATACGCCACCGTGGTCACCACCCTTGAGGTGAGGACGGTGATCTCGGGGATTCCGAGTGCCTGCAACGCCGTGACTGCACCACGCGCCGTGCTGCCGAAGCCGATGACCACAGCGCGAAGGCGCCGTCCGAAGTGCCCCGTTGATCCGATGAGGGTCAATGCGTGCAGCACGGAGCAGTAGCCCGCGAGTTCGTTGTTGCGGTGGAACACATGGGCCATGAATTCGCCGTTGCGCTTCCAGTGGTTCATCGCCTCCCACGCGATGAGGGTCAGCTTCCTGTCGATGGCGACCTGGGTGAGTTCGGTGTCCTGGACGGCGTGCGGCCACCCCCACAGGACCTGACCGGTGCGCATGGCCTCCAGGTCCGCCAGAATCGGTTTCGGCTGCAGGACGACGTCGGCGGTCGCGAGGAGTTCCTCGCGTGTCACCAGGGCTTTCACATGCCTCGCAAGATGCTCATCCGAGATGCCGAAGCGAGTGCCGTATCCGCGCTCCAGGACGATGTGTTGCCTGAGGTCCTCGTCGATGCCCTCGATGTGTTGGGGATGGATCGCCAGCCGCAACTCATTCTTCTTGCTCGAGGTTCCGAGAACGCCGAGAGTCAACAGGTCCATGCCCACCTCCAAGTGGTTGGCCCCCAGTATCACCCATTCCCATCGCTCCTTGTCTCCTCATGACCTCGCCTCTCCTCGGGCAGGCCACCAACGGCCGTGTTGATGCCATCTGCACGACGGAAGAAAATCCCGACACGCCGACTCCTTCGTCGCGCGGCCACTCGATCACCATGGGCTGACAAAGGAGGCCCCGGACCGTATGGTCCGGAGCCTCGTCCTTGCGGTTGTGTCAGGTCACTCGTCGTCGTTGACGACGGTGCCCTTCAGCGTGTCGGAGCTGGTCGCCTTGGACGACCGCGACGAAATGATGTCCATGAGGTCGATCCCCGTGGTGTTCTTGATCATTTCGACCGTCTGCACCACGTTGTCGTTGACCGCCCTCGGCAGCGCTGATGCGCCGTCGGTGGAGACGATGGTGAGCTTGTCGATGTTGCCCATGGGGGCAGCCACCTTCTCCGCCACCTGCGGCAGCACCTCGATGAGCATCTGCAACACAGCAGCGTCGTTGTAGTTCTTGAACGCTGCTGCGCGCTTGTCCATGGCCTCGGCCTCAGCGGCACCGATGGCTGCGATGGCCGCAGCCTGTGCCTCACCCTCGGCACGCACCGCGTCCGCCTCGGCGATACGACGGGCCTTCTCGGCCTCACCGCGCTTGGCGCCCTCGATGGCCTCAGCCTCGGCGAGTGCGGAGCGACGGGACTGCTCACCGACACCGGTCAGGCGTGCCTTCTCGGCGTCTGCCTCGGCATTGGCGATGGAGGAGGCCTTTCGGGCCTCGGCCTCGAAGATCTCCGAATTGCGACGGCCCTGGGCCTCGGTCTCCGCCTGGTACCGACGTGCATCGGCGGGCTTGCGGACCTCGGTGTCGAGCTGACGATCCTTCAGTGCGGCCTGACGCACAGCCACCTTCTCCTGCTCGGCCAGGATGGCCTGGTCGCGGTCGGCCTGGGCCAGCGGCCCGGAGGCTGCCGCCTGTGCACGGGCCGCGTCAGTCTCCGCCTTGATCTCGGCTTCCTTCAACACCAGCGAGCGTTGGGCAATGGCGATTTCCGTCTCGGCTGCCAGACGCGCCTGTTCGGCTTCCCGGCGAGCCAGGGCTTCTGCCACTGCAGCGGTGCGGTTCAGCTTTGCCGACTCGGGACGACCGAGGTCGGACAGGTAGCTGCCGTCGTCGGTGATGTCCTGGATCTGGAAGGTGTCGAGCACCAGTCCCTGACCGGTGAGGGAGGATTCGGCCTCGTCGGCGACGCGCTGCGCGAAGGCGGCGCGGTCGCGGATGATCTGCTCCACCGACAGCGAGCCGACGATGGAACGCAGGGAGCCGGCGAGAGTCTCCTGCGTGAAGGTTTCCACCTCGTCCTGCTGCGTGAGGAAGCGCTGCGCGGCGGCGCGGATGGAGTCCTCGTTGCCACCCACCTTGACGATGGCGACGCCGTCGAGGTTCAGCTTGACGCCCTGTCCTGAGACGGCACCCCGGATCTGCACCATGATGCGGCGGCTCGAGAGGTCCAGGATGTGAAGGCGCTGGATGAAGGGCACGACGAACACGCCGCCGCCCATGATGACCTTCTGGGCGCTCAGGTCAGTGGAGATCTGGCCGGTCTCCGGGTTGGTGACGGCCTTCCCCTTCTGACCGGTGATGATGTAGGCCTCGTTCGGACGCGAGACCTTGTAGCGGCTGGCGATGAGCCAGATGAGGAGGATGACGAGCAGTACTGCTCCGCCAATCCCCACTAGCAGCGGTGGCAACTCGAGCATGTGTGACTTCCTGTTTGAGCGGTGTTGCAGGACAAGATTCAGAGATCCTCGGGGGGCTCGGGCAGGGCGTGGGTGGGGGTGACCTCAACGGCCGTCGGTGAGACGATGCCGGAGACCCACACCTCCGTGCCAGCCCGGATGGGGACAGTGCTGCGGGCGGCACGCTTGCGTGACTGCCCAGCACCCTGGATGCGAACCTCACCGAACCCCCCGGCAGGGATGTCGGTGATCACGCGGGCGGTGGCCCCCACCATCGCGTGGGACCGGAAGGTTGAGCTGGACTCGCTGCGCTTCAACCAGCGGGTGAGCGACGTGGCGCCCCACGCTGCGAGGATGCCTGCGACGATGCCCACCACGACCGCGACCCACGTGGCGTCGACCACCGCCAGGGAGATCACTCCACCGAAGCCGAACGCTCCGAGAAAGGCGGCGAGGCCGGCGACGGAGAACAGGTCGCCGCCCATCATGTCGAGGTCGAAGATGCCGTCAATGACGTCACCCAGCAGGATTGAGAGCAGGACGATGGCGAGGCCGATGACCCCGATCGTCACGAAGAGAACCACGCTGCCCCGCCTTCCACTGAAGTGTCCAAGGGTAGCGGCACCCCCCGAGGACCCACGAACGAGGGCCTGACATGCCCCCCAGCGTTGATCGGGGAGAGCCCGCCTACGACTTGGACGACGCCCGGGTTGCCAGAGCCGTCGCGAAGGACGGGGTCGTGGGCACGTCGGCGATGAGCGCCGCCTGGTAGGCGTGGTAGACATCGGGCTTGCCGGACCACGTCTGCGACGACGGTGCGTTGGAGGGGTCGAGCTCGTGGTGCCATGAGCCGAGTTCGTGGTCGACGAGGTGGCGATCAGCGAAATTCCACCAACGTTGCAGGTCCACCGCGTAGCGCTCGTCGCCAGTGACACGGTGCAGGATCGTGGCCGTGCAGATGGCTTCGGCCATCACCCAGTGCATCCGGGCGCGCACCACGGGGGCACCGTCCCAGCCGGTGGTGTAGACGAAACCGTCGGCGCCGTCAGCCGCCCAGCCGTCGGCGATGGCCCGGTCGTTCAGGGCAATGGCCGCTTCGACGAGCCCGTCCGGCGCGCTCCCCGCCAGCGTTTCGTCGACCGCGATGAGCAGCCGTGCCCATTCCATGCCGTGGCCAACCGTGGCGCCAAAGGGGCGGAAGGCATCCGCAGGCCGGTCACGGTTGTAGTCCAGCATCGGTTCCCATGCGGGGCTCAGGTGCTCGGGGAGCCGCCAGTTGTTCGCAGCGGCCAGTCCCACCACGCGCTCGGCGATCCTCCCGGCACGCGTGTGCCAGGCGGGGTCCCCCGTCACGTCCCCTGCGGCGAGGAATGCCTCCACCGTGTGCATGTTGGCGTTGACTCCCCGGTACTGATCAAGCAGTGTCCACGCCCTGTCCCACTCCTCCACGACCATGCCGTCGGAGTTGTCCCAGAAGTGTCGCTCCACGACGTCGAGGGCCATCTCCAACAGGTTCTGGGCGCCGGCGATCCCCGCCCTGAGAGCACTGGTGGCCGCGAGGACCACGAAGGAGTGTCCATAGGCCTGCTTTGCCCCGTCCCCGCTCCCGTTGGGGTGGACGGAGGCGAACCAGCCGCCGAACTCGGCGTCGTGCAATGGCCCGTTCGTCAACGTCTGCACTCCGTGCTCCGCGAGCACGGCCATCTCCGCAACGGTGGGGCCGCCCGTGGCAGGTGCTTCACCTGCGAGCACGCCCAGGCTGAAGACGTGGGTCATGCGACAGGCCAGGTAGAGCGGCATGGGCTGGGACGTGTCGAGCAGCCCGGCCTCGTCCAGGTACCCGAACCCGCCCTCCTGGGCGGATGCACTGGCGAAGCGGAGCAGATCCGCGCGTTGCGATGCGCGGTACTGCGGTCCGCCGGGAATCTGGTGCTGGTCCGTGTGTTCCATTGGACGAGACTAGGGGAACACGAGGGCCCCGACGCCATGCGTCGGGGCCCTCATCGGTGATCAGTGGGTTCAGCGAGCCGCTGATCCCTCGACGTAGTCGTCGTCCGACTCCACCCAGCTCATGAGCTTGCGGAGTTCGCGCCCCGTGGCCTCGATCGGGTGCTGCTCACCCTTGGCGCGCAGTTCCTTGAACTCTGGGGCGCCGGCGTCCTGGTCGTCGATGAAGCGCTGTGCGAACTTGCCGGACTGGATGTCGGTGAGGACGTCCTTCATGTTGGCCTTGACGCGTTCGTCGATGACGCGGGGGCCGGAGACGTAGTCGCCGTACTCGGCGGTG
>JBBSRQ010000028.1:0-24084 GCA_038242845.1 Propionibacteriales bacterium | reverse complement strand
CTGCGGTGAGACCTTGGCGCCGGTCGTGAGCTGCATGTCGAGCGTGTCAGTCTGGTCGCCGCCGGCCAACGGCTTGCCGAGGATGTACTCCACGGGGGCTGCGCCCTCGGTGAGTGTACCGACGACCTTCGGCGCGGAGACCCCGCGCTTGGAGTAGTCGGGGTTGAGTGCGTCGCCGTTACCAACCCAGTCCACGAACGTCTCCAGATCGACGCGGCCGGAGTCGGCAGTGTTGATCCCCTGGTTGAAGGCGAAGAAGTTGTCGCCGCCAGCGATCAGGAAGTTGCCCGATCCGAGCGTGTACAGCTTGTCCATCTTGATGGGTTCACCATCGATGCTGATGGAGGTGATGCGGTCCAGGCGCGCCCGGGATTCGTCGAAGGTGTAGGACACGTTGTCCGAGAGGCCAAGGGCCTGATAGCGCCTGCCGGGAACGACTCCGTCCTTGTCCAGTTGCCACTGCTGCTCCAGCACCAACTTGAACTGAGCGCCGGTGAGCTGCGTGGTCATCAGGGTGTTGGCGAAGGACAGCACGTTGGCAGCCTCCTTGTACGTGATGGTGCCGCGATCGACGCTGTCCCTCGTGCCACCGGCATTCTGGACACCGATGAAGGAGTCGGCATTGGCGTCCGTCTGCAGTTGCTCCTTGAACATCTGCGCCACGAGGTTGCTCATGGGTGACTCGACGTTGCGGACACCTGACGTGCCGTCCGGTGTGCTGATCGCCTGGTTGGCGAAGCCGACAGGCTCGGCACCCAGAACATCTGCGTTGACCTTGGCGGCGGCGGCGATCGCCTTGATCTCCTCGATACGCGGCTGGGTGCCGACGGCGTCGCTCTTGGCAGCAGGCACGATGGAGGTGTTCGTGGAGCACAGTTCCTTGGTCGCGGTGTTGATCTGCAGGTCCACCTGGGAGAGCTGCCCGGCGTACTGACCAGCCTGCATCAGGGGCTTGCCCTTGATGGTCTCCCAGTCATAGATCTGGTGGGTGTGACCGTTGAAGACCACGTCGAAGGAGTCACTGAGGTTCTCGTAGATGTCCTTGAAGGCGGGTGAAAGTGCGGCATTTTCTGCCGGTGACTTCTTCGCCTCCGGCGCACCTTCGTGGAAGCCGGCGATGATGATGTCCGCGGCGTCTTCTGCGACGATCTTGTCCGCGACACGGTTCACTGCGTCGACGGGGTCACCCGCCTCGATGGCAGAGATGCCTGCGGGGGAGACCAGCGAGGGCAGATCACCCGTGACAGCGCCCACGTAGGCGATCCTGACGCCGCCCTTGACGAATACCTTGTACTCCTCCAGCGGAGCAGCGACGGTCGTGGTGCCCTTGTCGTAGATGTTGGCGCTGAGGTGCGGCACGCCCATCCGGGGAATGACTCGCTCGGAAAGGTCAGTGAAGCCCTTGTCGAACTCGTGGTTCCCGGTGGCGATGGCCTCGACGCCGGCCGCCTTCAGGATGTCGATGGTCGGGTTGTCGGAGTCGATGAAGGACTCGAAGGTGGAGCCGCCAATGTTGTCGCCGGTGCTGACGAGCAACACGTTCTCCGGTCCCATGGCGGCGCGAGCCACCTCGACGGGTGTGAAGAGCGCCGCCGCGCCGGCGATACGGCCATGGAAGTCATTGAACTCGAAGACCGAGACCGTGGCAGGGTCCGTACAGCTGTCTCCCGGTGCTGCCTGGGCCACGGTGCCGCCAGCCAGCAACGTCACACCACCCAGAGCCAGAGCGGACGCGGCAAGGCTGGATGCCCATCGCGAAAGTGGTTTTGTCATGCAGATCTCCGTTGTCGTGCGTGCCCCCATTGGCACACTCTGGATACAAGGTGACTCCCACTGTCCCAATAGGCCCCGAGAACGTCAAGAGGCTGGGAAACTGTCCAAGGGCTTATCACTGCGCAATGGGGCGAGCGGAAGCAGGTCGTCGGGTGGCAGGCAGGGCTACGGAACCGTAAGCTACGTTTGCGTAGGTTGAAGATCGAAAGGGGCGCTGGTGCAAGGACAGAGTGACCGTATGGTCCAGTTACTGACACCTGAGGGCAAACGTGTCGAGAACGACGACTTCGAATTCACCGGGACCACGGAAGACCTCGTGGGTTTTCTGCGGGACATGGTGCTCGCCCGTCGATTCGACACCGAGGCCACCGCATTGCAGCGGCACGGCGAACTGGGTCTGTGGCCCCCCGTGCTCGGCCAGGAAGCCTCCCAGGTTGGCTCCGCCAGGGCGCTGCACGGCGACGATGTCGTGTTCCCCACATACCGTGAGCACGCTGTGGCCATGTGTCTGGGCGTGCCCATGAGTCAGATCCTGGGCCTGTTCCGCGGCTGCGACGCCGGGGAATGGGAGATGCTGGAGCGCTTCCGCAACTACCAGATCATCATCGGTGCGCAGACGCTGCACGCCACCGGTTACGCGATGGGACTGCAATACGACGGCAAGGTGGGCAACGCCGACCCGGCGGAGAACGCCATGGTGGTGGCCTACCACGGCGATGGCGCCTCCTCACAAGGTGACGTGAACGAGGCCTACGTCTTTGCAGCCAGCTACAACGCCCCCGTGGTGTTCTTCTGCCAGAACAACCAGTACGCCATCTCCGAACCGATGGCACTGCAGTCCCGCATCCCCCTGTTCCAGCGTGCGCAGGGCTTCGGGTTCCCCGGAATCCAGGTGGACGGCAACGATGTGCTGGCCGTGTACGCCACCAGCCAGTGGGCCTTCAACCGGGCGCGGGGCGGCGAGGGTCCGTCGTTCATCGAGGCATTCACCTACCGCATGGGCGCCCACACCACCTCCGATGACCCGTCGAAGTACCGCCGGGAGGCTGAAACGCAGGAGTGGCGTGGCCGCGACCCCATCGCCCGACTGACCACGTACCTCCGCACTGAGGGCGCCATCGACGACGCGTACATGACCAGCCTCGACGCCGAGGCCAAGGACTACGGCGCCAGCATCCGCGGGTCCATTGCAGGGTTGACCGACAAGACGATGGACGAACAGTTCCGCACCGTCTACGCGGAGGAGTCCGTCGCGCTCGAGGAACAACGCCGCGAGTACGCCGACTACCTCGCCACCTTCGAGGAGCCCGTATGAGCGAGACCCTGACCCTGGCCAAGGCGCTGAACCGCGGGCTGCGGCGCGCACTGCAGGCCAATCCGAAGGTGCTGCTGGCCGGTGAGGACATCGGCAAGTTGGGTGGAGTGTTTCGCATCACGGAAGGCCTTCAGGCGGAGTTCGGCGAGAACCGCGTCATCGACTCCCCACTGGCGGAGTCGGGCATCGTGGGCACCGCCGTCGGCCTGGCCATGCGGGGCTACCGGCCGGTGGTGGAGATCCAGTTCGACGGCTTCGTGTTCCCCGGCTTCGATCAGATCGTCACGCAGGTGGCGAAGCTGCACGCGCGCACCTCGGGTCGCGTGAAGATGCCGATGGTGATCCGCATCCCCTACGGCGGCGGGGTGGGCGCCATCGAGCACCACTCCGAGTCACCCGAGGGCTACTTCGTGCACACACCGGGACTGAAGGTGGTCACCTGCAGTTCGCCGAACGACGCCTACTGGATGATCCAGCAGGCCATCTCCTCCGACGACCCGGTGGTGTTCCTCGAGCCGAAGCGTCGCTACCACGCCAAGGGACAGGTCAACTTCTCAGCGCGGCCGCAGGCCATGCACCAAGCGAGCGTTGTGCGTTACGGCACCGACGCCACCGTGCTGGCGTACGGTCCGATGGTGAAGACATGTCTGGACGCTGCAGAGGTGGCGGCCGAGGAGGGGCGCTCGCTGGAGGTCATCGACCTGCGCACCCTGAGCCCCATCGACTGGGTGACAGTCACGGCCTCCGTGCGGCGCACCCGGCGTGCAATCGTCGTCCATGAGGCGCAACGGACCCTGGGTGTGGGGGCCGAGATTGCAGCACGGCTCCACAAGGACCTGTTCTACGTCATGGAGTCGCCCGTGCTGCGGGTGACCGGCTACGACACGCCGTACCCGCCGTCGAAGATCGAGGACGAGTTCCTCCCGGGCGTCGACCGAATCATGGACGCCGTCGACGCGTCCCTGGCCTACTAGGAGTGAGTGCATGAAGCGCCAATTCCGACTGCCCGATCCCGGTGAGGGACTTGTTGAGGCCGAGATCGTGGCGTGGCGCGTCACGGTCGGCGAGACCATCGATGTCAACGACGTGCTCGTGGAAATCGAGACGTCCAAGTCTCTCGTGGAACTGCCCTCCCCGTTCGCCGGCGAGGTCATGGGCCTGCTGGTGGAGGAGGGTGCCACCGTGGAGGTGGGCACACCCATCGTCGAGATCGAGGACGGTGAGGAGCCGCCGGAGGGTGCCCCGCAGCCGAACCTCGTGGGCTACGGCGCTTCCGATACGGCGCCGAGCAGGCGTCGTCGCACCCGCCGCACGGACCGGGACCAGGAGGTGACCCAGGCGCTCAGCGACTCCTACGAGCCGCACGAGCCGAGCCGCCGGCCGGATGAGGTGCAGCCCGCCGGTCACATCACCGCGACCGCCGTCGGCGATCCCCTGCCCGGCCCCGGTGTCGGCCCGTCGCAGTCAGAGCTGGTCCTGGCCTCCGACCCGCACGCCGTCCGCGCCAAGCCGCCGGTGCGCAAGTATGCGCGCGACCTGGACGTTGACCTGGCCGGTGTGGTCGGCACCGGACCGGAGGGCACCATCACCCGCCGGGACGTGGAGGCGGCGCTCGCGTTCCAGCGAATGGCGGAGACACCGGCGCAGGGCCGCATCATCAACGACCACGCGTCCTTCCAACAGTCATCCGCCCCCTTCGAGTCGGCGCCCACGAGCGCATTCGACGCGGGCCCGTCATTCGGCCAGCCGTTCACGTCGGGAGACGCGTCGGCTTCCGCGACCGGTGGTGAGCGCCGCGTGCCGATCCGCGGCGTGCGTAAGGCGACTGCCGAAAACATGGTGCGCTCCGTCAACACGCACGTGCACGTCACCGAATGGGTCACCGTCGACGTCACCGGAACCATGGAGTTCGTGGAGACGCTGAAGGCGAGGCGCGAGTTCACGGGACTGCGGATTTCTCCCCTTCTCATCTATGCCAAGGCCATCTGCCTCGCGCTGAGCCGCAATCCCGACCTCAACACCTCGTGGGACGAGGATGCGCGGGAGATCGTGTACCACGGCAACGTGAACCTCGGTGTCGCCGCGGCGACACCCCGCGGGCTGATGGTGCCCAACATCAAGGGTGCCCAGCAGCTCAGCCTGTTGGAACTGTGCCGGGCCATCAACCAGCTCGTCGTGGTGGCGAAGGAGGGCAAACTCCAGCCCGGCGACTACAGCTTCGGCACGTTCACCATCACGAACGTCGGGGTTTTCGGCGTCGACGCAGGCACGCCCATCATCAATGGCAACGAGTCCGCCATCTTCTGCATGGGGGCCATCGAACGCCGCCCCTGGGTGGTGGGAGCGGGTGTCGACGAGAAGGTGGTGCCCCGCTGGGTGAGCACGCTGACGATCGCCTTCGACCATCGACTCATTGACGGCGAGCAGGGATCACGCTTCCTGCGTGACGTGGCCGAGATTCTGGCGGAGCCGGCGCTGGCGCTGCTGTTCTGAGACGCCGCACGATGAGCATGACAAAGGGGCCGCAGCCCATGGCTACGGCCCCTCTGCACGTTGTGGTGGATCAGGCGGTGGGAGGCTCGGTCGCCTCGACCTCAGGGACGTCCTGGACCTCGGCTTCCTTGGCCCGTGACCGCGTGACCAGGGCTGACATCCCCTCAATGAGGACGCGGACGATCAGTATGTAGAGGACGCTTCGCGCGAGTCCGCCGATGAGGATCTGCAGGACGCTCCCGGCTCCCACGCCGTACGGACCCCCGACGATGGTCAGGACGTTGATGAGATCCACCAGCCACCAGACGCCGATGGCGATGACGGAGATCAGGAAGATGGTGCCGGCGGCCTCGGGGAGGGCGAATTTCTTGAAGCTGAAGTCGAACACGTTCCCGAACGCGCTCTTCTGCTTGGGCGGCTGCGGCTGCCACTGCTGTTGACCCTGTCCCGGAGCGAAGCCCGCCTGCTGGTTGTGGTCCTGCCACCCCTGCGTCTGGTGTGCGGTGGCCCCGGCATTCCAACCCTGCGACGCGTTCCAGTCCTGGGCGGAGGGCTGCGGCTGTGCACCGGCATGCCAGTCCTGACCCTGCTGGCCGCTGTTCCAGTCGGTTGCCGATGGCTGGCCCTGGGCACCGGCGTTCCAGTTCTGGGCCTGCTGGCCCGTGTTCCAGTCCTGGGACTGTGGCGCCTGGCTCTGGTCCCACTCGCCGGCGCTCTGCTGGGGGGCGGGGTTCCAATCACCCTGCGGCTGCCACTGGCCCTCGCCCTGGCTTTCGCCCTGACCCTGGCCCTGGCCGTTGTTCCACTGATTGTTCGACATGCGCCTCATTCTGCCACCGGCGCAAACCGTCGGAGCACGACTGGTCGTTTGGTGGCAGGTGGATTCTCAGGCAAGGATGGTGCAATGGCGGGCACGTGTGAACTGACGGTTGATCTTGATGCGATCAATCGGAACCTTCGGCTCGTCGCCGTGCTGGCAGGCGAGCGGAGAGTCCTAGCGGCAGTGAAGGCAAACGCTTACGGGCACGGACTCGTGCCGGTGGCGCGCAGCATTGAGGACGCGGGCACGGCGCAATGGCTCGGGGTCGCTTCGGTGGGCGAAGCGCTCACGCTGCGTGAGGCCGGGGTGGCGCTGCCCATCCTGAAGTTCACGATCACGCTCCCCGACGACTTGCCCCAGGCGCTGGGCGCCGGGATGGCGTTCACAGTGGGGGATGTCCTGTCCATCACGCACCTGCAGGAAGCGGCAGCGGAGGCGGGCGTCGTTGCCGTCGCCCACCTGAAACTCGACACCGGCATGCGGCGCATCGGCGCCGACCCCGGCGACGCAGTGCACCTGGCACGGCTCATCACCTCGCATCCGCACACCAGTCTGGGTGGGCTGTACACGCACCTGCCCGTGAGCGACGTCGCGTCCGGGAACGAGTTCACGCGCCAGCAGTTCGTGGCGCTGGAGGAGGCCGCGCACGAGGTGTCTGCAGCAGTTGGTCCGCTGACGCTGGTCCACGCCGCCAACTCGGGTGCGGTCCTCGGGCATGACCTGGGGGCCACCACCATGGTGCGCGCCGGGATCATGGTCTACGGCTCGTACCCGGACCCCACCATGTCCCACGCGCACTCGCTGGAGCCGGTGGCGCGTTGGACGTCGCGGTTGGCGTTCGTCAAGAAGGTGGCAGCCGGGGAGACGGTGGGCTATGGCCGCACATGGACGGCACCACAGGACACCTGGGTGGGCACGGTGAATGTGGGGTACGGCGACGGATACTCACGGCTGCTGTCCAACCGTGGACGCATGCTCATCAATGGCCGCAGTCACCCGATCGTGGGTCGGGTCTGCATGGACCAGACGATGATCGACCTGGGCCCCGAGGACCCCACTGTGCACGTGGGGGACGAGGTGGTGCTGATGGGGCGCAGCGGCCAGCAGCACATCACCGTCGAGGAGATTGCCGACCTGATGGGGACCATTAGCTACGAGGTCACCTGCCTGATCTCACCGCGGGTGCCGCGGCGCCACGTCCGAGGTCTCAGTCCTTCGTCCACGAATTGAGCTTGGGGCGCCTGCTCGTGAACTCCTCGACCGCGTGGCGCGCGATCGACCTGGTGCTCCAACCGTCCACGACGGCCCCGACACCGCCACCCACGAACGGGATGCGCTTGCCGACGAAGACGCCGAGGCGCTTGCCACCGATCTGGTTCATGGATCTGTCGAAGAGTTCCTTGCTGACGAGGCGGTCCAGCTTGGCGTCGAACATGGGGGCCGTGGCCACTGCGGCCGGCGATGACGGCAGCACACCCTTGGAGATCAGTCCCGCACTGGCGCCCGGGCCGAGCATGACCATCAGGATGGCCGTGCGCACCCGAGCGTCGGACAGGTCGTAGCCGCGCAGGTGAGCGACACCGGCCACCACGCGCGCCTGTAGGAACGCGGCAGCGGCCATGTTGGCAGGAATAGTGACCAGCGACACGAAGAAGCCACCCCAGTTGGTGACGAAGCCCTGGCCACTGGCGTAGGCGATGTGCTGGTTGACGAGCCACGAGATGGCGATCTCAGGGTCGCGGTGGTGTCCGAGGAGATTCCTGGCAGCCGTCCGGGCGCCCGGCATCCTGCCCTTGCCCTCGATGGCGAGCTCCAACAGTTGGTGGAACGCGTCAGCCGTCAAACCCTCCGTCAGGGCGACGACGTTATTCTGCTCGGTCATACCCGCCTCATCTCCTCGCACGCTCAGTGCGACACACCAAGCGTTGCACACCCAGTCAAGCGGGCAGGGGGTTCACGTGACACGGACGCGCACAACGGCACGCAGGGATCCCATCGTGTCGGAACTGCCTGACACACTGGGGCCATGCTTGACACGCTCTTCGGCCCACCCGGGGACTGGCCCCGGCAGGACCTGATCGGGTTCTCCGACGAGTTCGATCCGGGCACCGCCCTCATGGCCTATCGCTGCGGTGTGTTCCCGATGCCGCTGGAGACGGGCCTGTTCAGTGGGGAGATGGGGTGGTGGTCTCCCATGGACCGCGCCCAGTTGCCGCTGGACGAGGTGCGGGTCACGCGCTCTCTGAGGAAGTCCGTCAAGCGCTACTCGACCACCGTTGACACGGTCTTCCTCGATGTTCTGGACGCGTGCGCCGACGCGGGTCGACCCGGTGGCTGGATCGACTCCAGGATCCAGACAGCCTTCACCGTGCTCCACCACGTGGGATACGTGCACAGCATCGAGACGTGGGACGAGGCCGGGCGCCTGGTGGGGGGACTCTATGGTGTTCACCAGAACGGCATGTTCGCTGGTGAGTCCATGTTCCACCACCCTGAGTTCGGCCGGGACGCATCGAAGGTTGCTCTGCTGCGACTCATCGCGGAACTCCGACGCGTCGGGGTGGACCTCCTGGACGTGCAGTGGCTGACTCCGCACCTGGAATCCATGGGGGCATCCACCCTTCCGCGCGACTCCTACCTCGAACAGTTGAGTCTGCACCTCGAGCGTCCGCACAACAATGCGTGGAGCAGGCCTGAGACATCCCGCATGTCAGGCACGGCGCTGCTGTCCATGATGGAGGATGGGTGACATGCCGGAGATGCCAGAAGTCCAGGCCATCGTCGAACAGTTGGACCATCGAGCCACCGGAAAAGTGGTGGCGGCGGGACACCTCATCGCGTTCAGCGCCCTCAAGACCTACGCCCTGGGGCTGGATGCCCTCGCAGGGCTGGAGATCTCGGGTGTCACCCGGCACGGGAAATTCATCGACGTCGACGCGCAGGGTGTGCACCTGATCTTCCATCTGGCCCGCGCCGGATGGGTGACGTGGCACGCAGAGGTTCCCCGCACCATCCCGCGGCCCGGGAAGTCGCCCATCGCGCTTCGCGTGGAGCTGGACGACAACTCGGGCTTCAGCCTCACGGAGGCGGGGACGCAGCGTCACCTGGCCATCTATGTGGTGCAGGACCCCCAGGAGGTGCCGGGTATCGCTGCGCTGGGTCCGGATCCGATGGCAGACGACTTCACCGACGAGGTACTGGCCGGCATTCTCACCGCTGCGGGCAGGGGCCAGGTGAAGGGGGTGCTGCGCGACCAGAAGTTGATCGCCGGGATCGGCAACGCCTGGTCTGACGAGATCCTTCATGCTGCACGGCTGAGCCCATTCGCCCCCGCGAAGTCCGTCGATGCGGCCGAACTCCACGGCCACATTCGGCGGGTGTTGTCAGGGGCACTAGACGCTGTCAGGGGTGTGGACATGGCCAAGCTGAAGGATGCCAAACGCACAGGCCTGCGGGTTCATGGGCGCGCGGGCCAGGAGTGCGGCGTCTGCGGGTCGACGATCGCGGAGGTGTCCTTCGCCGATTCATCGCTGCAGTACTGTCCCGGCTGCCAGACAGGTGGCAGGCCGCTGGCGGATCGTCGCATGTCAAAGCTGTTGAAGTAGGGCGCAGGGCTGGAGTTGTCCCCGGAGACGCCAAAGGGGCCCGGCACGTGCCGGGCCCCCTCCAGAGCGAGGATGGGGGGATACCCTCTAGCCCCAGATGCCCGCGTTGCGGGACTCGGTGGCGTCGTAGCCGTCAGAGATGTTGCCCAGGAGAACGGGCATGCGCTGCACAATCTCCTGCTGCTTGGCTGCCGATGCGTCCCAGGAGCGCTGAACCTCGACGTATGCGCTGCGGGCGTTGTCCTCCCACTGGCCGAGTGAGGTGCTGAGTTCACCCTTCAGCTCGTCGAGGAGGCTGGACAGTTCACGGTGTGCCTGGGAGAGGCTTGAGATGCCCTCCTGCAGGCCGGCCTTGGAGCATTGGGTTGCGTCGCTCATTGAGTATCTCCTGTGATCATCTCTCGGCGTCAGCCGATGAGTCCGGCGATCTGGTTGGCGGTGGCAGCGTTTTCTTCCTCACGCTGCACGTACTCGCGCTGGGTCTCCACCAGGGCGGTATGGATCTTGTCGAGACCCTGCTTGACCTTCTCGAACTCGGTGTCAAACTGCGAGTAGCCGCGCTGGAATGCTGTGGAGGCGTTGCCCACCCAGCGGGAGGACAGGTCCGTCATCTGGCTCTGCAGGCGGCTCTGCAGCGTGTGGATATCCTGGTGCTTTGCTTCGATCTGCTGCGCAGCCTTGGCCATGGCTGCGCGGTCTACGGACTTGTTGCCCATGGAATATTCCCTTCGACAGATGGAGCACTGGGGCTCTGAGTCAGCAACTTCGAAAGATAGGGCTGCTGTGATGTCTCTGGAAACACTAGGCCGGGCAGGGGGTCAGTTACGAGCGTCGCCGGGTGAAACGAGTAGGGGTACCTAGACGTTCCTGGGTGCTCCTGCGGTCATGGGATGACCGTGATCTTGCCGAGGGACAGGTTGGTTTCCGCGTCGAGGCCGGACTCAATAAGGGAGATCAAGGCGCCGGGCACCATCATCGGGTCGACGTCCCCGTAGCCGAGTGCGCGGCGCGAGCCAATGTCCGGGATTGGGTAGGACAGGCCGTCCAGCACGAGGAAGGTCGGCGCACCCTCGGTGGGGTTGGTGGCGATCTGGAGGAGTCCCCCGCGCAGCGAATCCATCTGCACCACATCGGCGGTGTTGCCGTATGGCCTGACATGCTCGGGTGGCATTGGCGGGGTGTCGGCGTCCACCCCCAACACCACTGTGCTGCTGTCGCCGGTAGTGAAGGTCGCACAGATCGACACGTCATCCAGATTGCCGTAGCCAACGGGTCCGGTGGGCTTTGCGGGATCGATCTCCGTGTTGCCCGATGTGGGAACCTCATCGTTGCGGGCGCCCGCCAGTTCAGACTCCGAAATCTTCTGGGGGTCATTCATGCCGTGAACGGCCTGTACCAGTCGCATGTCCAGATAGGAGATGCGGGACAGCCCGCCAGCGCCACACCGACCCACGCAAGACAGGCCGACGTGTACCGCTCCCCGGCGGCCCTGGAAAGCGAGATGGAAGCGATGAGGGAGGCGAAGGAGATGAACGCTGTGAGGCCCACCGCCAGCCCCAGGATGAGACCACGCTCCTGCTGCGTTGCGCTGGTGACCAGCAGCGGCATGGCCACCAGCAGGACCACCATCAGCACGAGCCCCATGGTGCGGCTGCGCCTCGGTAGCCAGGCGGGTCTGGCGCGTGTGGTTGCTGCCACAGCGTCGATGACGTCGTCGAAGGCTGCATCCGGGATGGCGTTCTCGCGCTGACGGAGGTGCAGGGTCTCCCCGTCGCGGATGCTGAGTTCGTTGACCGGCTTGTAGAGGTCCAGCGGGTCTGCGCCAAAAGGCTGGAGGACCCATGCGTGCACCGCCTCGGTGGGGGTGTTGGCCTCGATGCCGGAGAACCGAAGGATGCTGGGCAGCAGTTCGCTGAGAGACACCGTGCCCGGCAGGGCCAGGTACACACGTCGGGAGTGGGAGATGACCGTGACCCGGGACAGGTCTTCCTCAGTGGTGCTGCTCACCGGCCCACCGTAGTGCGGAGGCCGACCAGCGGACCACCGACGGCGACGCTCACGCCGGGTCGGGCTGGGCGCCAAGGTGCTGGACAGCTTCCGCCGAGGACGCCGTCGCAGTGGTCATGGCGTCGCGCGGTGCTGCGCCCGCGACCAGTGCTGCCGCGAGTGCACCGCAGTAGGCGTCACCCGCGCCGGTGGTGTCAACCACCTGTACGCGTTGCGCCGGCACCGTGATGTCACCCCAGCGGGAGCCGTCGGTGCCCAGGGTGACGAGCACGCTGGGGGCGCTCAGACCGTCGTCCTCCATGAGCTCGTTCTCCTTCTCGTTCACGATGACGAGGAAACAGGCGTCCAGCACGTCCTGGGGAAGAGGTGCGTACGGGGCAAGGTTGAGGATGACCCTGGCACCGCGGGCGGCGGCCGCCCGGATCGCAGCCTGCGTCACGTCGAGGGGAAGCTCCATGGGCATCAACAGGACATCGGGGGCGCCGAGGTCATCCAGCGCCGCCACCTGCGACGCGTCGACGTGGTGGTTCGCGCCCGGCGCCACGACGATCATGTTGTCGCGCTCCGCGTTGAGCATGATCAGCGCCGTGCCGGTGGGGACGCCGGGTTCCAGCACCAGACGGGAGACGTCGACGCCGTGGCTGACCAGACGGTCGCGGTACGTGCGGCCCGGGTCATCGTCGCCGAGCCGGCCCACGAAGAGGGTCGTTGCGCCCGCGCGTGCGGCGGCGACGGCTTGGTTGCCGCCCTTGCCGCCGAAGCGCTGGACGATGTCACCGGCCATCACCGTCTCGCCCGTGGTGGGATGGCGCTCCATCTCCACGTAGAGGTCCTGGCTCGCCGACCCCAGGACCACAACGCGCCCCGGCTCCATCACATCGCTGACCTGCACGGCTGCCCCCTGCTTCCCTGTGTCCGGCATGTTGACTGGCGGTGATCGCTGGAGGGACCCTCGTGCGGTCGGAGCCGCCACCGTGCTCGACACTCTAGTTGTAGGCGCGCACCAGTCGGCGCAGGCACGGGGCCATGGTCCTCGGCAAGTGCACGGGCAGAGCACCAGATCCCGGCGAAGTTGGTGCGCGGATCCACAGACTTGCCGCCGGGTCGGCCGGCGGCAATGAGTGAGGCCACGTGGCTGCCGTGGGCACAATCCGCGCCACCGGCCTCCCAGTCGTCCTCGCTGGGACCATTCAGGTAGTCGTAGGTGGTCACCCTGGTGGCATCGAAGTACGGGGTTCCAGTGGCGGCGACGCCGGTGTCAATGACCGCCACCGTGATACCAGTGCCAGTGGCGACCTTCCACACGGAATCCATCTGCAGGCGCTCCAGGTGCCACGCGACCTAGGGGACCGCCCGCAGCGCCGTGGCACGGAAAGGCATGCACTGTGTGGAGTCAAAGACACCCACAGGGGGGTCGGCGGCGGCGTTGCCGAGAACCTGCAGCGACAACAGCCCCGCCACGGCGAGCGTGGCGCCGTGTCGTCTGTGTCTCACGCTGGTCAGCGTATCCCGCGCCCGGACCGGGATCGGCGACGGCGACGGATGCAATAGCCTTGGGTCCGTGCTCGGATATTTTGGCCCAGCGGGGACCTTCACGCATCAGGCGCTCCTTTCGGTCAGCGATGAGGAGGCCATTGCGCTGCCCAGCGTGGCCCAGGCGCTCGACGCGGTGCGGAGCGCTCAGGTGGAGCGGGCCGTGGTCCCCATCGAGAACTCGGTTGAGGGCGGGGTCTCCGCCACGCTCGACGAACTGATCGGGGGTGATCCGCTCGTGATCGTCGGCGAGATCGTCATCCCAGTGACATTCGGCTTGTACACGCGGCCGGGAACGCGGAAGGCCGACGTCCGGCACGTGCTGACCCACGGTCACGCGCTCGCGCAAGTCCGGGAGTGGCTTTCCAGGGAGCTACCCGACGCAGTGGTCACGGCCGCAGGGTCCACGGCCGGTGCCGCCCAGGAGGTCGCAGACCCGGCGTCGCGCCACGACGCGGCCGTCTGCGCCCGCGTCGCAGGCGAGATCTACGGTCTGGACGAGGTGGCCTACGGCATCGAGGACAACCCCGGTGCCGTCACGCGCTTCGTGATGGTCGGCAGGCCCGGCCCCGTGCCGCCCCGCACCGGGGCGGACAAGACCACGCTGGTGGCCTACATGCACGAGGACCACTCCGGTGCGCTGCTGGAGATCCTGGAACAGTTCGCTGTGCGCGGCGTGAACCTGACACGCATCGAGTCCCGGCCCACCAAGACATTCCTCGGCAGCTACTGCTTCGCCATCGACGCCGAGGGGCATCTGCACGACCGACGCATGTCGGAGTCGCTGCTGGGGTTGCACCGCATCTGCCGCGACGTGATCTTCCTCGGGTCCTACGCCCGCGCCGACCACCTGCCCTGCGACGTGCGCATGGGGTTCACCGACGGCGACTTCCACGACGCCACCACCTGGCTCGCGGGCCTGGAGACGCCCAACGGCGACTGACCTCGACACGGCCCAAGTAAACCCTCAACGCCCATGCCGGGCCATCGTCGGAGGTGTCGTTGCCGGCCGTCGGGCAGATCGCTCGCGTCAGTTGTGGGGGACACGGATGTGGAGGGCTGCAGGTAGGATCTGGAACGACAGCTCCGTGGTGTCACCGATGACGTCGCCGTCGAGCTCGTAGAGTTCGTTGTCGCCCAGCTGGATGTGCACGCGTTCCCCCGTCCTGCGGTCCATGGTGGCGGGCTCCCTGCGCTGCGCGAGCACCGCTGAGACCATCTGGCCGAGCTCCATCTGGTTCTTCGGTGACGCGATGAGGACGTCCAGCAGGCCGTCACTGGCCGAGGCCTCCGGCATGAGCGTCAGCCCGGCCTGCAGGTCCCGGACGTTGCCCACCATCACCAGGGAGGCATCGCGCTCCAGTGGTTCGTCGTCGTCGACGGTGACCAGCGCATGGAAGGGGCGTGCCTTGACGTGGCCGAGACCAGCGATGATGTAGGCGGCCACCCCAATCTGGTTCTTCAGTTCCTCGTTGGTGTCGTTCAGGACGGCTGCGTCCGCGCCCACCCCGCACATCACGACGGCATGGTCCACCTCCTGACCGGGGACGGAGACCCTGAGGACGTCGATGGTGGTGGTGCGGCCGCGCAGGGCGACGTCGAGGGCGCGTTCGGCATCGAAGGGGATCTTCATGTTGCCCGCCAGGAGGTTGCCGGTCCCTGACGGCACGATTGCGAGGGTGGCGCCGGTGTTGGCGAGTGCACCGCACACGACGCGGACGGTGCCGTCACCGCCGGCGACCAGTACGAGATCCACGTTTTCAGCAAGGGCGCGCTTCGCCATGCCGCGGCCGGGATCGTAGATGGAGGTGGACAACCAGAGGGGGGACTCCCAGCCGTCTTCCGCGAGTCGACGCTCGATCAGGCCCTTGAACACGGTCTGGTCCAGCACCTTCGTGGGGTTGTAGATCACTGCGGCCCTACCACCACCCCCATCGGTGGCGCGGACCAGGCGCACTGCGTTGACACCACACACCAGGTTGGCGGCACTGGCCACGAGCGCACCGAGGAGGATGCCACCCACGACGTCAGTGACGTTGTAGGCACGCATCAGCAACAGGTTGATTCCGAATAGCAGCACCAGGACGCCACCCGCGATCTGCCACGCACGAATGGTGCCCCGTCGACGGCGCGCCACCGTCGCCAGGGTGGCGAACATCACCGCGGCAACGGTGATGGCCACCATGTGCGGTGACGGGTAGGCCGGGCCCTGGTGGGAGATGAGGAAGTCCCACGGCGACGCCGGGCGGTCACGGTTGAACAGCGACTTCAACAGCTCGGCTGACCCAAAACCGACGCCGACCGCCAGCGCCAGTGCGGCGGACATGCTGATCAACTGGCGGCGGCTGGCCCACCACCCGGCCACCAGCAGGCAGGGATAGATGACCGCCGGCATTCCGATGAGTGCGACGGCCGCACCGATCTGGCCCACCCAGTGCTGGGCCGGCGGCACGGGCACCCGCCAGAGGTCATCAAGCGGAGTGGGGAGGAACACGGTCCACGCCAGGAACGCGATCAGGAGGCCGAGGGTGGCGACCACGTTGAACATCGAGCGCTGCCACAGGGTCATGCCGGCATTGTTCCACGCAGCCGCCGTGGCATGCCCCGGGCACGGGCCGGGGCGCTGGGCGCGGCAGCGCCGACGGTGTGCACGCGCGATCCTTCAGTAGGCTGGTGGCCATGATCGATCCGAAATGGCTGCGCACCGACCCCGACCGCATTCGCCGCTCCCAGGCGGCACGCGGCGAGTCAGTGGACCTCGTGGACCAGTTGATTGCCGCCGAGCGCAGCAGACGCGCCCAGATTGCCGCCTTCGAGGGGTTGCGTGGTGAACAAAAGATCATCGGAAAATCGGTGGCCCGAGCCAGCGGGGACGAGAAAGCTGCCCTCCTGACCCAGACGAAGCAGTTGGCTGCCGACGTCAAAGCGGCGCAGGCCGCCTCCGACGAGGCGAGCGGCCGGTTCGACACGCTGATGCTGCAGGTGGGCAACCTCGTCATGGAGGGTGTCCCCGAAGGTGGCGAGGACGAAGGTGTGGTGCTGGAGACCGTCGGCACACCCCGGGATTTCGCCGCCGAGGGCTTCACCCCGAAGGACCACCTGGAGTTGGGGGAGGCGCTCGGGGCCATTGACATGGAGCGCGGCACGAAGATTTCCGGGTCACGGTTCTACGTGCTCACGGGGATGGGCGCGATGCTGGAGCTGGCACTGCTCAACCTGGCCATGGCCAAGGCCATGGAGTGGGGCTTCACTCCCATGATCCCGCCGGCGCTGGTGAAGCCATCGGCGATGGAGGGTACGGGATTCCTGGGACAGGCAGCCCAGGACGTCTACCACCTGCCTGCGGACGACCTCTACCTCGTGGGCACTTCGGAGGTGGCACTGGCGGCCTACCACTCGGGCGAGATCCTCGACGCCGACACCCTTCCCCGCCAGTACGTGGCCTACAGCCCCTGCTTCCGGCGGGAAGCGGGGTCCTACGGCAAGGACACGCGTGGGATCTTCCGGGTGCACTGGTTCGACAAGGTGGAGATGTTCGTCCACTGCCGCCCGGAGGACGCCGAGGCGTGGCACGAGAGATTGCTGGGCTACGAGAAGGACTTCCTCGAGACACTCGAGGTCCCCTATCAGGTGCTCGACGTCGCATCCGGTGACCTGGGCCTCTCCGCCGCCCGGAAGTACGACTGCTACGCCTGGCTGCCCACGCAGCAGCGCTACCGCGAGGTGACGTCGACGTCGAACTGCACACAGTTCCAGGCACGCCGTCTGGGGATCCGCTATCGCGGTGAATCGGGCACGGAGCCTGTCGCCACCCTGAACGGGACGCTGTGTGCCATGACGCGCATCATTATCATGCTGCTGGAGAACCACCAACAGGCCGACGGTTCGGTGAGGGTACCTGAGGCCCTGCGCCAGTACCTCGGTGGACGTGAGTTCATGGCGCCGATCGCATGATGGGGCAGGACACGGACACCACGCAGGACCTGAGGGGCATCAAAGGGAGAGGTCAGGATCGAACCTTCCACCCCAGACTGGTTGCCCTCGACATTGATGGCACCCTCGTGGACGGCGACGGCGTGGTGCGCGATGACGTGCATGCAGCCGTGTCCCGCATCGTGGCGGCGGGCGTGCCCGTGGTGTTGTCGACGGGGCGAGGATGGACATCCACCGACATCATCTTCGAGCAACTGCAACTCCCTCCGGGGTGGGCGGTGACGGCCAACGGGGCCATGGTGGTGACCTACCCGCCGTTGAAGGTTGTCTCGGAGATCCGTTTCGACCCCGCTGACAGCATCGCGAAGGTGGCCAAGGCTGCCCCGAACGCCATCATCGGTGTCCAGGAGGGCCTCAGGTGGCGCGTCACCCGGCCCTTCCCGGACGGTGAACTGCACGGCGATGTGGTGGTGGAATCGTTGGAGGAGCTCGCCTCGAGGCCGGTGTCACGCATTGTGATCCGCGACCCTGACAGTTCCGAGGAGGTGTTCAACGAGATGACGCAGTCACTGGGCCTGCACGAGGTGGCCTACTTCATCGGCTGGTCCGCGTGGCTGGACATCGCACCCAAGGGTGTCGACAAGGCCCACGGCCTGCAACGAGTTGTTGACGCATTGGGGCTCACCGCCGCGGACGTCCTGGCGCTCGGCGACGGGAACAACGACATCGAGATGTTGCAGTGGGCGGGCAGGGGAGTAGCGATGGGTGATGCGTCCGACTCCGTGAAGACGGCCGCCGATCACGTCACCGGCTGCTTCGACAACGGGGGCACAGCAGAGGAACTTTCCCGCTGGTTCTGACGCGCAACGACCCCGCGGGACAACGAGAAGGGTGCTCACAGGATTGCTGTGGGCACCCTTTTCGCTGTGCAGCTGGAATCAGGCGGCGGCGCGGCGACGTCCGCCATTCTTCACTTCTTCGGCCGCCCGCATGACCTGGGCCTCGGTGGGCTGTGCCTTGCGGGGGGATGGAACAAGGCCGTCGCTCTCGATGCGGCGCAGGTGACGCTTCACGGTGGAGACGGAACAGCCGACCCGTGCTGCGATCGCACTCAACGGTTCGTTCGGATTGGCGACGCGGAGGCGGTGAATTTCGTTGCGGTCGAACTGGCGCCCCGAGTTGACACCGGCGTAGGTGTCGAAGTCGTCATCGGAGACGACGACGCCCAGCCGGGAGCGGATGTCCTGCCGCTGTCGCTTCGTGGTGCCGGCCACGAAACCGCTGACGTCGAACTTCGTGATGGCATCGGTGAGGCACTGCGCCTGGATGGGGCAGCTGGCGCAGAGCTTGTCAGCCTGTGTCCGCAGCATGGCCTGTTCACGGCGGCTCGACTGCTTGCTGGCGGGCTGGGTGTCATCGAGCAGCGGGTGCAGGAACACGTTCGTGTAGGTCATGCACGGGGTCTTCGTTTCCGTGACCGTCATGGCGTCTCCCTTCAGATGCTTATCCCCTTGTGGTCCAAGGGGCCGTTCTCCTCGTTGAAACAATCTTGGCGTACATCCATCTTTTCCGACATACCCTTTTGTGTGAAGTACTACCCGTCTTCCGTGTGTATGCATAACCCAGGCGCGTGAGCACCTGTACTCATTGACCGGGGCCAAGACGGTGTTTGCGTGATGTAACCGCTGGCCAGCCGCGTTTCGAGGGCGGGGCCCGACACTGCACAACACCCCTGAGGGTGAATGGCTTTCGCATTGGTGGGGCGCGCTAACGTTGACGATGCCACACGGGCCAGGTCAGTTGAAAGGTGAACAATGGAATATCGCAAACTCGGCAACTCGGGATTGAAAGTCAGTGCGGTCACATATGGCAACTGGTTGACCCATGCGTCGCAGGTGGAGAATGAGCGTGCCAATGCCTGTGTGAAGGCGGCGCTGGGCGCTGGAATCACGACGTTCGACACGGCCGACACCTATGCCAACACCGCTGCGGAGGTGGTGCTGGGGGAGGCACTGAAGGGGCAACGACGCGAATCGTTGGAGATCTTCACGAAGGTCTACTTCCCGACTGGGCCCATGGGTCCCAACGACACCGGCCTGTCACGCAAGCACATCATGGAGAGCATCAACGGCTCGCTGGAGCGCCTGCAGACTGACTACGTGGACCTCTACCAGGCACACCGCTACGACGTGGAGACTCCGTTGGAGGAGACGATGCAGGCGTTCGCCGACATCGTCCGCCAGGGCAAGGCCCTCTACATCGGCGTCAGCGAGTGGAACGCGGAGCAGTTGCGGGCCGGCCACAAGCTCGCCACCGAACTCGGCTTCCAACTCGTCAGCAACCAGCCGCAGTACTCGGCGCTGTGGCGCGTCATCGAGGACGAGGTTGTCCCTGCCTCCCGTGAGCTGGGCATGTCGCAGGTGGTGTGGTCGCCCATGGCACAGGGCGTCCTGAGCGGTAAGTACAAGCCGGGGCAGCCCGCACCGGAAGGCAGCCGGGCCACCGACGAGAAAGGTGGCCAGAAGATGATCGAGCGCTGGATGCGCGACGACGTCCTCACCGCCGTCCAGAAGCTGCAGCCCATCGCGGACGGGCTGGACATCACGATGGCGCAGCTCGCCATCGCGTGGGTACTGCAGAATGACAACGTCGCCACGGCCCTCATCGGGGCCTCCAAGCCCGAGCAGATCGCGCCAAGCGCGGAGGTCTCCGACCTCAAACTGGAGGCTGATGTCCTGCAGGCCATCGACGACGCACTCTCCGGCGTGGTGGAGCGGGACCCCTCGCTGACGGAATCTCCGGCGCACCGACTGACCTGACGTCGGCCAAGGACCGGGGTGGTGGGCGAGGACCGATTCGGGGTCTCCTAGCAGATTGTTCCCGCGAAACTCATGCCGGCGATGTCCGATCCGGACCTGGCTCCGCGGAGCAGCACGCGTCACTCCACCACGTCGGGGGACCGGTCGACGCTCGGTGAAACCGTGTCCCGCCTCCTCAATCCACCCGGACCCCGTCGGGGCATGCCCGGATGCCTATACTGCGGTCCGTGGGCGAAACGACGGAAACCGAGTCGCGAGGCGACCAGAACAGGCGACTGCGTCATGAGTTGTCACGTGAACTTGCGACAGCGCTGGAACGGCTGGCACAGGCCAATGCCGACGTCCAGGAGGTCGCAACCACGGCAATGGATCTCGCTCGCCGGCTGGACGACTCAGAGGACCGCGTGGTGCTGCTGCGAGCCGAACTCGACGAGCTCCGTGGTGGGGAACTCATGGAGACGAGGAGCCTTTCGGTGGAGCAGGCCGCGACGATAGCGAGTCAGAGGGCCTACATCCAGCGACTGCGCGAGCAGATTGGCCGCCCGGAGCGACTCCTGGCCAAGAAGCTCCTTGGTCCGGTGACCAAGCTGAAGTCGCTGGGTCGCTGACGGTGGCGAATGATCTGGGCCCCCTGCGCGGACTGCTCAACGGCCCACTCGACTACGTGGTGGTGTGTCCGGCATACCCCGGCACGGGACGCAACGGCGGAGAATTCATCCGCACCAGGGTCCAGGCCTACGCCGCTGCGGGACTCCGGGGTGCCGTCATTGAGGTGTCGACGATCGCGCAGCAGCCCAGCGTCGAGGAGCAACCATCCGGCACGGTGATCCGCGTCCCCGAGGCGTCCATCGACGACGTTGTGGACCTCCTCGCGGCGACGGATTACCCGGTGTTGGCGCATTCGCCGTCTCCCGCGGCACAGGAACTGTTGAGACTGCGGATCCTCGGCAACCGACTGGTGATCTGGTTCCACGGCTACGAGGTCAGGGACCATCGCCGGTTGTTCGGCAATTACTCAGGGCGCGACGCGCCCGGCTATGCGCTCCTCTTTCGTCCCCCTCAACCGCGAATGGAGGTGGCCGCAGCCACATTCCGGGATCCGAGCATCACAAAGGTGTTCGTCTCCGAATTCCAGCTGCACGCATCTGAAGTTGATGTGGGGGTTGCCACAGAGAACGCCGTTGTCATCCCCAACCACATCGATGTGGATCTGTTCAGGGGCAGGGTGCGTGAACCTGAAGAGGCCAGATCCATTCTCCTGATGCGAAGTTTCCGGGCCCGCAACTACGGCAACGACATCGGCCTGCGCGCCCTTGAACACGTCAGCCGGCGCTGTGGGTTCAGCGAACTGCGAGTCACAGTGAAGGGCTTCGGGCCGCTGTTTCGTACAGAGACCGCTGCCCTGCGACCTCTCCAGAACGTGGAGGTGATCGAGCGGTACTCCACGCCCGTCGAGATGGCGGTTGCACATGCTGACCACGGAGTATTCCTCTGCCCGAGCCGCTATGACACCCAGGGCGTGATGTTGGGCGAGGCGATGGCCAGTGGCATGGTCTGCATCAGCAATCGTGTGGCCGCCATCCCCGAGTTCGCAGACGACTCCTGCAGCCTGCTGGTGAAACCGGATGACCCTCGCGCCTTTGCGGAGGCGATCTGGGCGCTGGTGCAGCAGCCGGAGGTGATGCCTGTCCTGTCCCGCAACGCGACGGCGCGGGCGCGGCTGCAGTGCGGCTACGGCGCAACAATTGCCCGTGAGTTGCAGCTCATCCGACGTGGGGGCCATGCATGAAGTTGTACACACCCGTAGTCGTCTCGAACGATCCGGCCGTCATCGAGGCTGCACGATCGCGAAAGTGGAAGATCCTGCGCCAGGACGGGCAGCGGATCTGGTTCCCCACCGGTGGAGGTGTGGCACCCGAGGTGGAGATGCGGATCCAGAACAAGTCGCTCGAGGAGCCGGCGGTTCTGGGGTGGGACTCGGTCCTGCGTTTCATCCTCAGCATGGTCCACAACCCAATGCTCGTCATTGAGACCGGAAGCCCCCTCAGCGAGTTGGCGTTGTGGGCGGAGAAGGTCCGGGGATGGCCGCACGCCCTGCTGGTGGCCGACGAGTTGCCCGGCAAGAATTTGGAGGGATTGGCGCTCACCAGTTCGGCGCGGGGATTCTTCCTGCCCAAGTCCCTGACTGCCACGCAGCTGGGGACCTCCTGGTCTGGCCCCATCGTCGAGCTTCCTGACACACCGCTGATTGCGTTGAGCCCGCCGGCGCCTGTGCCCCTGGCTGTTCGGCGCGACGGTGTCACGCGCGTGCTGATCGTTGCCTACTACGCAGGACCCTGCACGGGGGTGAGCGTGCAACGACCCAACTACTGGTTCGAGGAGATGGAGCGTCTCTCCGGCGGACGGGTCAGCGTGGACATCGCGGTTGCCGTCCAATGGCCTGATGCGCCTGAACGTGTCCACGTGGTGCCGGACCTGGGATCCGCCACGGTCGCGGGACGAGGACCGCTCGTCCAGTGGGCGCAGAACACCCTCGAGCTGAGCCGGGCCAACGGCCAGTCCTTCACACAACAGGCTGCGTTGTGGTCCCACGCACTGGAGGGGTACTTCGACAGCCGGAGTGACGAGTTCGATGTCGTCATCATCACTGGCAACCCGTTCCCTCCATTCGAGTTCGCCCGCTACGCCAAGCGCCGCTGGTACGCGCGCACGATCCTCGACTACCGGGACCCGTTCTCAATGAATCCCCGGGCAGCGTTCGGTGAGGTTGCCCAAGCCGTCGCCCGGCACGTCGAGATCGGGTGGAACCACATGGCCGACGTGGTGACGTCCGTCAACGACCGGTGTGCTGAATGGGTGCAGGCGGACCCCAGCATTCGGGTGGAGGTCATCCGGAACGGGTACGACGAGAGGCTGGGTCTGCCGGAGCTGGCAGATGAGCGTGCGGCGGGCCCCATCCGCTTCGTCCATGCCGGACAGTTCTACGGAGTCACGCCACCGGACACCTTCGTCCAGGCCGTGACCGACGTTGGGTCGGAGTTCCATCAGGTGGGGTCCGGCTTGGAAGTGGAGGCAGTCCGCAACCATGGGATGCTTCCCCACTCCGACATGGTCTCGGTGCTGTCCACGATGGACTGCGGTGTCACGTTCTCGTCCGAGTTGGGGTTCGAAACACCGACGAAGGTCTTTGACTACCTGGCCGCTGGTCTCGAGGTCCTCGTGTTGTACAGGGGTGATGCCGACGACAGCGCGTTGGCGCGGATGCTGGAGGGAGTCGAAGGGGTCCACTGGGTGCTGGACGACAGACCCGCCATTCTGGAGTTCCTCGAGGCCTATGGCCCACCACCGAGTCACCGCGACCTCGAACGGCGCCTGAAGTACTCGAGGAGTGCCTCGACACTGGAACTCGTGGGGATCATCAGGGAGATTGACGACCACTCCTTCTCCATCGATCTGACGACCTGACGCCGACGCGCCACCCAGCATGGGACGGAGCTGCTCCCACAGGGGCTCGTGGAGTTTGGGAGGGTTTTCCGCATACGGGCGAGCGCCACACCAGTCCCGTGTTGGACGTCGTGGGGACCACTCGGCCAGCGGAGTGAGGGTGATCCGACCTCCCGCCGATTCTCAGCAGTCGGAGCCGTTGGGTGAGGCGTGCAGGAGCCCGGAGGGATCAGTCAGAGGTTGGGGTTGCTGCCCCCGCGAGGCAGGAGCTCGTCGATCAGTTCGATCAGTTCCAGGGTTGAGTGGCGACGGCTGAAGCGCGAGGACCGTTCGCGATCGATG
>JBBSRQ010000027.1:0-24244 GCA_038242845.1 Propionibacteriales bacterium | reverse complement strand
GGCGACATGCGAGCCAGGCCACTCCGTCACGGTTCCTGAGTGGCCCGGCGACTTACGGGTCGGGTCACTCCGTCACGGTTCCTGAGTCGCCCCGCGACGAAGGAGCTGGGCTTATCGAAGGATGATCTGTCGCCTGACTGCGCCCTTCGATATGCGGCTGGTTCGTTCCTCACCGGCCGCTACTCAGGGACCATGTGGGGAAGTGACGACGAGTTCGCTCCTCACCGGCCGCTGCTCGGGGACCGGGTGGGGAAGCGGCGGTGGTTCGTTCCTCACCGGCCGCTGCTCGGGGACCGTGTGGGGAAGTGACGACGAGTTCGTTCCTCACCGGCCGTTACTCAGGGACCGTGTGGGGAAGCGGCGGTGGTTCGTTCCTCACCGGCCGCTGCTCGGGGACCGTGTGGGGAGTGGCGGCTGGGTCGTTCCTCACCGGCCGCTACTCCGGAGGACGATGACGATCTGGCTGGGATGACTCGACGCTATTGGGTGCTTCCGGTCCACGTCGCCCTCCACAATGGGGTGATGTTGCTGCAGGTACTCGTCGACGCCTCGGCCGCCATGCGGTCAACCCGCTCCCGGTTGAGCAAGAAGAAAGCACTCGCGGATGTACTGCGAGCCGTCGCACCTGACGAGGCCGCCATCGCCACGTCCTACCTGTCGGGCGCGCTGCGCCAGCGACGGACAGGCCTCGGGTGGCGCTCCATCTCCACCCCTCCATCGGGCGCGGAGGACGCCACCCTCACGCTGAGTGAGGTGGACCAGGCCTTTGAGGAGATGGCTGCCCTGTCCGGCCCCGGCTCGCAGGGCCGTCGTGGCGTCGTCCTCGACGCGCTCATGTGCCGGGCAACGCCCGCGGAACAGTCCTACATCTCGGGACTCGTCACGGGCGAACTGCGCCAGGGTGCCCTCGACGCGCTCGTGGTCGACGCCCTCGCGGATGCCGTCGGGGCGCCCGTGGACTCTGTCAGGCGTGCGGTGATGCTGGCCGGTTCCACAGCGACGGTGGCCGAGGCGGTGCTGGGAGGTGGACCAGCAGCACTGTCGCACTTCACGCTCACGGTGGGTACTCCTGTGCGTCCCATGCTGGCGTCCAGCGCGCCTTCCGTGGCGGAGGCGCTGGCAGCGATCGACGGTGAGGCGGTGGTGGACGCCAAGCTGGACGGTATCCGCGTCCAGGTCCACAAGCACGGGGGCACGGTGCAGGTGTTCACCCGAACGCTGGAGGAGATCACCCACCGCGTTCCCGACCTCGTGGCGGCGGTGGCGGCACTGCCCGCCAAAGCGGTGGTCCTGGACGGGGAGGCGTTGCTCATCGGAGCGGACGGTCGCCCACGCCCGTTCCAGGAGACCTCGTCGCGGATCGCCAGCGGCAGTGACACGGCGCAGCTGTCCGTCCTCGTGTTCGACCTGCTGCATCTCGACGGGGTCGACCTCATCGACCGACCCGGGGCGGAGCGCTTCGCCCTCCTCGAGCAGCACCTGCCCCCCTCCATGCTGGTGGAGCGCACGATCACGAAGGACCCGGACGCGGCGGAGGCCTTCTTCCGGCACGTGCTGGCGCAGGGACACGAGGGCGTCGTCGTCAAGAGCCGCGCCGCCCCCTACGAAGCGGGGCGTCGCGGGGCGTCGTGGATCAAGGTGAAGCCGGTGCACACCCTGGACCTCGTGGTCCTTGCGGTGGAGTGGGGGAGTGGGCGGCGCAGCGGCAAGCTGTCCAACATCCACCTGGGGGCACGCGACGGCGCCGGAGGGTTCGTCATGTTGGGCAAGACGTTCAAGGGCATGACCGACAAGATGCTCGAGTGGCAGACCATGCGCTTCCTCGCGCTCCAGACGGGCCGGGAAGCCCATGTGGTGTACGTGAGGCCGGAGCAGGTGGTGGAGATTGCCTTCGACGGACTGCAGCGCTCCACACGCTATCCCGGGGGTGTCACACTGCGGTTCGCCCGGGTGCTGCGTTACCGCCATGACAAGACTGCCTCGGAGGCCAACACCCTGGCAGAGGTCCTCACATCTGCACCTGAGGGCTGAGTACGACCGCTCAGTCGCGCCACCGGTCGTCGAGGGTCCTCACGAGGCTGTCGGAGGCCGTACCACGGTACGAGGCCTCGATGACCTCGGCCACTTCCGTCCAGTCAGTGTCCTCGTTGATGTCGATGCCGATCCAGCCGCTCGGACCCAGGTAGCCGGGTATCCAGCAGCGTTGTTCAGTCAGCAGCGCTGCACGCTCGTCACTGTCGAGCTTCACCACGATCGATCGCTCGTGCTGGACCCAGTCGGCCCCCACCTTCAGGGAACCGCCGTAGTAGGCGAAAACCTTTGTGGTGAAGAACGCAGGGCGGCCGTGGCTCTCCTTCTCCTGCGCATCCGGCAGCGCCAGGGCGAGCAGGCGGACGCGTGCCAGCACGGGATCGTCCGCGTCAAACATCCGTGGATGCGTCATGCCTCCACTTTAGGGCGATGGCGCGCCGCGGGGGAGGCCAAGCCCGCGATCGCAATGAACACCAGCACGACGAGCAGCGCGTGCAACAGCCCCACCTTCTGTCCCAGGAAACCGATGAGAGGTGGTCCCGCGAGGAAGGCGACGTAGCCGATGGTGGCCACCGCACTCACCCGTGCAGCGGCGAAGGCGATGTCGTCGGCGGCGGCAGACATCCCGACGGGGAAGCCCAGCGCAGATCCCAGTCCCCATGCCACGATCCCGATGGTCACGGGAACGGGGTGGTCCAGGAAGATCACCATCGTCAGGCCGGCAGCGGCCAGCACGGCGCTGGCGCGCAGGACTGGTACGCGACCGAACCGGTCGAGCACCCGGATTCCGGCGATGCGCCCCACCGTCATGGACGTCAGGAAGATGCCCAGCGAGATCGCCGCCATGGTGTTGCTCTGATCGTGACCGTCGACCATGGCAAGCGCCAACCAGTCGTTGGCGCTGCCCTCTGCCAGTGCCATCCCGAGGATGATCAACCCGATGAACCATGTGAGTGGCTGTGCCCACACCGCCACGCTGTCGACTGCGGTGTCGGGGCCCTCCCCCGGCGCCCGGCCCGCGATCTCCGGCTGGATGAACCGGTTCGTCAGCCACAGGACGGTCAACGACACGACTGCCAGCACGCCGAGGTGAACGATGATCGGAACGTCAAGTGTCTCTGCGAGTGCACCCAGCCCGGCGCCCACCATTGTGCCGACGCTGAACAAGGCATGGAAGAGCGGCATGAGGGTTCGGTGCATGCGCTGTTCGTTCGCGGCGGCCGACACGTTCATGGCCACATCTGTGGTGCCCAGTCCGAGTCCGAAGATGACGAGGCCCACGAAGAGCACCCCGAAGGATCCCAGTGATGCGCCAGTTCCCGTCACGAACACCCCGAGCGTCAGGACGGTGGGAAACACGAGCATGGTGCGCTTGGCGCCCAGGCCGGCCACGACGTGACTGGAGCCCAGCATGCCCCCGATGGAGCCGATGGCTATCGCCACGGCGAGCACGCCCATCCGTGCGGTGGAGGCATCCAGGACGTCGCGAATGTGCGGGACGCGCGACATGTATGAGGCCAGCGCGAGCCCGCACGAGAAGAAGACGCCGAAGACGGCGTTGCGCCAGGCGAGGAGTTGGGGCCTGGTCAGTGTTTCGGTCACGCCGGCTCACACTACGTTGCGCTGCCCCCAAGACCCCAGTTTGGTGGGTAAGGGGGCTCGGGTGGTACTGTTTCCACTGGTCACCAAAGTTGGCGCCAGTGGTTGTTATTTGTATCCCACTGATTCAAAGATTCCTTTTTGTGTGCGTTGTGCGTTGTGCGCGGTGACCATCCCATTTTGTTTGGTCGGAGCAGCTGTCGCGTACCCGCCTCCGGCGCAATGGAAGGAAACCAGTGACCGATTCCGGGTCCACCAATCTCGCCGCCATGAAGCTCGTCGAGCTCAAGTCCATCGCCTCCGGCATGGGCATCAAGGGCATCTCCGCGATGCGCAAGGGTGACCTCGTCGCTGCCATCTCCTCCGGTGCGCCACGACGCTCCTCGGGACCCACGACGCAGTCGGGTGGTGCTGAGAATGGCGCCACACGCGCCGTCGAGCGCACCCCTGCCGATTCCACGGCATCCTCTGATGTCGCCACCGAGCAGCGTCAGGCCACCTCGAAGCAGTCGGCTGCCCCGCAACAGAGCGACCCCCAGCAGGAGGGCTCGCAGCAGGGCGACTCCCAGCACGGCGGTGCTGAGCAGCGCCAGGATGGGCAGCCGCGCGGCAACAACCGTCGCCGTCGTGACCGCAATGGCCGCGAGCGCGACCGTGCGGCGCAGGAAGCGGTGAACGAAGAGGTCGGTGAACGACTCGCGGCGGCCATGGGGTCCACCGGTGGGACCAAGCAGAGCACCCCCAAGACCCAGACCCCATCGCAGGCTGCCCCCGCAGCCGCGCCCTCCGGCGACTCCGGTGGCAGCAGCAGCAGCAGCGGAGGTGGCAGCAGCAACCGCTACGACGACGACAACTCCGGCGGATCGCAGCGTGGACGCCGGCGCCGCAGCCGGGACCGCCAGAGCACCCGCCGTCCGGCAGGCCGTGGCACCTCAGGCATGGAGCGTTTCGACAATGATCCGCAGGTCAGCGAGGACGATGTTCTGGCCTCGATCTCCGGCATCGTGGACATCCTCGACAACTACGCCTTCGTCCGCACCACCGGTTACCTGCCCGGCCCCAACGACGCCTACCTCCCGATCACGACCGTGCGCAAGTACGGGCTGCGTCGTGGAGACGTGATCGCCGGTGCCATCCGCACCCAGAAGGAGGGTGAACGCAAGGAGAAGTTCAACCCGCTCGTGCGTGTCGACTCCATCAATGGGGACGACCCCGAGAAGGCGCGCAACCGCCCCGAATTCTCCAAGCTGACCCCGCTCTACCCGCAGACACGGCTGAAGCTGGAAACGCCGGGCCCGAACCTGGCCGGACGCCTCATCGACCTCGTGTCGCCCATCGGCAAGGGCCAGCGCGGCCTCATCGTCTCGCCCCCGAAGGCGGGCAAGACGATGATCATGCAGGCCATTGCAAACGCGATCGCCGCCAACAACCCCGAGGTGCACCTCATGGTGGTCCTCGTCGACGAGCGTCCCGAGGAGGTCACCGACTTCCAGAGGACCACCTCCGGCGAGGTCATCGCCTCCACGTTCGACCGCCCGGCCGAGGACCACACCATGGTGGCGGAGCTGGCCATCGAGCGGGCCAAGCGGCTCGTGGAGTTGGGGCACGACGTCGTTGTGCTGCTGGACGGCATCACCCGCCTTGGCCGCGCCTACAACCTCGCGGCACCCGCGTCCGGTCGCATCCTTTCCGGTGGTGTTGACTCGGCAGCCCTCTACCCGCCGAAGAAGTTCTTCGGTGCGGCGCGCAACATTGAGGACGGCGGCTCGCTGACCATCCTGGCCACGGCGCTCATCGAGACCGGCTCGAAGATGGACGAGGTGATCTTCGAGGAGTTCAAGGGCACCGGAAACATGGAACTGCGCCTGACGAGGCAGCTTGCCGACAAGCGCATTTATCCGGCCATCGACGTGGATGCCTCGGGCACCCGTCGTGAGGACCTGCTGATGAGCAAGGACGAGCTGAACATCATCTGGAAGCTGCGTCGGGCCCTGTCCGGACTGGGTGACCAGGCCGCGCTCGAAACCCTGATGACCAGGATGCGCAAGACCACCGACAACCACGAGTTCTTGCTCAGCGTAATGAAGACGACGCCCCAGCAGGAGAACTGAGCTTGGTCCACGCCGCCGACGGTGGCATAATCAATCCTCGTGCCGGTTCACGCATTCTGGGGTCCCCTTGACTCCTGCGACCCGGGTAAAACACACATCTGCAAGGAGCACAACATGAAGCAGGGAATCCACCCGCAGTACCAGGACACCGAAGTGACCTGTACCTGCGGCAACAAGTTCACCACTCGCAGCACCTCCACGAAGGGCTCACTGAGCGCCGACGTGTGCGCTGCGTGCCACCCGTTCTACACCGGCAAGCAGAAGATCCTTGACACCGGTGGCCGCGTGGCCCGCTTCCAGAAGCGCTACCAGAAGTAGGCACAGGGGGCTTCACCCCGTGGACCCCAAACCGGGGTGAGTCACGGGGGCCCAGTCCTCCGTGAACCCCGCAAGGGGCGAACCCCCGCGAATCAACTCGCGGGGGTTCTGCTTTCATGAACGAAGAGGGATCGGATCCCGGTACCCCATTCGGGGAGTTGGCCGCGTGACCCCGTCGAGGCTCGGCACGTGATGTGTCGCGGTCGCGACATTGAGAAGGGCAGAAGAAGTGTTTGAGTCCGCCACACCGCTCGTTGAGGAGTTCCGCGCACTCGAGAAGGAGCTCGCCGATCCGGCGCTCCACGCCGATGCCGCACGCTCGCGCAGGGTGGGGCGACGCTACGCCGCACTGCGTCCGGTCGTGGAGGCACTGGACGAGCATGCCAGGCTCACAGGGGACCGGGATGCAGCGCTGGAACTGGCCGAGATTGATCCCGCGTTCGCCGACGAGGTGCGGGACCTGGACGGCCAACTCGCCATCGTCATGGCGCGATTGACACGGCTCCTGGCACCACGGGACCCCAACGACGACGCCGACGCCCTGCTGGAGATCAAATCCGGCGAGGGCGGGGACGAGTCGGCACTGTTCGCGGGCGATCTGCTGAGGATGTACCTGCGCCATGCCGAGCACACCGGATGGAAGGTGGAGGTGCTCGACGAGCAGCAGACCGACCTTGGTGGCTACAAGTCCGTGACGGTCGCCGTCAAGGGGCGCGCCATCGACGGGGTGGGACCCTACGGCCGCCTCAAGTTCGAGGGCGGGGTGCACCGCGTGCAACGGGTACCCGTCACAGAGTCACAGGGCCGGGTCCACACTTCTGCCGCTGGCGTCCTCGTGATGCCCGATGTGGAGGCGGACGAGGTGGAGATCAACGACGATGACCTGCGGATCGACGTCTACCGGTCCTCGGGTCCGGGTGGCCAAGGTGTCAACACCACTGACTCGGCTGTGCGCATCACGCATCTCCCGTCGGGCCTGGTGGTCAGTTGTCAGAACGAGCGCTCGCAGCTGCAGAACCGTGACTCGGCCATGCGCATGCTGCGCTCCCGGTTGACGGCGCTCGCCGATGAGCAGGCGGCCTCTGCTGCCTCGCAGGCCCGCAAGTCACAGGTCCGCACCGTTGACAGGTCCGAGCGCGTCCGCACCTACAACTTCCCGGAGAACCGGTTCAGCGACCACCGCATCGGCTTCAAGTCCCACAACCTCGACGCCGTACTCGGCGGCACACTCGACCCGGTGCTCGACGCGCTGGCCGAGCAGGACCTGTCGGAGCGCCTCTCCGGCAGCGGCCGCTGATGCGGGCCCACGATGCTTTGTCCAGGGCCGCCTCGCGCCTCCAGCGCGCCGGGGTACCGAGCCCCGTCCCGGACGCCCGCATCCTTCTGACACACCTCCTGGGGGCCACGCAGGGATTGCTGATCGCCCCCGACCTCACGGACGGCGAACAGGCCGCGTTCACGGAGATGATTGATCGTCGGGTGGTGGGGGAGCCGGTGCAGCACATCACCGGTCGTGCTCCCTTCCGCTACGAGGAACTCGACGTCGGCCCAGGCGTGTTCATCCCGCGGCCCGAGACCGAGCAACTCGTGGAGAAGGCACTGCAGGTTCTTGCGCAACGTCCCGCGGGCCATCGCCGGGTCGTGGAGTTGTGCGCGGGCTCCGGGGCCATCACGCTGTGCCTGGCTCATGAGCTCGGCGGTCTCGAGCTGAACGCAGTCGAGTTGTCCGAGGAGGCATGGCCTTATCTCGTGGCCAATCTGGCAGGCATTGACGTCAACCTCGTGCACGGGGACATGTCAGATGCCTTCCAGGAACTCGACGGCACCGTGGACCTCGTGGTGGCCAACCCCCCGTATGTCCCGGAAACCGATCGCGCGCTGCTGCCGAAGGACGTGGTGGGCAGGGACCCTGACATGGCGTTGTTCAGCGGTGATGACGGGCTGGATGCACTGCGGGTGGTGCGCGCCGTGGCCACGCGGCTGCTGCGGCCGGGAGGCCACGTGCTGGCCGAGCATGACGAGAAGCAGTCCCTGGCCGTCCTGCAGATGTTTGGTCCCCCCGACTTCGGACGCGCCGCAGATTTTGACGACCTGTCTGGGCGGCCCCGCTACGTGACGGCAGAGCGCTCCACCATGGCAGGATTGACGCCGTGACCGATGAGACCACCACAGAGCCCGCCGTCCACCATCTCCTCGTGGACGCCGACGTCGGAATCGCGGCGGCGGCGCAGGCCGTGAGCGATGGGCAGTGCATCGTCCTGCCCACGGACACCGTCTACGGGATCGGGGCTGACGCCTTCTCCAGCGCTGCAGTGCAGAAACTCCTGGATGCCAAGGAGCGGGGCAAGGACATGCCGCCGCCCGTGTTGGTGGCTGAGCCCTCCATGCTGCGCGCCCTCACCTCGGATGTTCCCAGGGACGCTACCGCCCTCGCGAAGGCGTTCTGGCCGGGCGCCCTGACGCTGATCCTCAAAGCCCAGAAGACGCTCCAGCTGAAGGTGGGCGAGACCGACGGCACCGTGGCGGTGCGGGTACCTGACCACGAGGGCGCCCGCGCCCTCCTGCGCGCCACCGGCCCTCTCGCGGTCAGTTCCGCCAACATTTCCGGCCAACCGCCCGCCACCACCTGCGATGAGGCTCGCGCCGCGCTGGGGGACCGCGTTGCCGTGTACCTCGACGGCGGCACCGTCGGTGGCTCAGGCGTTTCCACGATCGTCGACTTCAGCCGCACCGAGAAGGGCCGCGTCCTGCGGGCCGGGGCACTGTCCTTCGAGGAACTGGTGGCCGTGGCCACCCGACTCGAACCGCTGCCGGAGCCCGCAACCCCGGAACCGGAGGCGCTGGAGCCGCCTGATGAGCATGAGCAACTCGAGGCGCCACAGGACGAGGCCGCCCCCGAGACAAGCGACGCGACCCACACCGACGAGACGTCCACCGAGTGACCGATGCGTGAGTACCTGCTGGTCCTGCTGGTGGCCGCCACCGTCACCTATCTGCTGGCAGGTGCCTGCCGCACCATCGCAGTGCGCACCGGCGCCATGGCCACCGTGCGTGCCCGTGACGTGCACACCCAACCCATCCCGTACTTCGGGGGCGTGGCCATGCTGGGCGGGTTGGCCGTGGCGTTCTGGCTGGCGCTACAGCTGCCATTCCTGGGGCGCCACGCCGCCGTCGCACACGACGCCTCAGCCGTGCTCTGGGCCGGGCTGGTGATCTGCGTCATCGGCGTGCTGGACGACAAGTACGAAATGCCGGCCCTCGTCAAACTGGGCGGCCAGGTGCTGGCGGCCGGTGTGGCGGTGCTGGGTGGCGTGCGCATCTACTGGATCCCGCTGCCCAACAGGATCTACGGTGTCGACGACGCCACCAGCATCCTCATCACCGTCTTCTTCATCGCCCTGTGCGTCAACGCCATCAACTTCGTCGATGGACTCGACGGACTGGCAGCCGGTGTGGTAGCCATCGGTTCCGGCGCATTCTTCGCCTACTCCTACGTTCTGGCCTACGAGCAGGAACTGGTGCGTGCCACCACTGCCAGCCTCATCACCGTGGCCACCTGCGGCATCTGTCTCGGGTTCCTCGGCCACAACTTCCACCCAGCCAAGATGTTCATGGGCGACTCCGGCGCCATGCTGCTGGGTCTGCTGATGGCCATGAGCGCCGTGTCCTTCACGGGTCAGATCGACCCCAGCACCCTCTCCGACGGCTCCCGCGACATCCTCCCGGCCATGCTGCCCATCCTGCTGCCGTTCGCGGCACTGGCGCTGCCCTTCCTCGACCTCGTCTCCGCCTACATCCGGCGAACCGTGAACGGCCAGTACTGGTTCGTGGCCGACAAGCAGCACATCCACCACCGGCTGGTGGCCCGGGGCCATTCGCATCGCGGGGCGGTGCTCCTGATGTACGCGTGGACCGCCGTCACCTCGGTGGGCCTGGTGGTCATCACACTGTCGGACAACTCGCTGGCCGTCTGGGCCGTCGCCCTCCTGACGGCAGCCCTCATCGTCTTCACCACGCGCCCACTCCACCCCGCCATCGCCACCTCCGTGCCGGCATCCCTTCCCATCCCCGACGCTGAGTACACATCGCTGATGGAACCGGCCGGTCAGGACGACGATGCCTGAGGCGGCAACTCCTGGGACGCCCGGGCCGGCACGCGTGGTCAGCGGCGCCGCGCTGCGTGCCCGCCAGATGATGGTGGGAGGCCTCGTCCTGGCCCACGCGGTCGGGCTGGGGCTACTCGGGCTCGCACTGGCGCTCGGCGGGGGGTCTGCCGCGATCACAGTGGCACTCGGCTTCGCCGCCGTCGTGATCTTCTTCTCCATCGGGCAGGCCATCGAGATCATCGCCTGTGAACTGGACCCCGTCCAAGGCATGGGGTTGGCGCTGGCGTCCTATGCCGTGCGTGTCATCGGGGTGGGTGCGGGCATGTGGTTCCTGCTGGGGCACCCGGCCGTGGAACCACACATTGTGCGCGGGTGGCTGCTTCTTACGGTCACGGGAACGGTCATCGCATGGGTCACGGGAGTGGTGCTGGTGGCCAGCCGACAGCGTGTCCCGATCTATGATGTTGCCTACATCCCGCCAGGCGATTGATTCACGAAGTGATCGAGCGGGGAATTTCCGCTAGGCTCACCCACGAACATGGGCACGACACCGCAATCTGAGGACACACCCCCGCCACGACGAGGGGGAAGTACCGATGACGGCATGGTCGCGCTCAGCTACATCCTGGCCGGGTTGATCCTCTACGGAGGGCTTGGTTGGCTCGGGGACCACTACTTGAACACCAAGTGGTTGCTGCCGGTCGGACTTATTGCGGGTCTGGCCAGCAGCACCTACGTGATCATCAAGAGATACGGGAGACTTGAGTGAATCCAGGACTTCTTCCGCTTGAGGGCGGCGGATACACGCCTCCCGGCGTGGATGACTTCAAATTCGGTCCGGCCTTCGCGGGTGCGCCTGACTGGCTGAACAAGCCCTTGCTGCAGGCAGTGATCGGCGCCCTGCTGGTAATCCTGCTGTGGTGGTGGGCGTCCCGCAGCCTCAAGGTCAAGCCCTCCAGGGGCCAGTTCGTGGCCGAGTACGTCTACGAGTTCGTGCGCAACGGCATCGCGCTCGACATCCTGCGCCACGACTACAAGAGGTTCCTGCCCTACCTGCTGGGACTCTTTTCCTTCGTCCTGATCAACAACTGGTTCGGCGAGTTCTTCTTCTTCATGTTCCCGACGTTCGCCAACGTCGGCTACGCCTACGGGCTCGCGTTCATGTCGTGGTGCATCTACGTCGGGGCTGGGTTTGCGAAGTTCGGTCTGGGCGGATTCCTCAAGCGCTCGCTCATCCCAGAGGGCGTTCCCTGGTACTTGCTCCCCCTGATCATTCCCCTCGAGTTCCTCTCCACCTTCATCACGCGGCCGGTCACCCTGGCGCTGCGACTCTTCGCCAACATGTTCGCCGGACACCTCGTCGTGATGGTGTTCGTGGTGGGCGGCTCGTTCCTGCTCACCTATGAGAGCAGCATCGGCTACAACGTCGCTGGTGCTATCTCTGTCATCTTCAGCTTTGCCATCCTGTTCCTGGAGCTGTTCATCGGCGCCCTCCAGGCCTACATCTTCACCGTTCTGACCGCACAGTACGTGTCCACCTCCATCTCCGAGGCGCACTAAGAGATCGACTTCCTCCCGCCTGGGAGCGAAGCCACCCGAAAGGAAAACCATGCTGTCCCTTCTTGAGATCACGATTACAGGCAACGTCAACATGCTTGGCTACGCGCTCGCGACGATCGGCCCGGCACTTGGCGTGGCATGGATCTTCGCATCCGTCATCAACGGCACCGCCCGCCAGCCCGAGGCTCGTGGCGCCATGATGAGCACCGCCTTCATCGGCTTCGCCGTGGTCGAGGCTCTTGCCATCATCGCCATCGCCCTCGCCTTCGTTCTCTGATCCGGATGACTGTCCCCGTCGTCGGGGTGTTGCAAGAGATCGATCTTGGGCCTCTTGCCCCCGAGCACCTGTCGGAGGTCATCGTCGGCATCGTCCTGATGCTGCTGATCTTCGTGGTGATGTGGAAGGCGATCGTCCCCGCCTTCGAGAAGATGTACGACGAGCGGTCCTCACGGATCGAGGGTGGTATTCGGCGTGCAGCCGCTGCCGAGGCCAAGGCCGCGGCAGCCCTGGCTGAGTACACCGACCAACTCTCAACCGCCCGTGAGGAAGCGGCACGCATTCGGGAGGACGCCAAGAACGCTGGCGCCCAGATCGTTGCCGAGGCACGCGAGAAGGCTTCCAAGGAGTCCGCCCGCATCCTTGACTCGGGCCGCACGCAACTGGAGGCGGAGCGTGCACAGCTGTTGGTGCAGTTGCGCAGCGAGGTGGGCGGACTGGCCACCACGCTGGCAGGCAAGATCGTCGGTGAATCGCTCACCAACGACGAGCGGGCCAACCGCACCGTGGATCGTTTCCTGGCTGAACTGGAGTCGGCGCGATGAAGGCACGCGACGCGGCACTGCTTGCCCTCAACGCGAAGACCGACGCGCTGTCGGTGGATGCAGGAGCCGCCGACGAGCTGTTCGCCGTCGTCGACCTCCTCGAGACACAGGCACCGCTGCGCCGCTCCCTGTCCGATCCGTCGGCATCCCCGGAGGATCGGGCAGGACTCGCCACCCGGCTCTTCGCCCACCGCATCAGCCCCGCCGCACTGGCGGTGCTGATTGAGGTGTCCCGCGGTAACCACGCCCACGGGAAGCGGCTCGTCAACGCACTGGAGACCCAGGGTGTGCGCGCCATGTTGCGCGTTGCGCGGAACTCCGGTGACCTGGAGCGAGTGCAAGAGGAGCTGCACGACTTCGCGTCCACCGTGCAATCGAATTCCGCACTCTCGGACACGCTGCGCAACAGGACATACCCACTGGAGGCGCGTCGCGCCCTGGTGGCGAGTCTGCTCGCGGATCGTGCCCACGCCATCACTGGTCGGCTGTTGGCACGGGCGGCGGCGGCGCGAGTGCGCACCCTCCCGCTGACGGTGGACAGTTACCTCACGATGGCGGCAAAGCTCTCTGAGCAGCAGATCGCGAAGGTCACGGTTGCCCGTCCACTGGATGAGGCACGCACCGAGCGTCTCCGCAGGGCACTGGAGGCACAGGTGGGTGGACCGGTATCGATGCAGGTCGATGTCGACCCCGCAGTGCTGGGTGGCATGGACATCCAGATAGGCGACCACATGATCGAATCAACCGTTGCCGGGCGGCTGGATGATGCCCGCCGGCTCCTGACCACCCATTAAAGCGAAAGTAGGACCCCATGGCTGAACTCACCATCAGTCCCGATGAGATCCGGGACGCGCTGGACGACTTCGTCCAGTCCTACCAGCCGACGGCTGCCACGCGCACCGAGGTGGGTACCGTCCTCTCCTCCGGCGACGGCATCGCACGCGTCGAGGGTCTGCCCTCGTGCATGGCCAACGAACTCCTGCGCTTCGAGAACGGGACGATGGGCATTGCCCTGAACCTCGACGAGCGCGAGATCGGCGTCGTCGTGCTCGGCAACTCCGAGGGCATCGATGAGGGGACCGTCGTGCACGGCACGGGCGAGGTTCTCTCTGTCCCGGTCGGCGATGGCTACCTGGGACGCGTGGTGGATGCCATGGGCAACCCCATCGACGGGCTGGGTGAGGTCACTGACCTCGAGGGACGACGTGCCCTCGAACTGCAGGCCGCGGGCGTGATGGATCGCCAGGAGGTCCGTGAACCGCTGCAGACCGGGCTCAAGGCCATTGACGCCATGACCCCGATCGGTCGTGGCCAGCGCCAGCTGATCATCGGTGACCGCAAGACGGGCAAGACCGCCATCGCGATCGACACGATCATCAACCAGAAGGCCAACTGGGAGTCCGGCGACGAGAAGCTGCAGGTGCGCTGCATCTACGTGGCCATCGGCCAGAAGGGTTCCACCATCGCAGAGGTGCGCAGCACCCTGGAGGCGGCGGGTGCCCTGGAGTACACCACCATCGTGCACTCCCCGGCCTCCGACCCGGCCGGCTTCAAATACATCGCCCCCTACTCCGGCTCGGCCATCGGCCAGCACTGGATGTACCAGGGCAAGCACGTCCTCATCGTGTTCGACGACCTCACCAAGCAGGCCGAGGCGTACCGCGCGATGTCGCTGCTGCTGCGTCGGCCGCCGGGCCGCGAGGCGTACCCCGGCGACGTGTTCTACCTTCACTCCCGCCTGCTGGAGCGTTGTGCGAAGCTCTCCGACGCGCTGGGTGCAGGCTCCATGACCGGCCTGCCGATCATCGAGACGAAGGCCAACGATGTCTCGGCCTACATCCCGACGAACGTGATCTCGATCACCGACGGCCAGATCTTCCTGCAGTCGGACCTGTTCAACGCGAACCAGCGCCCGGCCGTCGACGTCGGCATCTCGGTCTCCCGCGTGGGTGGTGCAGCACAGATCAAGGCCATGAAGTCGGTGTCCGGCTCACTGAAGATCAACTTGGCGCAGTACCGGGACATGCAGGCCTTCGCCATGTTCGCCTCGGACCTTGACCCCACGTCCCGACGCCAGCTCGACCGGGGCGCCCGCCTCGTGGAACTGCTGCGCCAGGGCCAGCACGCGCCGTACCCGGTCGAGGACCAGGTCATCAGTGTGTGGGCCGGCAACTCCGGCCATTTCGATGACGTGCCCGTCGATGACGTGCTGCGTTTCGAGCAGGAGTTCCTGGAGTACCTGCGACACAACGGATCCGTCCTGCAGAACATCGCCAGCACCAAGCTGTTCAGCGACGAGGACCAAGAGGCCACGATCTCTGCGCTGGCTGAGTTCAAGACGGTCTTCAAGACCTCCGAGGGCACGATGCTTCTCGGTCGCGAGGAGCACGAGCCGATGGAACAGGACGAGATCGGCCAGGAGACCATCGTCCGCCAGAAGCGGGGTTGATGTCCGATGGCAAGCAATCTGCGGGAACTGAGGAGTCGTCGACGATCCGTCTCGACGACGAAGAAGATCACCCGCGCCATGGAACTCATCGCAGCTTCGCGCATCATCAAGGCGCAGCAGCAGGCACGCGCTGCCATGCCGTACACCCGGGCACTGACCTACGCGGTGTCGGCCCTGGCCACGCATGCCGAAGTGGCGCACCCACTGCTGGAAGATGTCCAGCCGGCTCGGCGCTCTGCGATGCTGCTGATAACGGGGGACCGTGGTCTGGCGGGGGCTTACTCGGCCAACGTCATCAAGGCTGCGGAGCAGTTGCACGCCACCCTGGTCAAGGAAGAGGGCCAGGAGTGCGTGCAGTACATCACCGGCACCAAGGGTGTGGCGTACTTCGACTTCCGTGAGCGCGTCGTGGAGCAGAGCTGGACCGGTTTCTCGGACGCCCCTCTCTACGAGCACGCCAAGGACATCGCCGACGCCCTCATTGAGCGCTTCCTCCGTCCGTACGAGGAGGGTGGTGTCGACCAGATCCACGTGGTCGGCACCCGCTTCGTCTCCATGCTCACCCAGCAGGCGGTAGCCGTCAGGCTCCTGCCGCTGGTGGTGGAGGAGAGCGACGAGGCCCCGGAGAATGGGGAGATCATCCCGTTCTACACGTTTGAGCCGAGTGCTGAAGCGGTCCTGGACCAGCTCCTGCCGATGTACGTGGCCAACCGGATCTACACGGCACTCCTGCAGTCCAGCGCCTCGGAGCTGGCAAGCCGCCAACGGGCCATGAAGTCGGCCACCGACAATGCGCAGGACCTGATTGAACGACTGACGCGCGAGGAGAACCAGGCGCGTCAGGCCGAGATCACCCAAGAAATCTCTGAAATCGTCGGTGGCGCCGCGGCGCTGTCGGAATCAGCCGGAAACGAATGAGGAAAGACATGACTGCCACTGCAGATGCGAGCCCCGTTGCCGCCACCGGCGGGATCGGCCGGGTTGCCCGGGTCATCGGCCCCGTCGTGGACGTTGAGTTCGCGGCCGACCAGATCCCTGAAATCAACCACGCCCTCCTCGTCGAGACCGACGTGATGGGGACCAAGCAAACCATCACCATGGAGACTGCCCTCCACCTCGGTGACAACATCGTGCGTGCCATCTCGCTGAAGCCCACCGACGGCATGCGTCGCGGTGCGGAAGTGCGTGACACGGGAGCACCGATCACCGTTCCAGTGGGCGCCATCACCAAGGGCCACGTCTGGAACGTGACCGGCGACGTGCTCAACGTGGACCCCGCGTCCATCGAGATCAACGAACGCTGGCCCATCCACCGCGAACCTCCGAAGTTCGACGCCCTCGAGCCGCGGACCGAAATGCTGGAGACCGGCATCAAGGTGCTCGATCTCCTGACGCCTTACGTCAAGGGCGGCAAGATCGGCCTGTTCGGTGGCGCCGGCGTCGGCAAGACCGTGCTCATCCAGGAAATGATCTACCGCATCGCCAACAACTTCGGCGGCACCTCCGTGTTCGCGGGAGTGGGGGAACGTACCCGTGAGGGCAACGACCTCATCATGGAGATGGACGAGGCCGGGGTCCTCAAGGACACGGCCCTGGTCTTCGGCCAGATGGATGAGCCCCCCGGCACGCGTCTGCGCGTGGCGCTGTCGGCACTCACGATGGCCGAGTACTTCCGCGACGTCGAGAACCAGGACGTGTTGCTCTTCATCGACAACATCTTCCGCTTCACCCAGGCGGGCTCGGAGGTCTCCACCCTTCTCGGCCGCATGCCCTCGGCCGTTGGGTACCAGCCGACGCTGGCCGACGAGATGGGCCAACTGCAGGAGCGGATCACGTCCACCAAGGGACACTCGATCACCTCGATGCAAGCCATCTATGTCCCCGCGGATGACTACACCGACCCTGCGCCGGCCACGGTCTTCGCACACTTGGACGCCACCACGGAGCTCTCCCGCGAGATTGCCTCGCGAGGCCTCTACCCGGCCGTGGATCCTCTTAGCAGCTCGAGCCGCATCCTTGACCCGCAGTACGTGGGCCAGGAGCACTACGACACTGCGGTGCGCGTGAAGCAGATCCTGCAGCGCAACAAGGAGTTGCAGGACATCATCGCAATCCTCGGCATCGATGAGCTGTCCGAGGAGGACAAGATCATGGTGAACCGGGCGCGTCGCATCCAGCAGTTCTTGAGCCAGAACACCTACACGGCCGAGAAGTTCACGAACGTCCCAGGCTCCACGGTGGATCTGGCTGACACCATCGAGGGCTTCCAACTCATCTGCCGCGGCGACGTGGATCACATCGCGGAACAAGCGTTCTTCAACGTCGGTTCCATGGAGGATGTCCACGCCGCCTGGGACAAGATGAGCAAGGAACGCTGACGTGGAAAGGTCGCCCCTGAAGGTGGAGGTCGTCGCGGCTGCCCGCGAGGTGTGGGCCGGTGACGTCATCAATGTCATCGCCCGCACCACCGAGGGTGACGTCGGCATCCTGCCGGGCCACGAGCCGCTGATGGCGGCGCTCGTGCCGTGCGTGGTGGACATCATCACAGAAGACGGTCGCAGCGAGACGCTGGCCGTGGACGGGGGCTTCATCTCGGTGGCGCAGGGTCATGTGTGGATCCTCAGCCAAGAGGCCCTCATGGGGGAGGAAGTCACCCTGGATCTGGCGTACAAGCAGGCTCACGATCTTGAGGGCGTGCGGGACGCCGGGGACATCACCGATGAGCAGTTGCACCACCTGAACATTCTGAATGCGCAGATCAGGGCTGGCGAGAAGGTCCAGAACCGACAGCCTGCCTAGCCACACGTCAGACATCACAACGATTCGGTAACGGATGTGTCAGATGACCGGAACACCGGCCACCTGACACATCCGTTCAGGTTTTTCTCAGGTATCTTTCCTCCATGACTCTGGGCGTCGTGATCGTCATCGTCTGTGTGACGGCGGTCGTTGCCATGCCCTTCGTGGGGTTGTATGCGCGCCGCCGTTGGCTGACAGGCCAGGGTGGCCTCTTTGACTGCGCGTACCGCGTCACTGACGGTGTCCCGGGCAGCGGCTGGGTTCTGGGACTGGCCCGCTACCGCGCGGACCGCCTCGAGTGGTTCCGTGCCTTCTCGCTGGGGCTGCGCCCTGCCGTGTCGTTGCAGCGGGGCATGACCAACTACATCCACCAGAGGCCCGCGAGTGGGCTGGAGCAGGTGGTGCTCTTCGAGCACTCCAGCGTGGTGCTCGTGCGTGACCGGATCAGCAGTCGCGAATACACCCTTGCCATGGACGGCGACGACACCATGGGTCTCATCACCTGGCTGGAGTCCGCGCCGCCCGGCAGCCACTACATTCCCACGAGCGCCGATTCGCCGCTGTAGGGACACCTCACACCCGGAGCCGACTGGCCCGGGTTATTTTGCGCCCTTTTTCGGCTTCTCCCGGTCCGTGCCCGGAACCCACAGGATCTCGCCGTCGGTACCACTGGTGGCACGGCTCATGATGAACAGCAGGTCGCTGAGGCGGTTCAAGTAGGTCACGGCCAGCAGGCTGACCCCACCCTCCCCACGAGTGTCCGACGTTTCGGTGCCATGGGTCTCGACGCAGCGCCAGGCGACGCGCTCTGCGCGACGGCACACCGTGCGCGCCACGTGGAGCTGCGCACCCGCCGGGGAACCACCGGGAAGAATGAAGGAGCGCAGGTTGGGCAGCGGGTCGGAGAGTTCGTCGCACCACTGCTCCAGACGGTCGATGGAGGACTGCTCGATCCGCAGGGGAGGCCATTCAGGGCTCTCCGCCAGCGGCGTGGAGAGGTCGGCACCCACGTCGAACATCTCGTTGCGGATGAGGTCCAGCATCTCAGCGACACGTCCGGGAAGTCCTCCCAGAGCGACGGCCACGGCGATCGCGGCGTTCGCCTCGTCGACGGTGCCGTAGGCCTCGACGCGGATGTCGGTCTTGGCCGTCTCCGAGTTGTCGGAGAGCCGGGTCGATCCGGCATCGCCGGTGCGGGTATAGATGCGAGTCAGGTTCACCATGGCATCCAACCTATCGCCCACGCACGAAAGGCGAGGACACCGACTGATCGGTGTCCTCGCCTTTTCGGGTCCTGGATCAGCCCTTCGGCAGAAGGACGCCATCGATGATGTAGACGGTGGCGTTGGCGGTCTGCACGTTGCCGCAGACAACCTTGGCGGTGCCGTTGACGGTGAAGTCCTCGCCCGAGCCCTCAATCGTGATCTTCTGATCTTTGTTCAGGGTGTCGAACGTGCCCGCGAGGTCGGCGGGAGCGAGGCGCTGGCCCACGACGTGCGCGGTCAGCACCTGGGTGAGCAGACCGGAGGGATCAGCCAGGGCTGCCTCCAGGGTGGCCGGGTCCATTGCCGCGAACGCGGAGTTGGACGGGGCGAAGACGGTGATGTCCTTCGCGTTGTTCAAGGTGTCCACCAGGTTGGCTGCCTTGACTGCGGTCACCAGGGTGCTCAACTCCTCGTTGTTGCTGGCGGCGGTGGCCACCGCGTCCTGGCTCATGCCATCGAAGGAGCCGGCGCCGGTGGCGGGAACGGCGGAGCACCCGGGGCCGAAGGGAGCGTCAGCCATGGCACCCATGGACTCCTCCATCGACGGCGCCATGGACTCCTCCATCGACGGCGCCATGGACTCCTCCATCGACGGCGCCATGGACTCCTCCATCGACGGCGCGGCAGACTCCTCCATAGACGGCGCCGCAGACTCCTCCATCGGCGATGCCGGAGCCGAGGTGGTCATCTCGGTGGTCGTTTCAGCGGGGGCCGGTGCGTCGGCGCCGGAGCACGCTGCAAGGCTGAGGGAAATCATGATTCCGGCGGCGATCGTCGAGAGGGTCTTCGTGTTTTTCGTGAAGATGTTCATGGCGGTTCTCCTTGGTTCGTATGAGGGTTGTCCCCGGTTCGACAACCCGTGCGGGCCATCTCTCATATGGCATTCGGAGCCACTCCCTGGATGGATTGGATCTGGGTAGAAGAATCTGGGAAATCCCTTCAACGAGTGGGGTACGGCCCACAACCAGACCCACCGACGCCGGGGCGCTGGTGGGTCTGGGAGGCGGGGGAAGAGACGCCCTACTCGGAGTCGAACCGGATCAGGTGCCAGCCGGTGGCACCTGAGGGAAAGACGGGAACCCGCTCCTCTGGCTGGGTATTGCCATCCAGGTCGGTGGCCCGAACCTCGGCGGTGTGGCTGCCTGCGGGCCCGTCGTAAACATGGCTCCACTGCCGCCACAGGTCGATGCCGGCGTCGTCCGCAAGCTTGGTTTCGACCCACTCGCCCCCGTCGATGCGAATCTCGACCTTTTCAATGCCACGATGCTGCGCCCATGCCACACCAGCAAGCACTGGCTTGTCCTTGGGGAGCGTGCCGAGCGATTGTGGCACGTCGATACGAGCCTGCGTGAGGATCGGTGCATCGGTCGCCCAACCCCGCTCGGTCCAGTAGGCGTCCTTCTTGGCGTAGGTGGTGAACTCGATGCGGTTCAGCCATTTCGTGGCCGAGACGAAACCAAACAGCCCGGGCACCAGCATCCGTGCCGGGTAACCGTTCTTGTTCGGTAGAACTTCCCCGTTCATCCCCACGACGATCATGGCGTCGCGGCCATCGGAGACGGCCTGAAAAGGCGTGGAACAGGTGTAACCCGAGTTCATTGAATAGGAGAAGAGCTGGTCCACGCCCGGCTTGACGCCGAGCTTCGGCAGCAGGTCCGAGAACGGGACGCCCAACCAGCGAGCCGTTCCGACGTAGGACCCACCGACCTCGTTGGACACACATGTCATGGTGATGTCGCGCTCGATCATTGGCATGTCCATAAGCTCGGCGTAGCTGATGGTCATGGGATTTTCGACCTCACCATCCAGGGTGAGGGTCCAGTCCTCGGCCGAGTAGGTCGGCGTGGTCAATGCGATGTCGACGCGATAGAAGTCGTCGATACTGGTAGTGAAGGGGGTGTTGCCGGGCACTTGCGCACCTTCGGGAATCGGTGGTGCCGGTGAGGCCGGCATTGGTAGTCCGAGTCGGCGGGCAGCAGCCGCGCCTGCATTCTTCGCCCCGTCGATCACGACGGCACCGCCCATCGAGAGGGCGGCGACGGCCGCACCCGCCATGGTGCCGAGCATCAGGTGACGACGACTGACGCCCACCCCTGCAGACGCTAGTGGTACCGGAGTCCTCCCCAACCACACCAGCCCCATGAGGGTTGCCACCCCGACGATGGATGCCACCAGGGAAGGCACCACTGCGCTCGCGCCGAAACCGGGCCGCAGGAGAGCCAGGACGGCTCCCACCAGTCCGAGGGCCGCCACCCCTGCGGTGCCTATCCTTGGACGCTGCCAGGCGATCAGACCGAGAAGAGCGCCCACGATCAGTACAACCACAGTGACCGTCGCAATGAGGACCGGCTTGTCCGCCGTTCCCAGATAACGCACGGCCACCTCCTTGATCGGCGTGGGGGCGGCGTCAACCAGTTGCGACCCCACCACGACCACGGGTGAGGCGGCTGGGTTGAACAGGGCGGCGACGAGGTGACCGATCGCGAGCGCGACCGCGGCCGCGACCAACCCCGCCAGGGCGCGAGGGAACCGATGGGGCAGTGTGCGCGCTTCACGTGTTGTTGCCATGCCCCTTATTCGGAGCGAACCCCACGGTGGATTGGCCGTGGGCGCGATTGGCTGAGTGTGGAGGGGGAGCGGAATGCGCGTGGGCGGTGGTTCATGGGAGGCTTGTGCGCGTGAAGAAGATGCCTGTGGTTCCGCTCGTCGCCTGTTCGCTGCTGCTCATGGCCGGGTGTGGTGACGCCAATCAGCCCTCCTCCAGTGACGAGGTGGTCCAGGCCACGGGGTGCGAGTATCCGATGGGTGGAGATGCAGCCAAGCCGGTGGACCCGCCGTCGACGACTGACGTTAAGAACGCCGGCACGGCGACGGCCACCATGCACTTCACGGCCGGCGACGTGGAGATCACACTGGACCGGGCGACCGCACCCTGCACCGTGAACTCCTTCGAGTCGCTGGCGCAACAGGGCTACTTTGACGACACGGTCTGCCACCGGCTGACCGACACGGGCATCTTCGTCCTGCAGTGCGGCGACCCCTCGGCCACCGGCAGGGGTGGGCCGGGCTACTCCTTCGCCGATGAGACGAATGACTCCATGAAATACCCCGCGGGGACCGTGGCCATGGCGAATGCGGGCGCGGACACCAACGGATCCCAGTTCTTCCTCGTGTGGGCCGACTCTGATCGGCTCACGCCGGACTACACAGTCTTCGGGACCATGGACCAGGCCGGACTGGACGTCGTGGGCGGTATTGCAGCCCAGGGCGTGGCGGCAGAGGACGGCACCAGCCCCATTGCGGAAGCGAAGATCACGTCGGTCACCTTGGGCTGAACGGGGGGTGTCAACCCATGGGTGACACCAAGGACGTCAGCCCAGGAACTGCCGCAGGATGCCGGTGAACGCCTGGGGCTCGTCGGCGTGGACCCAGTGTCCGGCGCGCTTGAGTGTCACCGACACCACGCGCGGAAACAGCTTCCGCATGGGCGCCACGTCCTGGGGTTGGACGTAGTCCGAGCGACCGCCGGCGACCCACCGCGTGGGTCCGTCCCACGAGGCTTCGATCGCGGGCCATCCGGCGACCACGTTGAGGTTGTCACCCAGCAGGTCGAGGTTGGCGTTCCAGGCCCAGTGCCCGCCGTGGCGGCGGAGGTTCTGGAGCAGGAAGCCGCGGACCCCGGGGTCGGGGACGAGCGTTGTGAGCCGATGATCGGCGTCGGTGCGGCTGGTGACGGCGTCGAGATCCAGGTTGCGCATGGCGGCCACGAGTGTTGAGAACCCGGAGGTGGCGTCGTTGTGGGTGGGGGATACGTCCACCACCACGAGGCCTGTCACCAGTTCAGGGTGACGCAGCGCAAGACGCATTGCCACCTTGCCGCCCAGGGAATGGCCGATGACTGTCGCAGGGCCGTCAACGGTGGTGCGCATCCACTGCGCCACGAGATCGCACTGCGCGTCCAGGCTGAACTCGAGTGTCCAGGGGGACTTCCCGTGATTGGGCTGGTCCACGAGGTAGCAGGTGGCGATGTCGCCGATGCCTGACGCGATGCTGGCGAAATTCTTGCCCTGACCGAAGAGTCCATGGATGAAGACGACGGGCTTGGCGCCGTCGCCGACCACCATGTGGTGGAGACTCACGCGTTCAACCTCCAGCAGTGCTTGTGCCAGTGGCGGCGCTGCTCCAGCCCAGAATCGAAACCCATTGAGGGTGCTTCCGGCCAGGCGACGACGTGGGCCATCCCGGCAGGAATGGTGTTCTGGCAGCCGGGGCAGGTGTAGGCCTTGGTGGAACGGTCTGCGGGGATGTCCCGCACGAGGAACGAGCCGGAGCGGGTGCTGGACCTGCTGGCGTGGCGCGAGGTGTCCAGCGGCCTGGGGGCGCGCAGGTGCTTGCTGGGGCGGCGACTCGTGGGCATGTTCAGAAGAGTCTCTCGTCGGCGTTGTCCATCCCCCGCAGGAGGTTGTAGTCGATGACCCGGCAGGAGATCCCGCGGTCGGCAGCCAGCGTGGCGGCCTGCGGCTTGATCTGCTGCGCGGCGAAGATGCCGCGCACTGGTGCGAGCTGGGGGTCGCGATTCATGAGGTCAAGGTAGCGGGTGAGCTGTTCCACACCGTCGATGTCGCCACGGCGCTTGATCTCGACGGCGACGTGGCCGCCCGCCTCGTCACGCAGCAGTAGATCGACGGGACCAATGGGTGTGTAGTATTCCCGCTTGACGAGCTGCCAGCCCTCCCCGAACGTAGTGGGGTGCTCCGCGAGGAGCGCCTGGAGATGGGCCTCGACGCCGTCCTTTTGCAGTCCGGGGTCCACGCCGAAGGTGTGGTCGCTGTCCAGGAAGACCTCCCCGAGGCGGATCTGCAGGGTGTCGCCATCCTTGGAGCGCACCTCCCACAGCTGCGTGACGCCCAGTTCCGTGGCCTCCTCATCGGCCTCGGCGATCTCAAGGCGGCAGGGGGCGCTCATCCAGTTCAGCGGCTTGTAGGCGCGGTCATCGGCGTGGACCGAGACTGAGCCGTCGGCTTTCACGATGATGAGCCGCTTGGCCATCGGGAGATGGGCCGTTAAGCGTCCCGCATAGTCCACCTGACACTCCGCTATCACCAAACGCACGCGTCACCACCTACCCACCAGCGTCGCTGCAACCCATCAGTGGACCTCGTCGCTGCCCACATAGGATGGGTC